>NZ_AP012323.1:1895176-2211039 GCF_001025135.1 Bifidobacterium bifidum ATCC 29521 = JCM 1255 = DSM 20456 | reverse complement strand
TGTGACCTCCTTCAGGTATGTGTGCCGGTGCGCACCGCAGCGGATGCGCTACGGTAGCTATAATAAGTACAACAACAACAGGATATATGTACTCCACTTTAGCCAAGTTATCCACAGCTTAGCGTGTTGTGTCGCCTCAATTGTGAATAACATTCATGTAATTTGTGGATAACTTTTCTACATGTTTTGGCGTGTTTCCAATGTTTTCCGCTGCTCTGCAAGGGGCACGACACACTGATAAATCGTGAAGAAATTGTTTTCATTTTGATTTTTGGGCATGGCTCAGAGTACCGTTATAGAGCTTGACTCATGAGAGCCGTGCATCAGCATGGCAAAAACCGGGAGCATAACTATGAAGAGGACATTCCAGCCCAACAACCGCCGTCGCTCGATGAAGCATGGTTTCCGCGTGCGCATGCGCACCCGTTCCGGCCGCGCGATGATCAACCGCCGCCGTAACAAGGGACGTAAGTCTCTGTCCGCCTGATTGCGGTAGGTGACGAAGGCGAGTGAAGCGGCTGAAAAGCCATCGTGACTTCATCGCAGTGCTGAAGCGTCGCTTCAAGGTGACGGATTCGGATATCGTCGTGCACTTTGTGGTGCATGACGATACCCGTGATGTTCAGGCATCTGCGGATATCATGAGACGTATGGGACTTGCCGTCAGCAAGGCTGTTGGTAACGCTGTAACGCGTAATCGTGTGAAGCGTCGATTTCGTGTGCTCGCAAGACGATATGAAGATATGCTTCCGATGCAGTGCGATATCGTCGTGAGAGCCAAACCCAGCGCATCGCGTGTCGATTTCGCTGATCTTGACCGACAGTTTTCCCGTTGCTTCGCCAAAGTCACGACTACGCATGAACGCAGGGTGAGTCACTGATGTCAGCCATCGGATCGGCGCTTATCGGCATGATCAAGTGGTACCAGAGGGCCATTTCGGCGAAAACGCCGCCATGCTGCAAGTACTATCCGAGTTGCTCACATTACGCGATCACTGCGGTTCGGCGCTTCGGCGCGGTAAGAGGAATCGTGCTGTTTATTTGGCGTTTTCTTCGCTGCAACCCTTGGAGTCGTGGCGGCATCGATGATGTTCCGCAACATTTTTCACTGTGCTACAGATTTCGCTGGTCGAAGGCATATGAGAAGCCTCGACTCACACCAATGGCCGATGATTAAGGAGATGGCCTGATGAACACTTCCGGAGAATTTCTTCTTGACAGAGGCATTTGGGGCTGGCTGTATAAGCTGCTGACCCCACTTGAGTGGCTCATGACCCAGGTCATGGTCCTGTTCCATAAGTTCCTCACCCTGCTGGGCATGGCACCGATCGGCATCTCTTGGGTGCTGGCGATCGTGTTCCTTGTGCTCGTGGTGCACGCCTGTATTTTGCCGATTTATCTCAAGCAGATGAAGTCGATGCGCAAGATGCAGGCCTTGCAGCCCAAGATGCAGCATATTCAGAACAAGTACAAGGGCAAAAAGGATCAGGCCAGCAAAGAGGCCATGAGCCGTGAGATGATGAAGCTCTACCAGGACAATGACGCCAACCCCATGGGGTCGTGCTGGACCGCCGTCATTCAGGGTCCTGTGTTCATGTGCATGTTCTACATGCTTTCCGCCATTCCGTATATCGCGACCGGCAAGAGGGGAGCGCTTGGCGCATTCGATCAGGCGACTGCCAAGCAGTTCGCGCAAACCCGCGTCTTCGGTGTCAGCGTCACCGATACCTTCGGTACGGCCAACAATTCCGGAAAGGTCGTCATCGGCTTCTTCATCCTGTTGATGTGCGCATGCATGTGGTACATGCAGTTCAACAACATGCGCAAGAACCTCCCCAAGGCTTCGATGCAGGGATCCACGTACAAGATGCAGCAGGCCATGACCTGGGGCTTCCCGATCATGTACATCTTCTCCGGCATCATGTTCCCGTTCGCCGTGCTGGTGTACTGGCTGACCAACAATGCATGCAACCTTGCCCGTTCCTTGTTCCAGGTGTACAAGTTCCCGACCCCGGGTTCCCGTGCAGCTGAGGAAAAGGAGATTCGCGATCATCGTCAGGAGAATGCTCGTCGCGCCAAGGCCGGACAGCTTTCGATTGAGGAAGAGGAACTGGAGAAGGCGCGCCAGGAAGCCGCTGTTCGTCTGGAGCGGGGATACCAGCGCAAGCAGCCCCAGCGGAAGAATCGCAAGAAAAAGTGACACGATTGGAAACCTCTATTTGACCGTGAGGTTTCCTTTTTTTACACTATGGAAGTAATACTCGCTTAAAGGAGTGGTGATATGGCGCAGGAGGAGACCACGACGATCGATCAGCTCAATGAAGAAGCTGACATCGCCGCCGACTACTTGGAAGGCTTATTGGACATCGCCGATTACGAAGGCGATATCGAGATGGGTGTTCGCAACGGTCGTCCGATGGTGCAGATCATCGCTGATGACGATACAGATATCAAGCATCTCATTGGTTGCAATGGTGAAGTGGTCGATGCTTTGCAGCAGCTTACCCGGCTTGCTGTTCAGCAGAAGACCGGCGAACGCTCGCATCTGATTGTTGATGTTGACGGGTTCCTGAAGCGCAAGCGTCAGCGTCTTCGTGACATTGCACTTGATGCCATTGATGAAGTGCATGACACTGGTGAGCCCGTTGATTTGAAACCGATGAATTCGTTCGAGCGCAAGGTCATTCATGATGTGGTTCGCGAGGAGGGGCTGAAGTCTCGTTCTCATGGTGAAGAGCCGCGTCGCTATGTCACCATCTACATGAAGAGCAGCGCCGATGAATCCGACGTCGATGAAGGTAGCGAAGAGTGAGCGATATTGTTTCACGTGAAACATCTGGTGATGAGCTGGATGATTCCGCAATAGTTCGTGAGGCATTGGGCGAAGCATACGACAAGCTCGAAGTGTTTCACGTGAAACTATCCCGCGAGGGTGAGCTGCGTGGATTGATAGGCCCACGCGACATATCCATCATCTGGGAACGTCATATCCTCAACTCCGCCGCATGCGTCCCGTTCATTCGGGAAGTCACCGATCGAAGCAAGGCAAAGACCATTGCCGATGTTGGCAGTGGCGGCGGTTTCCCCGGAATCGTTGCGGCAGCATGCATGCCGGATTGTGCGTTTACACTCATTGAGCCCATGGAACGTCGTGTCGAATGGTTGCAAGAGTGCGTGGATGACATGGACCTGCAGAATGTTACGATTATTCGCGCACGTTCCGACGAAGTCATCGATCGTATCAAGCACCACGAAGGTGAATTGAAACCATTCTCTGTAGTGACCTGTCGAGCAGTGGCGCCAATGACCAAGCTTGCCGGTTGGACGTTGCCTCTGCTTCGCCCTCAAGGTCGACTGGTCGCATTGAAAGGCCGTTCGGCGCAGGCTGAGATTGAAAAGGCGAAGCATCAAATTTCCCATGCCGGGGGAGTGCGTGCTCGTGTCGTTGAAGCTCCAGTAGCTCCCGGTCTCGAATCCACGCACGTCGTTCTCGTCGACAAGCGCTAATTATCGTGTGGCTCCCATGGGTGGGAGTCACACGATAATCCCATGCCCCCGCTGACGGGAATCGTAATTCTGCTTCCGCTGTCGGAGGTTGGATTGCGGGGCGAGATGGACGATATCCATTGCCTTTGATCGCATAAACAATGCTGTTATATCTTCATCGACATCGCTGACTGTCCGAAGATTGTTTCACGTGAAACAATGGATGTCAAACACGAAAGCGATGGTTTCGCAAGAATGGAGTTATCCACAATTTCAAACAGTGCACAAAGTTATCCACATTATTTGCGACATGTAATCCACATTAGGAAAATGGCGGAAATAAACGGTTTATCTAGTGTTGATCGAAGTGTTCACACACTAATGCACTATACTTATCCACAGTTATCCACATTGCTGTGCACAACTTGAGATGTCCATACGACTAGGAAAAATTAGATGTTGTTCGTTTTTTAGGAGGGACTATGACATCCAATGATTCACAGGAATCCTCTGCGATTCCTGCCATGGAATCTGCTTCTGAAACGGTCAGAAGGATTTTCGGGAATGATGGTTCCTCTTTGGGTGCCGAGATTGCAGATGAGGCGTCACGCTATGAACGCCTGAATGCCGCATTGTTCCCCCTGCCATCGAGAACCCGATGCCTGGCCGTCGCCAACCAGAAAGGCGGCGTCGGCAAGACAACAACAACGGTGAATATTGCCGCAGCTCTCGCCTCTCATGGAGCTCACGTGCTGGTCATCGATATGGATCCCCAGGGGAACGCCTCTACGGCATGCGGTGTTCCTCACGGCACCAGCGATCCTTCGGTATATGACGTTCTTGAAGGACGAATGACAATCGGAGAGGTACTGAAAACCTGTCCTGATATCCCAGGGCTCGATGTGGTTCCCGCTTCCATTGAACTTTCGGGTGCGGAACTGGAAGTGGCGGATCTGCCGAATCGCAACAATCTGCTGAAGGAAGCCGTCGAATCATTCCTGCAGGATCCGAACAATCATTATGACTATGTTCTGGTCGATTGCCCGCCGAGTCTTGGCCTGTTGGTCATCAACTCCATGTGCGCGGTGTCTGAGATGTTGATTCCGATCCAAGCTGAATACTATGCCTTGGAGGGGCTTGGTCAACTTATCAATACCATAGGATTGGTGCAGGAGCACTATAACCCTAATTTGACTGTGTCGACTATGCTGGTCACTATGTTTGATAAACGAACATTGCTCAGCAGGGAAGTGTTCTCAGAGGTGAAGAGTCACTATCCGAGTATCGTTCTGGATACGACGATTCCCCGTACGGTAAAAATATCTGAGGCTCCAAGTTTCGGAAAGACAGTCATTAGCTATGACCCGCGTGGAATGGGAGCGAGTGCCTATGGCGAAGCGGCCTTGGAAATCGCCCGTCGATCGCCTTCGGTGCTGGCTGCAATTGACGCGAAGAGGGGAGAGTAACCCATGACCTCAAAATCACGTTTGGGTAAAGGATTGGGTGCGCTGTTCCCCGCACTTCCCGGTGAGTCGAGAACAGCTCATGCGGAACAGCAGCAATTGGGTGTTGATCTCGAATCCGAGGAGACGACAGCCAACAAGAAAGCCCCTCAAGAGAAAGCTGCGGCTGCGCCAGAGAAGGTCGAATCCCATAAGAGCGGTACTGAACAACACAGTGAGTCTACCGCTCCGGTTCGTCTTGGCGAAATCAAGCGTAAGACCATTCCGGCCATGAAGGATTCCATTCCTGCCGTACACAAGTCCACAACGGTGGAGAAGCCCAAGAGCGGCAAGCGTGTTGCCATGCCCGGTATCAGTGATATGGCACACCCCAGTGACATGTTTTTCGGAGCAACAGCACAGGGGACGAGCGATTCCAAGAAAACGCAGCCGGCTCAGCGTTCCGAGAGCACAAAGGCATCCGGCAAGGAAAAGGATAATAAGGAAACTCCAAAATTGAAGCCTGTCGAGGGTGGCTATCTGCTGGATATTCCTGTCAGCTCCATCGTTCCGAATGCGCAGCAGCCGCGCAGCGTCTTTGATGAGGAGGAGCTGAATGAGTTGGCCGCGTCCATCAAGGAAGTCGGCGTATTGCAGCCGATCGTGGTTCGCAAGCGTCAGGCTGGGGAGTCCAGCAAGAGTGATGTTTCACGTGAAACATCGCAGAAATACGAGCTCATTATGGGCGAGCGTCGCTGGCGTGCATCACAACTTGCACAACTGAAGACGATTCCGGCGATTGTCAAAACCACATCAGATGACGAGATGCTGCGTGATGCACTGCTGGAGAACCTTCATCGCGTCGCACTGAATCCTCTGGAAGAGGCGGCGGCATATCAGCAGATGATTGATGACTTTGGCCTGACTCAGGCTGAACTATCCAAGTCGATCTCGAAATCTCGACCGCAAATCGCGAACACATTGCGGCTGCTGCATCTTCCTGCGTCCGTGCAGAAGAAAGTTGCCGCAGGCGTACTGTCCGCAGGGCATGCGCGAGCTCTTCTTGGTTTGAATGACGAAAGTGAAATCGACAAGCTGGCCACTCGAATCATAGGGGAGGGGCTTTCGGTTCGCAGCACCGAGGAAATCGTGGCGCTGAAGAACGCAGAAAGCAACGTGCCCAAGAAGGTAAGGCCGACGAAGAACAATCCTTGGGCCGGTTCTCCGATTGTCAACAACCTTGAAAATCATTTTGACACCAAAGTGTCCATCAAGGGTACGCAAAAGCACGGTCGAATCGAAATCGTGTTTTCCTCCCCTGAGGATATGGAACGCATCCTCAGCATGCTGATTCCCACGGCAGTCGAGGGCGCGGCGGCAAAATGGGTGTGAGGGTGTGAGCCACACAACGGTGTGAGCCGCCATCATCACACAACGGGAAATAACGGTCATGCCGTTCATGAGCCGTATGATCTGGTCTGCCGAGAGGTATTCATTGCCTCTCCGGCAGAACGCGTATAAAGCAACTGTCGTGGCATTTGCAGTCAGAGGACTAACGCAATGAACTGTCCGTATGACTGTTCTATTGCATGCACCTGAAAAAGCATTACCGAAAACTCTGTTGAGCAATATGAGTTGCAATCGGTTCAGTACAATGCGCTAGATTTGAGCGGATTGTCGTTCTGATGCGATTCTCCGGCGCTGGTAAGCGTCCGCAGCGCTATTTCGGTCAGTCTGTCGTTTCGTTTGTGATTACTGACAGTGCAAGCAATATTTGTGTAGCTCAACCCGCCGGTGAAGCAATATCATCGTCTGTGATGAGGTTTGATTTCGCCGACGGGTCGAGCTGTGCTGTTGGATCAGTGCAGTGAGGCCAGGTAGGATTGTGCGTCCAGCGCTGCGCGGCATCCCATGCCTGCGGCACTGATGGCCTGACGGTACACCCGGTCAACGCAGTCACCGGCGGCGAACACTCCAGGCATGGAAGTATGCGTTCCGGCACCGGAGACCAGAATGTACCCGTCGTCATCCATATCCACGGAACCCTTCGCAAAACGCGTGGCCGGTTCATGGCCGATCGCCACGAAGATGCCCTCGGCGGGCAGCGTGCCCGTCTCGCCTGTCACGGTGTCGCGAATGTCCACAAAGCCGGCGGAATCATCTGCGGTTTCAGCCTTTGCCGACAGGGAAATGCCGGTCGAAGAGGGAGCATTCAATGCCGATCCGGAGACATTCAGCATCGGAGTCGTCTTCAACGAGAGAAGATTTCCGGTGTTCTGCGCTGCGGGTGCCGCAGCGGTTACCGCATCAGCGCCTGTCTGCGCGCCGGCGGCGTTTTTCTGCCCGCGAATGGCTGTTGCCACCGTATTCATTTTCACGGTGATCTTGGGATTGTTCAGCACGCGCTCGACCATGATCTTGGAGGCGCGGAACTGGTCGCGGCGGTGCAACACGGTCACCGAAGAGCCGAAACGAGTCAGGAACAGTGCCTCTTCGAGCGCGCTGTCTCCTCCGCCCACCACGACGATGGGCTTGTCTTTGAAGAAGAAACCATCGCAGGTGGCGCAATACGATACGCCGTGACCGGAATACTCGGCCTCGCCGGGAATGCCGAGCTTGCGGTACTGCGAACCGGTGGTGATGATGACGGCATCGGCGTGATATTGGCTTCCGTCGCTGCACGTGACGGTCTTGGGGGAGGAGCTGAAATCGACGCTCGTCACATCGAGATATTCGATGGATGCGCCGAAAGACTCCGCCTGATCGCGCATGCGATCCATCAGTTCCGGTCCGAGAATGCCGTCAGGGAAACCGGGGTAATTCTCCACGGTGGTGGTGTTGACCAGCTGACCGCCCGGCGTGAGCTCACCCGCAAGAATGGTCGGGCGATACCCGGCGCGTGCGAGGTAGATTGCGGCCGTATATCCGGCAGGGCCGGAACCGATGATGATGGTTGAAAGTTCAGTCATGTCCCTTACGATAGCGAGTTGACCTGACCTCGTCCAGCGGTGGGTGAACAACGACATGGATTCGCCTCGAATGCCGATTGGTCGCTTTCAGATTGCCGAAACAGGCATGCCGCGTTCATGGAAACCGGAGGAGCTAATACGAGCACGATATGGGCCCACAGCATAAGTCCACAGCGTGAGTCACCGCGTACGATGAAACACCCCTCCTACCCGTGAGTAGAAGGGGTGTTTCATGAGAACTTCTGCGTCGCCTACAGAACGCGGATGTACACGATGTCGGATTGTGCCGCAGAGTTCTTTGACGTGGAGTTCTTTGACGTGGAGTTCTGTGTGGTCGAGTTGCCGAACGGGACGTTATCGATGTCGGTCTTGTTCGGCCAATCCTGATTGTCGGATCCGCCACCGTGGTTGTCTCCGTTCAGGATGAACCATGCGGCGACCAATCCCACCACCAGCAGAACCAGCGCGACGACGATGGCGATGACCTTGATCTTGAGCTGCCCCCAGAGTGGCTGGTCAGGCAGGTCCTCCTCGATATTGCGTCCGACATTCGCCGCATTGACATCGTGCACCTGCTGGGGCGCGAAGCTCGGCGGCATGATCTGGGCCATAGGCGGCAGCTGATCTACCGAAGTACCATCAGTGCCTAGCAGCGGAACGGTGACCGTGGGGTCAAAGGCGTCGGATTGGGCACGCTGCGCCGGTGTCTGCACACCCGGCACATTCGCACCCGGAGCCGCCGCAGGACGGCCGCCAGACATGTTCCGCAGGGCATCGCGGCTGATTGGTGCCGTCATCCGCGTACGCGACTTCGATGATCCGGGGATGGCTGCTCCATTGGCTCCGGGCGCCGATGCCGACACTGCGAATGACGGGGGCATTACGGCGTCGCCCGACGCCGCGGCCTTGGCGGATCTGGCGGCAAGAGCGGCCAATGATTCCGACATATGCGCGCGCGGCTGCGGCATGGCGTTCGTGGCAATGGGCTGAGCCGCACGGGTCGTGGGATGGCTTCCAGCCACGGTTTGCTTGCCTTCAGACACCTGCGCCTCACCGGACTGCGGCAACGGCGGGATGCTGCCGGCGCGGGTGCGCTCATTGTCGTTCTCTTCCGGCAGCGGAACATTCGGCATATTGGCCACGATGCTCTGTATTTCGCCGGTTGCACCGATCGTCCGGGGTTTGCCGGTACCGCCCGCAACAGCAGACGCACCAGCAGCGTTTGCCGGTACGTTCACGCCGTTGCTGGACTGTGCCTGCGTCGCGCCAGTAGCGGACCTACGCGGCTTGGCGGCGGGCGGGAACGATGCCGGCAGCGGTGCATACACCGGCATCGGCTGCTCAATCGCGGTCTCTTCCGCAGTGGATGTCGTCACCGGCGACTCCGGCTCCCCGTCCTTGCGCAAGGAGCCCATAAGCTGACCGACCTTCGATTGCAGGGAGGCCAGGGTCTTCGACGGCTCGGCGGTATCCGGTTCGAACAATTCCGCTTCGGGGATGACCGGCTGATCGGCCGAGGGCGGATCTCCGGGCAGCTGAGCCAGGAACGCCTGCTGTGCGAGACGCTGCTCGTTGACGAACCTGGCCTCGGCGCCGGCTGCCAGTCCCGCCTCGGAAATCGACAATTCCGGCAGCTTCGTCGAGGTCACCAGCCCATCCGGCAGTTCCACGATCTTGTCATCGCTCGTGTCACGCAACGCCACCATGCTGATCGAGGCGCTGCCACTGACCGACGGCAATATGATGTCACGATCCGACAGGTTGCCGAATGGCTCCCACGCGCCCAGCAGCGCGCTCAGCTCGGCCAGCGTTGCCATCGGCACGATGATTTCCCCATCTTCGGTGTGCAGGGCCAGTCCACGCTTGCAGATCACGCGGAATTCCGTGGGAACGTCGGCGGGCAGCATATTCAGGTCGAACGTCGTGTTCGCGCCTGAAGGCGTCTTGGTCAGCAGCGCGTACAGCAGTGCGGCCAGCTGTCGCGTCGCCATCTGCTCATACGACATCACATCGCCGTCGATGCCGCTGCAGATATCGGCCAATGCGGCGGCGACGGGAGTGTCGGCGAACTGCACGCCATTGACGCTCACGCGAATGGTATCGGTGCTCAGCGCGGTATGGGTCAGCCCCGTGTCCAACAGCTCCTGAACCGCCTGGGTGCATTGTCCCACGATCGATCGAATCGCGTCGTAGCTAAGGAACGAGGAAGACGAACGCTGCATGTATTCCGCCAGCGCCAGACCGGAGTCCGGCTCGGTGATAACCACCGCGGCATCGCCGACGTGCTGCAGCTGCAGCACCGGCGTGCAGTACCGGCTGTTGGCCAGCGCGAGCGTGGAAGCCGCCTCGTTGATCTGCGGCAGAACGGATGTGTCGGTGATGATGAACAGCTGGCAGGACTGCGCCAGCATGCGGTCATTGGCTATCCATGCGCTCAATCCGTCACTTTCGCGCAGTGAAGAAACGAGAGTGTAGCGACCGATGACGGTATCTCCCAATTGAGGCTTCATAGTAGTTGTTTCTCCGTGCTCTGCTGTCATGCGCTGAGATAGTGGTGATGCTGACATTCTAGCCGTGGGGATGGTCGGCTGTGCAGCCGCGATGGACGCGGCTTGACGAGTGGAATGATGCGGCGTTGGCAGTATGGTGGGAATTCGCGGCTGGGCGTTGTTGCCGGCCGCGATACCTGCCGTTGCACCGGCTGCGTTTGCCGCGACGTTCGGCAGTACGACGGACTTGATGGACGGGCGTTGGCCCTTACGGTTGACCGTCGGCGCGAAGCTAGGCGGAAGGTTGTCGGACGGAATCCCCCTGGGGTGGTCCTGAACCGGCCGTTCGAGATCGGTCACAGTTTCAGCGGCCCGTTCCGCGGAACCGTCATTCTCCGAGGTTCCATCGTCACCCAGCGAATGATTATCGTAATGATTATCATTCTCCGCAATTGCCGTGGTGCCCTCTTCGACCTCCGCGTTTTGTGCCTGAGCTTCCTCGGCCTCCGACTCAGCCGGTGTCGATACCGATGTCGCAGTGGAAGTCCTACGCAACAGCCGTGCCTTCATGGTGACGATCAGGCTGGAGAACTCCTCCATGCGCATCAGCCATAGCAGCCCGGCATACACGGCCGTCACCACAATCGTCAGAATCGCGCATATGACGATGGATTGCCACCAGCTCATATGTCCGTTGACGCTGGAAACCTTCGCGCCGACCAAACGCGTGGCCAGCGGGTTGAGGAATAGTCCGCACGCGCATGCCGCCGCACCGGCAATCAGGGCCTTGACATGCATGATGATGATGCGCTTGCCGTCGATCCGCCCGCCGAATCGTCTGCGCAACAGCCAGAACACCCATGGGAACGTGATGATATATGACAGGCTCAGCGACAGAGCCACCATGAGCGTCCAATATTTCGGCGGCGCGAAACGCAGCGAGGTCAGCAGAAGCAGCAACTGCACGGCGTTGTCGGCCGCCGCGAACAGGAACGGGCTGCGGCCGTCCTCATACGCGTAGAAGGCGCGCTGCACCAGCAGGAACGCACTGGTGGGCACCAATCCCACCAGCAGGCCGATCAGAGGCCCGGATATCAGAATCGCCCCATGCACATTCGTGGACGGAATCAGCGCCTTCACCAGCGGCACCGGCATGGCAATCATGACCGCGGTGAAGAAGAACATCGCAAGACCGGTGGATCGCAGGGATGAGCTGAGGTCGGCGCGGGCATCCCCGATACGATGCTCGCTGATCGCGCGGGACATGCGCGGGAACACCGCGGTCGTGATGGACACGGCGATGATCGAATAGGGAAGAACGTATATCGTGTACGCGTACTGATAGCTCGCGTTGCCCGCGATGCCGTACAAATCGCCGCCGGCGGTCGGGGCGCCGGTATTAACACGCGAATTGACGATGCCCATCAGCTGGTTGAGCAGCACCATGGCGATGCTCCACACCGCCACCTGGCCCATGGAACGCAATCCCAGCCCATGCAGTCCCCAGCGAGGCCGGTAGTGGATGCCGCAACGCAGCAAAGGAATGAACAGCACCAGGGCCTGGAACGCCACGCCGGCCGTCCAGGCGCCCGCGGTCAGGGCTATCTTGCCGGATGTCCAGAACGACATCGGCTGCCGTCCCGCGTTGCCGAACAGCATGATGAACGCGCCGAAACCGATGCAGCTGATGACGTTGGCGCCCACGGAGCTCCACGCATACGTCGCGAAACGCCCCTTTGCGGCGAGGATCTGCCCCAATACGGTGTACAGGCCGTAAAACAGGATCTGGGGCATACACCACAGCGTGAAGGCGTTCGCCAGCGCCCTTTGCGCGGGCGTCCAGCTGGAGTCGAGGTACAGCATCGTCAGCAGTGGCGTGCCGGACGCCATCAGCAGTGTGATGGCCAGCAGCAGCGCGATGGACAAGGTGATGAGCTTGCTGAGTCGCTCATCCGCGTCCTTCTGCTTGAGCGTGCGCACGATCTGCGGCACGAGCACCGCGTTGAACACGCCGGTGGACAGCAGGTTGAAGATCACCTGCGGTATCTGCGCGCCGGCCTGATACGCGTTGGCTGCGATACCGGTGGTACCGAGTGCGCCGACGAGGAAGATGGTGCGGATCTGGCCGGTCACACGTGACGCGGCCGTGCCGCACGCCATGATCAGCGAATTGCGTCCTACCGTGGTGCTCATTCGTCGGGGTCCTTCTTTCGATGGAATTGGCGCCAGAGGCCGACCAGGCCGAGCAGCAGCGAGAAGCCGATGATGATGAATCCGGTCATGTCGCTGATGCGCAGCACGCTGGTGATGTCGGTGTTCTGTGCGGAACCGAACGTGTCGCCGTTGCGGTCCAGCAATGTGATGTGGGCTGTGGCGTGGCCGGAAGTGGCGACGCGGATGGCGAACGTGACCTGCGCCTCGCTGTTCGCCGGTATGGTGACCTCAGTGAACCGCGATGTGACGATTTCCATGGAGTCGGTGAGGGATGAGACCTTCACCCGTACCGGATACGGATGGTTGTTCCTGACGGTGACGGGCATTTTGGCCGTTTCGCTGACGACGGTGATGGAGTCGGTCGGCGTGATGGATACGCCGCCGAACATGCCTCCGCCGAGCCGTTTGGCGCCGTCGACCAGACTGTCGATGTTGCGCGGCGCGGACGAGAGCGCATGCAGTGCCAGCGTGCTCTGTGCGGCCTTGATCTTGCGGATCCAGGACGCGGATGCCTTATGGTCGGTGAGGACCGACGTGGCGAAGCGGTTGATGTCGTTGCGGCTTTCGGCCAGCGATTCCAGCGCGGACGTGACCGATCGGGTGTTCCGCTCGCTTAAATGACTGTCTTGGGGGACGATTTGCAGCGCCTTGTCGCCGGTCCGATAGGCGTCTGCGTCAATGAGATCGTTCAGGTCGGTGAGTTGCAGCCATGAGGACTGTTCGACCGCGGTCATCAGCGTGTCGATGAACGCCGCCGACATATTAGTGCCGAAGCAGACCAGCAGGTTGCGGTTCATCGCCGCATACGGCTGCTCCATCTGATAGAAGGCGCTCTGCGCGACGAACCGCGCGATGCGTCCCGCGTTACTGGTCTCGCCGTCCGCATCACTGCTGGTGGGCTTGCCTTTGGCTAGGTCGCCGAGTTCCTTCTGCTCGCTCAGCACCGTGATGTCGCCGGCCGAGGTGGGGATTGTGTATGTGCCTGTGTGCACGGTGGCCGTGGTGCTGGAGTCGAAGTCGTGACCGGCGATGACGTACTGGTATCCCTGCTTCCTGGCCGTGGAGAGCGCCTGCCGGGTCCAATCGCCCTTGCCTTGCCAGGCGATGGGCAGGGAATTGGATGATGCCGGTGCCGCGGCCAGTGCGGATCGTGCGTTCCATGCGCCGGTGCCGACGCCGGCCTGTTCGTACGACCGGACGTTGTTGATCGCGGCATAGGCGGTGATGTCGAATCCGGCCGGCTGCATGACGGCATCGATGCGTTGCCCGGTGTCGGAAGCCAATGCCGTCGGATCGGCTATGGTCTGCAAATCGCTGTGCTTGCCGATGAGGGAGAGTTTGGCGGCGAGTGCATCATTGTCGTGCGGGGTGAGCACTGATGATTGCGTCGCCGCGGTGTTTTCGGAGCCGTCGGTATTGTTGCCGGAGCCGTCGTCTGTGCTGCCATCCGTGCCGCCGCCACCTGATTGTGTAGATTTTGTGTCGGATCCATCGCCGTTGTCATGCACCACCAGCTGGTCGATGGCGTTCTTGTCGGCCTGCTGGCCGGTGTTCATCAACGGCATGACCATGGTGATGGCCATCGGCGGGGTCTGTGCGTTGCGCAATCCCTGGGATGATCTGGTCAAGAAGCTGTGCAGGCGAATCGGCTTGGCGTTCGGATCGACGGTACGGTCCGACCCGGATGACCCGTCAGAAGAGCCCGTGGATTGAGAATCGGTCGCCTGGGTCGCCTGATAGGTGACCAGCAGCGGTTTCGGCCCCCACATCTGCAACGCCTTCAACGCATCGCTGTCGGCCACCGCGTCGATCTTCACGGAAACCTTCTTGCTCGCCGCGATGGACGGCACCGTGGCCGTGCCGAGAACGGTGCGCACCGGAATCGATACGTCCCCGGTCGCCCAATGCTGGATGTCAGTGCGCGATACGAACGTATATGACGGGTTGTAGGCCACGGTCACCAGGCCCGGTGACGTCGCGGCATACGTGGGATTGGAGATGCTGATGGTGATGTGGTAGCCGGATGTGTCGGTGACCACGGGCGTCGATTCGGTGATCGACAAGGCGGTCGTCTGCGTGGCCGTGTCCGTCTCGTCATCCGCCATCGCCATATGTGCCGTGCCGGCCGGTACCATGCGGCCTGCGAACAGCATCGCGCATGTCAGCAACATGATGGTAAAGAAGCGCCATAGGCGTGTCGTTCGGTGAGATAACGATGGCACGGCCTGACCGTGCTCGGGGCTGTTCGCGATCATCCCTGCTTCATTTTCCTTGCGTAGAGCCAAGCGATCTTGCGTTCATTAGGATAGCTGAGAACGTCATCCAAATCATCGAAATCCACCCAGATGGCGTCTTCGGCTTCATGATCCGGATCGCCCTCCACCGTCAGGTCGCCGCCGATCTGGCGCAGCGCGAAATGATGCACGAGCTTATGCACGCGCTGGCTGGTACCGGTGAACCAATAGTCGATGGTGGCAATGGACTCGACCACCTCACCCAGAATGCCGGTCTCCTCGTGCACCTCGCGCACGGCGGTCTGCTGCGGCGTCTCGCCCTTTTCGATATGGCCCTTGGGAAGGCACCATTCGAGATGGCCGTTGCGGGAGTGTCGCGCGATGATGGCCACACGGCCGCGCTCGTCGAACACCAGGCCGCCGGCCGAGTATTCGCGCACCACCGGGAGCTCCTGAGCGTCCAGCGACGCGAATGTGGTCGGCCCGTCGCCCGCCCGTCGCTGCGGCATCATCGCAGGTGTGGGAAAGCGTGGTTCCGGTGGCCTGACAACGGTTTTCGGCGTGCGCGGAGCCTCGGACGTATAGAGCAACGTATCGGGTTCGAGCGGATTTTGGGTATGGTCGCCCGCAGCATGCGCAAGCATGCGCGCGAGGTCTGCGGGCGTAATCATGACTTCCACCTTACTCAATACCGTGTGCAGGTGGGGTAACGGTATGCTTGAATACGCATAAAAGCGGTAATACTTTATGGAAAGGCCTCGTGTGAATTTCGAAGTTTGGCCGGAAGCCATTGAACTTGGACACCTGTTCGCGGCTCGCGGGTACGAGCTGGCGTTGGTGGGCGGCCCCGTGCGTGACCTGTTGCTGCACCGGCGTTCCCACGACCTCGATTTCTGCACGTCGGCCCATCCCGACGAGTTCGAGCCGATCCTGCGTCATTGGGGACGTGACGGTTTCTGGGATATGGGCCGCAAATTCGGCACTTTGGGTGCGATGCGCCGGCGCGAGGACGGCACCGAAGTCAAGGTGGAGATCACTACGTACCGGTCCGACACGTACGATCCCGAATCCCGCAAGCCCGAAGTCAGCTACGGCGATTCGCTCGAAGGCGATCTGTCCCGCCGTGATTTCACCGTGAACGCCATGGCGCTGCGCGTGCCGCAGCTGGAGTTCGTGGACCCGTTCGGCGGCGCCAGCGATTTGGCTAAAGGCGTATTGCGCACGCCGGTGGATCCGTATCAGTCCTTCGACGACGACCCGCTGCGCATGATGCGTGCCGTGCGTTTCGTCGCACAGCTCGGGTTCAGCATCGCCCCCGACACGGCTGCCGCCATCAGCGACATGACCGATCGCATCGACATCGTATCCGCTGAACGGGTGCGTGACGAGCTCACGAAGCTGCTGCTGTCCGATCGTCCGAGGGCGGGTGTCGAAGCGCTGGTCGAATCAGGTCTCGCCGATATCGTATTCCCGGAAATTCCCGCCCTGCAGCTGGAAATCGACGAGCACCACCGCCACAAGGACGTGTTCGAGCACACGATGATTGTGCTCGATCGCGCCATAGCGCTGGAGACCGGGCCGGAAGGCCCCGTGCCCGCTCCCGACCTGACGCTTCGCCTGGCCGCGCTGACCCATGACATCGGCAAGCCGAAAACACGCCGGTTCGAGCCCGGCGGCAAGGTCAGCTTCCATCATCACGATGCGGTCGGCGCGAAAATGACGCGCAAACGGCTCAAGGCGCTGCGGTTCGACCATCATCTCGTCGAGGATGTCAGCGAGTTAGTGAACCTGCATCTGCGGTTCCACGGGTATGTCGAAGAACCATGGACCGATTCCGCCGTGCGACGCTACGTCAAGGACGCCGGTCCGCTGTATGAGCGGCTGAACCGGCTGACCCGCGCCGACGCGACCACTCAGAACCGTCGTAAGGCGATGGTGTTCTCGTCCGCCATGGACGAGATGGAGCAGCGCGTGCGCGATCTCAAGGAGAAAGAGGACTTCGATGCCATCCGGCCGGATATCGACGGCAATGAGATCATGACCATCCTCGGCATCGCTCCCGGCCCGGAGGTCGGCCGCGCATACAAGCACATGCTGGAATACCGGCTCGATAACGGTCCGGTCGACCATGACACCGCGGTGGCCGAGCTCAAGCGGTGGCACGCGTCGCTGTAAACGTGCCCAAGAAACGGTTCGGCGGCTGTCCGCGTAAGGCAGGCAGCCGCCGAATATCGGGGGTTTCAGGCCGTCATGACGATGCTGGCCGTCATTCCACCTTTTCATGATCGAGGGCCTTGGGCAAGGTGCCCATTGACTGGACGGGCACGCATCCCTCGAAGTTTTCGATGGCGGTGTCGCCGCTCGGCAGGCTGTCCTTGTTGGCCAGATCGTTGAACGAGGCGCCGAGCACCACGTCAATCAGCTTGTCGTCGCGGTCATCCATCACCATCACCGCGTCCGTGAAGTTCGTGTTTAGCGTGTACGCCTCGTTGATGGCGTTCTTGCCGAAATAGATTGTGGTGCGCTCGACCTTCTTGCCCTTGTAATTGTCCCAGCCGGTGACCTTGAACTGGCGGTTCGACAGCGCGGTGCTGACGGCCTTCGCGAAACCGACGAATTTGGTGCCGTTCAGCACGCGCACCTTGACGTTCGCATAGTTGGAATATGTCTGGTTCTTGCCGTTGGCGTCCTTGGTCGAGCAGGGCACGCGCACGCCGTAATTCGGCTTGACTGCGGACGTGGCCGTTATGCCCAGACCCCCGACATGGAAATAGAACAGCGCCGACACGACCAGGGCGACGGCAAGCACCGCGCCGACACAGGAGAATACGATCTGCTGGCGGCGGCGAATGTAACGCTTGCGTTCCGCGCGTTCGTCATAAGGCTGAGTCATGGGTCCGTCCTTTTCTTACGAGACTGGTACACAGATTAGCGTCACTGTCTGACGCGATAAGACAGGGATGGCAGGATGGTTATGACCGGTCTCGCCGGCGCCTGCGCAGCGATGATGCGATCCACCGTGGCGGATTGCTCCCATGCGGTGCGAACGCGGCGGGCGACGGCATCGTCCGGTACGAACGCGATGACCGATGGGCCGGAGCCGGAAACGAATGACCGGGATGCCCCGGCGGCCAGGGCGGCTTCGATGGCTTCGCCGCTGCGGGGGTGCAAGGCGACCGCGGCGCGCTGCAGATGGTTGTCGTCGCCGTCTCCCGCGCCCATCTTGTCGAAGGTCGAGTAGACATTCGGCGTGCTCAGTTGCGCATGGTACGCTCCCACCAGCAATTGGCCGGCGAATCCGCGGTCTCGCAGCGTCTGAACGCACGATGAATCATCCTCCAGCGGGATGATCCGCTCGCCGAAACCGGTGCCATGCGCATATCCGCCCTCCAGGCAGAAGGGCATATCGACGCCGAGCGTGGCGGCGATGTCACGCAGCCGTTCAATCGGCCAGTGCAGTCCCCACAGGGTGTTCACGGCGAGCAATGTCGCCGCCGCGTCGGCGGATCCGCCGCCCAATCCGGCGCCGACGGGAATGTGTTTGTCCACATGCAGCGCCACGTCCGGCTCCCGCCCCGCGGCCCTGGCGATCGCGAACAACGCAAGCACCGCATGGTTGCGGCGCATGTCGCTGCCGCTCGATGCCAGATCACCCAGATGCTCGCCGCTCAGTTCGAGTGAAAACCCGCTGCCGGGGGTCTTGGCAGTCGCCGTCACCACGTCGTTGACGCCGATGGCGCAATATATCGTGTCCAGCGCGTGCCGTCCGCCCCATTCCTCATGGGCGGGCCCTACGTGCAACGTCAGATTGGTTTTCGCGGGAACCGTGACCTCCACCGAGTGCAGCGGCCCGGCCGGTGTCGTTTCCGCGGCTGCTACATGACGGCGGATGGGCCAATGCGCGGGGACGCTTGGCGAACGCCGTACCTGACCCGGTGTTGCTGACCGTACATTGTCCATTGCTGTGGCGCTCATGATGATGCCTGCCCCTGTTCATGCTGCGATTGCCTCAGCGCCGTCGCCAGAGCGGCGAATTCGTCGATGGTCAGCGTCTCGCCGCGGCGTGTCGGGTCGATGCCCGCCGTGTGGAACACTTCATCGGGCACCATGCGCTTGAGTGCGGCATGCAGCGTTTTGCGACGCTGGCTGAAGGCCGCGTCGACCAACTGGAACGTCAGCTGGCGCAACTGGGGGTCGCGCGGGCCCGCATGCGACTGGACACGGGTGAACCCGGCCAGGGCCGAATCCACGTTCGGCGCTGGCCAGAATACGTGACGCCCGATGTTGCCCACGCGTTCCGCCGAGCCGTACCACGCCAGCTTCACGCTGGGCGCGCCGTAAATCTTCGAGCCGGGAGTGGCGGTCAGACGGTCCGCGACTTCTTTCTGCACCATCACCACGAAGGACGTCAGCATGTCGAAGCGTTCCAGCAGCGTCAGGATGATCGGCGTGGCCACATTGTACGGAAGGTTCGCCACCAGGGTGAACGGTTCGTCGCCGCTGAACTCGGGGAGGTCCGCCGACGTGAGGGCCAGCGCGTCCTTGTTGATGACCGTGAGGCGGTTCCTCGCATCCGGCATGTATGTGTCGATGGTATGCGGCAGCCGTTGCGCGACCGGCGGGTCGATCTCGACCGCGGTCATCGTGGCGCCGGTTTCCAGGATGGCCAGTGTCAGCGACCCCAATCCAGGGCCGACTTCCAGCACCCGCGTATCGGCGGTGACCGCGGCCTCGCGCACGATGCGGCGCACTGTTCCGGGATCGATGACGAAGTTTTGGCCGAATTTCTTGGTCGGGCTGATGCCGGCTTCGGCTGCTATGTGACGGATGTCGGCCGCGCCGAGCAGTCGCCCGGCGGCTGCGGGTTTCTCGGCGGCTGCGGATGCTCCGGAAGGTGCAGGGGATGGATTCATGTCAGTCATAACGCTCGCTATCAGTACCAGCCGATTTGTTCGGAGCGTTCCCATGCCTTGGATGGGCTGCCATACCGTTGGGCGATATACGCCAGCCCCCAGTCGATCTGCACAGCGCCGTCGTCACGGTAATTTGCGCCGAACTCGGCCATTTTGCTCGCAGGCAGCGACTGCGGGATTCCGTAGGCGCCGGTCTTCGCGTTCTCGGCGTACCACAGCCATCTGGATTCGCGGGTCCACAGCTTGTCGAGGCATGTCCAGTCGTAGCTGGTCCAGCCGCGCTGTGCGGCCGCGCCGGATGCGTAGGCTTTGGCCTGCGCGGCGGTCGGGTGCCATAGGCGTCCCTGCGAGCTGCTGCCGGAGTTGCCGGAGTTGCCGTTGCCGCCGTTGCCGCCGTTGCCGCCGTTGTTTCCGGAGTTTCCCGAGTTTCCCGAGTTGCCGGAGTTTCCCGAGTTGCCGCTATTGCCTGAGTTCCCTGAGTTCCCGGAATTGCCGTTGTTGCCCGAATTCCCGTTGTTCTTGTCGTTGTTTTTGTCATTGTTCGACGTATCATCCGACTTGTTTGCGCCGGACGTGCTGCCATTCGAGGAGTTGCCATCCGACTTGCCGGTATTCGACTTGTTGCCTGACTTGCCGGCGTTGTCACTGCCTTTATCGGCTTGCCCCTTGCTGGTGTCGGAAGGTTCGGCGGCCTTCTCCGGGCCTACGGCGACGATGGTGTCGAGGGAGATTTTGGTGGTCGTCTCCGAAATCAGCGTTCGCGTCTCTGCGATGCCATCGACATACGTGACGTTATAGACCTGCTTCTTCTCGCCGTCTTCCCCCTGTTGGCGGACCACGGATGTTCCTGGCTTCAACGACTTATCAACAATCGTCTGCGAACCATGGGGAATGGCGACGGTCGTCGTCTCCTGCCCGTGGGTGACGCGCTGAACGCGCAGCACGGTCTTGTCTCCGTCCTTCTCGACACTGACGCGGTCTTCCTTGTTGAGGCTGATGCCTTTGGAATCGAGAATCGACGCGGCGGGAAGCTTGCCATTCGGCGCGACCGACGTTTTGCCGTCGGCGATGACCGTCACCGGGCCGGACTCGTTGATGACGAGGCCGCCGGTGAGCTGGCTGTAGATGTTGTCGATGTCCACGGTGACTTTCGCGGCCTCGTTCTCGTTCTGCTGGAAAAACCCGAGCAGCTGGGAGGCGCTGGTCGCCACGGTCCAGAACGGCACGCGCTGTCCGTCGATGCTGATGGTCGTCTGATATGCGCTGCGGACCGTGACCACGTCATGATTGCTGAGGATGTCGCCGCTGGTGGATTGCACCAGATCATGGGATTTGACGTCGACGCCCCGCTCTTCAAGCAGGCGCGTCACGCTCATGGCATACGTGGTGACGGTCTGGGTGTCGCCGTTGATGCTGAGTGCGATGGTCTTGCGTGCGGCGACGCCGAATGCGACCGTTGAGGCAAGAGCCACGGCGACGGCGCAGATCGCCACCCGAATGCGACGCAATCGAACAAAACGTCGTGGTGTCCACCGCCTGGCCATATGTCATCCTTCCATGAGCTACGGCTAGCATTGTAACCAATCACGATGATGCTTCGCTGGGCATCGCACGACCGTCACCCATACTCCCACATTTGGTACTTTTTTGCCCTGCCCGAAGGGCTGTCGCGGAGCTACTGGGGTGGTCACATATATCAAGATAAAGAAGAAGGGGGCGGGAGAGAAGGGGATTGTCCCGCCCCCCTGTGGGCAGAGCTAATTGGGGGACGCTCTGCCTTCCAGAAGCCATAAGTTGGGGGAAGGCTTCTGGCACTTACACAAGGTAAGACTATATGTAAACACAGCTTACTACATGTCGACCGTGCATCGCACATGACACGCGGTATGCTGTGCCGCGAGCCTCCTGTCGGGATCGAACCGACGACCTGCCGCTTACAAGGCGGCCGCTCTGGCCATCTGAGCTAAGGAGGCGGACCCCATTCGCACAATGCGGACAGGTGTCATCGAACGATTGACCAGCTTACCAGTTTCACCGCGCTGGTCAATTCAGAATGTCGCAAACCCGTGTTGCGGTTCCTCCGGCCGGGGTCGAAGATCACAGCGCGACACGGGTCTACGTGGGTGTCATCGTTCATTTGCGGGGCATGACGGGTCATTCGTCATTCGCCGGTCGTCAGCGAGATCGGCTTGCCCGATTCGCCGATCGACGGCATCGTGCCCTTCTGGCCGACTTCGTCTTCCTTCAGGCCCAGCGACGCGATGATGCCGGTCTTGTTGTTCATGCCGGCGAGTGACAGCTGGTTGCGATCCCAGTAATTGCCGTTGATGGTGATGGTCGGCGTGCTCATGACACCCTTGTTCGAACCGGACACCTGCCACAGTTCGGGGCGCTTCGGGGTGTACAGGTTGATGGCATCCAGCCATTTCCTGTATTCGCCGTTGAACGCCTTGTCGGCCACGGACTGCGGTACGCCGGCGTCAATCGCCTGCTGCTTGAGCGCCTTGTTCTTGACCGACTTGTATTCGCTGGCCTCACCGGGCTGGAAGTCCTCGGCGTAGATGTTCGAGATGAACTTGAGCAGGTGATCGGGGTTGTCGTCATTGCTGGCGATGTACAGGATGGCGCCGGTGGCGCGGCTGGAATATTCGTCGGTCGAGTATTCGTCCATGAACGACATCGGGTGGATCTCCAGGTTGATCTGGCCCGCGTCCACCAGCGAGATCAGCGTGGGATCGGTCTGGCGGTTGAACTCGCCGCAGCCGGGGCACAGCGGATCCATGTACACGGCGACGGTGGGGGCGCCGGACGCCTTCTTGCCATAGCCTTCGCTGGAGATGAGGATGCCGCCCTTGTCGTCGGCCGCCGATGGCTTGGTCTCGACCTTTTGCAGCTGCTGGTATGCCTGCTCCTCGGTGGTGCTCTTCGCCACGTCGTTCTTGTGAATGGCTCCATAGATGGCGAAGCCGGCGATTGCCACTAGCACGACGATGATGGCGACGACCACTGCGCCGATGATGGTTTGCTGCTTGCGCTCCTTGGCCGCTTGCTCCGCCTTCTCCTGCGCCGCCTTCTCTTCGGCGGCGCGACGGCTTGCCCTGGTGTTGCGCTTCGCGTTCTGATTCTTTTGTGCCACAGTTATCCCTTTCCTGCCGGTTTGTTGCCCATAGTAGTAGAAGGGTTCGCTTTTCCGGCGGCGGGTTGCGCCGTTTGCCGCATGATGGAACGTGACAATGGCTACAAACCGGGCATTGCCGTCGCTCGGCATGCAGCTGGGATGGGGATGTTATGCGACGTTGGAGGGCAGCGGCCACCAGTTGATGCCCTGTCCGAGACCGAGCAGCGTGCACGCTGAGAGTGTAATCACCGCCCATGCGATCCATACGGCGAATTCACGCCCGGAATGTTGGGCGGATATCGCGGGAGCGGTTTCGTTGTCGGACGATTCGGGGAGCATGCCTGCGCCGCTGGAGCCCGCGGGCCGGTTGAGACCGAGCAGGGTGCCGGTGCCAAGTCGCAGCATGGTCGGTGCGGGCGCCAGCATACCGATGATCCAGCTGATCGCCGCGCAGATGGCCAGAGCCAGACCTGACGGGGACACGGGGGAGGCGGCGATGATGGGTACCACAATGGTGATGCCGCCTATGGCGAACCGCGTGTTTACGACCGGCAGACTGAAGATCAGCGTCGCGAGGGTGGATCCCAGCGCCAGCGTCGCGACGGCGAGCAGCCCGCGCCCTATTGCCGCAGGCAACCCCCTGAGGGCGTGCCATGGCAGCGTGATGATGCGCATCGCGGTGTCGCCGGCGCTGTGTGTGCCGCCGCGTCTGTATTCGCGTTGCAGCTGGGCGTCTGTCGAATAGCCTACCGTCAGCAGCAGCCAGCACAGCAGCGTGGCTGCGACCATTGCCGCCAACGGCATGCTCGCGGCCATTGCGGCTATGGGCGCTGCCCATGCGGCGAGCAGCGGCGTGCCTTGACGCAGATAGGTCTGGCGCTTGATGTCTGCCGGGTTCATGGCCATCGGCGGCATGGCCTGCGCTGTCGGCATGGATTGCATGGACGGCTGGAATTGCGCGGCTGGCTGGAGCTGTGCGGGCTGGCCGGGTTGCATTGCGGTCGTCGGCGTTGCGGCTTCATCAGGGTCGGCGAAGATCTGCTGGGGGCTCAGCGGCGGCATGGTCATGGTGGGGATTTGCTGGCGCCCCGACCACACTGGATCATCCATCGCCAGGGTTGCCGCGGTGTCGGCGGATGATGACGGCTCGATTACGGCCGTTGCTCCGGTCATGTCCGCATCGTCCGTGGGTAGGGCCGTCGTCGGCTGCGGTTGCATGGGCATGGTTCGTCCGACGCTGACCGTGGAATCGAATGGCATGGTGGAGGCGGGCAGAACCGATGTCGGCTGTGGGCGCAACGATTCGGTCGCTTCGGTGCCGACCGGCATGGTCGGCGGCATAGGTGGGGTGAGGCGGGACATCGGCGCCGTCTGGTCGTTGCCGGGTGCCTGAGAAGACGCGATATTTCCCGGTAGCGGTGCTCCCCGGAGCGGTACGGTTCCGTCCGAGGTTCCGGCATCTGCTCCTGTCCCGATTGATGGTATCCGTCGAAGGCTGGCGGATGCAGCGTCAGCGGCTTGGCCGGCGTTTGGGAGCCTCGGAATCGGCGGAACCGTCGCATACGGTGAGGGCGCCGATTGTCCGATGATCCGCTGCAAAGCGGGCCGAACGCCGGGCATCGCGGTTTGCCTTGGCATTTCTGCCTTGGTGACGGCTGCAGTCGGCTTCTCACCTGATTCGGCCGGCTCATGCGGGCGCCATAACAGACGCGGGTTGCGCAGACCGGTATGGTCAAAAGGGCGCATCACATCCGTCTGACCGGATTGCGCGGCGTCATCGTCGTACTGCTGCCAGGCGCCGGGGTTGAACGCGTCCACGGTGATCGCCTGCAGCAGTTGCTCCGGAGTGCAGCGCTTGCTGCGATCCGGGTTCAGCGCCGCACGGAACGCCGTCATGGTGGTGGCGGGAAGACCTGTGAGGTTCGCGTTGCCGGACGCCTCGCGTTCCAGCACCGCCATCATCGGCTTGGTGCCGAAAACGGGCTCCCCGGTTGCTGCGAATGCCAGCACCGACGACACGGACCACCAGTCCGTGATCTCATCGGATTCGGTTCCCTCGATAATCTCCGGCGCGATGAACCCCGGCGTTCCCATCACCAGGCCGGTGCGCGTCACATGGCTTTCGCCTTCGCCCATGGCGATGCCGAAATCCACCAGAACCGGGCCGGTCGCTGAAACCATCACATTGGTCGGCTTGATGTCTCGATGCACGATTCCCGCCGCATGAACCGCCTTGACTGCGTCCATCAGCTTGGATGCCAGTCGTTCCAGGTCATCGGCGACGTATGGCCCATTCGCGGCGATGTCGTCGCGCAGGTTTTTGCCCTCGATCAGCTCGGTGACGATGAACGCCAGCGAATCATCCAACTCCATGTCCACGATGCCGCACACGCCGGGATGATTGACTTTCTTCAACGCCATCGCCTCTCGGCGCAACCGCTCACGTGCCGTGATCTGATCGCGCGCGGACGCCGTCGAACGGTCATCGGCGAGCGAATCACGCAATATCTTCATCGCGTATTCCTCGCCACCGTCATCATGCACGCGCCAGACCGATCCCATGGCTCCGGATCCCAGCCGCGACATCAGCGTGTAGCCGCCGACCAACGCTCCGGGCTCCAAATTCAACGCATCGCTCATACCCTCCTATCCTACTCACCGCCCTGTGCCCGTTCTCTCTACCCCTGATATTCCTCCTTCCCCTGCTGTCCTCTCCGATACTCTCTACCCCCCCCTGATATCGTTTGCGTTTCTAAGTGCGCGCCGGAACGTCGACTGTGCGCACTTAGAAACGCAAATGGGCCGGTTTGCGTTCTTAAGTTCGCGCACTTGTCGTTTCGGCGCGCACTTAGGAACGCAAATGTGTCGTCACAGCCGTTGATGCCGCCGCGGCGCGCCGAGTTATCCACAATCGCCTAGCCTTCGACCACATACCCCGGATTCGCTTGCGCAGCGGCGGTCCATATTGTCATCATCAACATATGAGACAGCACAAGCATCTAGACGATCTGATGAACCGGGCGGAAATGGACGGGCGATGTTGTTCCGCGTCCAGCCCGGCGGAACGACAGGCGATGCTGCGGCGAACTCGTTGCGGCGATGTCGTGCGGCCATTTCGCAGCGTGTACGCGCGTCGTGAATACTGGGATGGTCTGAATCCCATTGAGCAAGCGTCACATGTCATTCGCGAAATGGCGAGACGGCATCCCGAGCGCGTATTCGCCGGACTGAGCGCGGCGGTCATCTACGGGTTCGAGCACTCATGGACGTTGCATGACGAGCCATACGTGTACATCGCGACTGACGGATTCACCAAGTCACGTCGGTCGTACCACCGGCTGCGGCGCATCTCGGTGCGTAGATCCGATATACGGGAGGACTGCCATGTGGTCCGTTTGTACCGGCCTCGCGGTGATGGAGCAGCACAGGACGGGTCGAATACCTGGAGTCAGGTGAGCAAGTTGGCTGACCGGATCGCCCACGAACGGGCATTGCGTGACGATGTATGTATCGGCGAGGTACGTGTGACCAGTCCGGCAAGAACCTTGGTGGACTGCGCGCTCTTGTATCCGTTCGAGCACGTGCTGTCGATGTTCGATTCCGCGTTGCGCCGGGGGCTCGTGACCCGCGAGGAGATCGTCGCCGTCTGTGATGGTCTGCGAGTGGATTGTGGGCCGGTATTTCGTCTGCTGCATTATGCGGATGCTCGCAGCGAGAACGGAGGGGAGTCGTTCTGCCGGGCTGTATCCATCGAAGAAGGGTTTGTTCCTCCGCAATTGCAGCATACGTTTTACAGCCGCGTGACCGGCAAGGAGGCGGGCCGGGTCGATTTCATCTGGCATACGGAAGATGGCCGCATCATCGTGCTGGAGTTTGACGGTATGCAGAAATATATCGATCCAGAGATGACGTCGAACCGGGATGTTCGGCAGGTGGTCCGTGACGAAAGGCAGCGCGAACAGGATCTGAAAGAGGCCGGAGTGAGCGTTGTGATACGGACGAATTACATCGAAGTGGTCCAGCGCGCGCCGTTCGTCATGAAGCTGATGCAGGCCGGTGTACCGCGTGCCGGGGCGCACCCGATATTCGAGCATGCCGATTGAGCCGGAAGCGCCGTTGCGTTCCTAAGTTCGCGCCGGAACGACAAGTGCGCGAACATACGGACGCAAATGGCCCTGTTTGCGTACCTATGTGCGCACGGTCGTCGTTTCGGCGCGCACTTAGGAACGCAAAAAGAGGAGAGGACTTGGGGAGGGGAGAGGCGGGAGATGGATGGGAGGAGGGGGACTGAGATGAGGTCGGAGTAAGGATAATGCCGGCTGCGGGATGCCGGTTGAAGGCCCGTCGATGTTACGTCCGCGTTTCAGACGCGCGTGTTGACGTGTTCCAGCGGACGTGTATAGTAGTACGTGGCTCAACGAAGAGAGTCTTCAATGAACCGAAGGAAAAAAGAACGCTGCGGTTTGATGTTGCCAGTGTAGGGACTGATGATCAAGGCACAGTAATCCCTTTACAACGGATCGTGAGGCACGTACCTGCCTCTGAAAGGATGAATATCATGGCAGAAGTCGTATTCGACCACGTCACTCGTATCTACCCGGGCAACGATAAGCCCTCTGTGGATGATTTGAACCTTGACATTAAGGACGGCGAGTTCCTGGTGCTCGTTGGCCCGTCTGGCTGCGGTAAGTCCACGACTCTGCGCATGCTGGCCGGCCTGGAAGAGGTCAACAAGGGCCGCATCCTCATCGGTGGCAATGATGTCACCACGATGCAGCCGAAGGACCGCGACATCGCAATGGTCTTCCAGAACTACGCTCTGTACCCGCACATGACCGTCGCCGACAACATGGGCTTCGCCCTGAAGATCGCCGGCACCCCGAAGGAAGAGATTCGCAAGCGCGTCGAGAAGGCCGCTGAGATCCTGGATCTGACCGAGTACCTCGACCGCAAGCCGAAGGCTCTGTCCGGTGGTCAGCGTCAGCGCGTGGCCATGGGCCGTGCAATCGTTCGTGAGCCGAAGGTCTTCCTCATGGATGAGCCGCTGTCGAACCTCGACGCCAAGCTCCGTGTGCAGACCCGTACGCAGATCGCTGCCCTGCAGCGTCAGCTCGGCGTCATCACCCTGTACGTGACCCACGATCAGACCGAGGCTCTGACGATGGGCGACCGCATCGCCGTCATCAAGCTCGGCGTCCTGCAGCAGGTCGGCGCTCCGACCGAGCTGTACGATCGCCCGGCCAACGTCTTCGTCGCTGGCTTCATCGGCTCCCCGTCGATGAACATCAACACTCACCCGGTCGTCAACGGCAAGGCGAAGATCGGTGAGGACACCGTCGACCTGCCCGCCGAGGCCGTCAACAAGCTGACCGCTGAGGATGGCGGCAAGATTGTCGTCGGCTTCCGTCCCGAGGATGCCACGCTGGCCACCCCGGACGATCCGAACGCCTTCTCGCTGAAGGTTCAGAACATCGAGGATCTGGGCTCCGACGGCTACATCTACGGCACCATCATCACCGATGGCTCCGCTGCCGAGGCGTCCACGATGATGTCCGACCAGAACAAGCTCACCACGATTCGTGTGAACCCGCGTGCGCTGCCGAAGATCGGCCAGACCGTCAAGATCAAGATCGACCCCTCCAAGATGCACCTGTTCGCTCCGTCGACCGAGCTGCGTCTGAACTAGTAGAGGAACTAGCAGATACTTGGTATGACTTCGGTCATGCCAACCATTAAACGAGGCGATTCTCTTCCTCTCTTATGGCCTCGTTGGAAAAGCCCCGCGTAGTTGCGGGGCTTTTCTTTTTGCCCAGAAAGACATACGCTAACCGGCCCCCGCAAATGAGCTTTTTTTGTTCTTTTGTCCCCGTTGTCTATTTGGAAGTGCAACATCCTTGTTTGTCTTGCAAGTTTAGCAGCTCGTCGGCGAATGCCTCGGCGGGCGTGCGGTGGCCGAGCACGCGCATGGGACGGTTGTCGGTCTCGTCGACGATCTCCTGGAGCCCTCTTGTCATACCGGGTTCGATGATCGTGCGTTTGGGCAGGCAACGGCGGATGATGCCGCTGACCGGCAGCGGCGACCAGCCTCTACCCGGCCATTCGGCCACCCGCGACCACAGGCGGCCGAATGACAGGCGGTATGGCTTGCGCGGCTTCGCCCTGCGCCGGTCGGCCTTGCGCTGCGCGGGGCCGGCGATGTAGTAGCGGCCCGTCCACGGGCCCGTCTTCAGACGCTTCGGCCGGTACGGCCGGTAGGACTCGCTCTCGTTGGACGGGAACCACGTGTTGCGCCTGATCTCCCTGCTGATGCCGGACGGGCCGCGTCCCAGCAAACGGGCTATCTTCCTGACGCTCGTGCCGTTGCCGACCTCGATCTGGATGACCTGGCGTTCCTCTTCCGACAGGTGTGAATATACTTTCCCCATAGGTGCAACATCCCTTCGGACTGGTTATCTGGACAATCTCCAATAACGGGTGTTGCACTTTCAATTAGACAACGGGCCAACTTCTTGTATAATTGTATGCAGTGACCTCCCGAAAAAGGGATTGCGAATCTATGAGGGGAAACAATGGGCTCGAAATCGAAGTTCGTCCGTTGCGGGTTTAACGGAGGAACAGAACAGGAATCTGGAAGGCAGCGCCATGCCTTGAAGCGTTGCCTTGCTTCGGTTATTGCTGTTTCCTTGTCCATCGTGTGCATGGTGCCTGCAGCATATGCTCAGAATATAGACGATGTGAGTAGCTCTCCTAACGCCGTAATTTCTGGGGGGGGGATAATACTGTCGTAGCTGCTCCTTCTGCTCGCAATGTCAACGTTGACGATAAGACGTCAGAAGAGGCCAATACATCAAACGGTGCGCCAACACCTTCCGAATCCTCAAATGGCGCGACAGACAATAAGGCGGACGACTCAGCAGAAGCTACCGCTGGCAATTCCGCTAATGATGGAGCCCAAACTCAGGCTCCAAACGATGCTTCTTCTCAAGATGCCAAGAACGATTCCTCAAATGCGACGGATCAATCGCCGGCGAAGGCCAATGTGCAGGTCGCCGCGACGGCGCTTGGCGGCCGTGACTTTGAGGGTCAGGTCACCAAGAAGATCAACGACAAGACCTACATCCTGATTGGTAACGAGCAGCAGCTGCGTGCGATTGGTTCTGGCAAGAAGGTTATTGGCCGCATCAACAAGGTCACGCAGACTTGCACGCGACAAGGACCCCTCAATTATCAGTGGGTGGACGGCACGCCGTCTTCCGAATACGCCGGTGACGCCGATCTCTCCAATTCAGATACTTTGCGCGATGCTGATGCCTCCGACCACCACGGTCTACCGCAGTGCAGCACGCGGTTAGACGTCGGAAAGACCCACACCAAGTATTACGGCGTGGGTGCTGATGGCACGCAAACGGACTACTCCGCTGCCAACACCGGCCCGACCTATTCCGCAGACGCCAACTACCTGATCTTCCGTAACATCGACCTGTCCAAGAACGCGGCAGATACCAACAACACCGAGTGGACTCCGCTCATGTTCTCCGGCACTATGCTCGGTGCGGTCTCCAATGACGGCGACACCGCAGCCAGCCTGTGGAAGGCTGTTGGTGCCGATGGCGCAAGCGTGGTTCACGCTACCGCAGCTCGGCCGGTCATCAGCCATGTGGTCGTCAATCAGAAAGATATGGTCTCTAATGTCAAAGGCGACCAGCTGGATGTCAGCAAGCGGCAGGGCATCGGCTTCTTCGCCTCGATCACGAACAAGACCGTGATGAACAGTAACAGTCTGGGCAGCGTCGGTACGGCCGTGGTGTCGAACCTCAAGCTGCAGGATGTGTCGGTGACGAATCATACGAGTGAATCGTATATTCCGCCGACCTTGATCGGTATGCTCACTTCGGCAGTGGGATTACTGCTCGACACACTGTTGAAGGCGTTAAAACTATTGACATTCGGACAAGTAGATCTTGACCTCAATCTTCAAGGTCTGCTCACCCTGCACAAAAAAAATCCTTCCAACCTCGCCACGGGTGCATTTGCCGGCCGTATCTACGGGGACACCAAGGTTACGGACTGCGAGGTAGCAGATGTTTCGGTATCTAGCGTAAGCCGTATGACCGGTGGTTTCGTGGGATATGTTGAGGGCGCAACCCGATACGATGCAGTCTCCGGCATCGTAGGAGCGCTCACCAAGTTACTCTCGAAGATTCTGAACGTCATCCCGTTCCTCGGGCTGGGCGATTTGGTGGACTGGTTGCTGTCCGGCACACTCGGGCTGAATGCCTTGATTCCGGCTGGCTACTACAACCCGGTTATCTCGAATAGTTCGGTGAACGGGTTCAAAAAGAACGTGGTGATCGGCAACAAGGACAACCCGCAGGCCGGCGGCTTTGTCGGTGCGCAGATTGGTGCAATCATTGAGAACTCTTCGGTGACGAGCACGAATGGTTTCACCGTGCGGGCAACGCAATATGCCGGTGGTTTTGCCGGAGTAAGTCGCAACGGCAACGTGGGCGGTCTGCTCGATTCGCTTGGTATTGATTTGCTGTCTGCGCTGCGTCCGCAGAGCCTCATCGAGAACAGCAACCTGACCGTCGACGGCGATGGCAAGGTCACTGTATCTGCCACGGACTATGCCGGTGGATTTAGCGGCGCGATGGCCAATGCCTACGCGGTCAATAATACGATTTCAGCCACGGCTGCCGTGTCTACTGATAAATCCCATGCCGGCGGATTCACCGGATTTGCCTCCGTGGGATGGGGCCTGGAACTCGGCACGGACGATGCCGCGAACGCATCGCTGCTGAAACAACTCACCAAGGCTGTGGCCAAATTGCTGAGCGGCAGCGGTAGTGGTGCGGGAGAACTGCTGTCCATCGTCGGTGTGAATCCCTCCGTGATTCTCGGCACGCAGATGAAGGGCTCCCTCACCGTTAAGGCTGGTGGCGATTACGCGGGCGGCCTTGTGGGCGAAGGTTCGGGTACGGTGATCGGTGATTCCTCGCAGAACCGCCTTCAAAAACTCACATTCTGGAAGTACAACAATCCTCGTGACTTCCCACAGCAGCGTTCCACCACCATAGAAGGCCTTGAATCGGTCACGGCCACGGGCTCCTACGCGGGTGGCATCGCCGGCAATCTGCAACCGACAACGGTAGCTGGGTTGCTCAACAGTGTGGTGAAAATTGGCGATATCGCCACGCTCAAGAAGTTCGACCAGTTTGCCGCGTTCACCGTGGAGAACATGTCTGTCACCGCTCCGGCATCCGGTTTGACGGTGAAGGCCGGTTCATACTATGCGGGCGGTGCCATCGGATGCGCCACCGGTGGTGACGTGACCAACATGAACCTTACCAATCTGGCCACGGTCACGGCCAAGGGAGAAGCCGGCGGTTTCATCGGCTTCTCCGGACCAGGCGACGCCGTTGGTGCCGGCGGGCTCAATGTGCTTGGGCTTATCAAGCTTTCCGGTCTGCTATCGGTTGCCCAATATTCTTCGGTTGCAGTCACTTCATCGAATGTGAACGGCATCGCCAACGGATTCACGGTCAAGGCGACCGGCAAGAACGAGAACAACGAGACCACCGATTACGCTGCGGGCGGTTTCTACGGTCAGGCCAACAGCACCAAGACCCGCGAAAGCCATGTGACGAACCTCAAGTCGGTCGCGGCCGATACCAGCACATCCGATGGCATCGCGGGTGGCTTCGTGGGCTTCTCCACCACCGGTGGCCTCGCTGACGCACTTAGCAACGCCGATGATTCCAGCGTGTTGGACAACCTCATCAAGGGCGGACTGCTGTCCGTGAACGACCTGCTCGGTGCCATGCCGTATCTGATTCCAAGCTATACGTATACCACCGTGACGTACGTCAACGGCGGTTACGTCGAAGGTGATATCGCGGGAGGCTATGCGGGAAACTTCCAAAGCGGCAAAGTCAATCAGTTCTCCGAAACCGATCTCGAGAACGACTCAACGCTGGCAGACGTGCAGTCCCGCGTTCAAGCCAACCCCGTGGCCGTTGTCAACCTCGACCATGTGACCGGCGGCGCATACGCAGGCGGTTTCGGCGGCAAGGTCGTTTCCGGCGCACTCGCTTCGGCTGGCAACGGCGGCCTGAGCCTGCTCGGCAAATTCGGTACGGTGGATCTCGCCAACCTGCTGCAGGTGGTGCAGGGCTATGTGCCGTTCATCTCCTACGCGGGCGTGCATTCCGATGCCACCACCGTGGAGACCACCAGCGGCAACAAGATTTCCGACCCGGACGATCCCGGCTTCACCGTCTCCGCCACCCGACTTGACCAATCCGATACGCAATCCGGTTCCGCCGGCGGCTACATCGGCTACGGTTCCGGCGTGCAGGTATCCCATTCCAGCGTGACCCAACTGCGCCACACCGACGTCAAGGCACCGAAGAATCTGGAAACCACCGGATCCATCGACGACACCTATCTGAGCAAAGACAGCTCGTATGCAGTCACCGCCGCTCGGTATGCCGGCGGCTACATCGGCAAAATGGACATCGGCTCGGCGGCGGCCGTGGGCGGTGGCCTGAGCCTGCTCGGCAAGAACGTCAATCTCAACGATGTACTCAGTGTGCTGGATGTCGTCGTCTCGACGATTGAACACTCCGATGTGACTGGCGGCATCGGCGGATACTCCGTTCTGGCCAGCGCCGCAGATCATAGGAATGCCAACAATGAGCCCGATCCACTGGGTATGGCTGGTGGTTTCGCCGGAGACATCGAAGGCGGCCACATTCAGGACTCGAGCTCTCATGAGTTCGTATACATCATCGGCCAGGTTTCGGCCGGCGGTTACGTGGGTACCATGCAGCCGGGAGCCGTGGCGAACGTGCTTGGTGACGGCAGCGTGCTCAAGAAGCTTGTCAACCTCGACAACCTGCTCTCGCTCGTGCAGGACTTCACACCGACGATTCGCAACAGCTCGACCGATGCCGCAGTGTGCGGCGGCGCGGTGCGTGCCCAGGCGGCATCGGATACGACCACACGCCGCGGCATGGCCGGCGGCTATGCGGGACGTAATCGTGGCGGTCATATCTGGGGCAACAACACAGCAGCATGGAAGCAGGAGAACACCGACGGCAAATACAACGGGCCGCGGCGCGTAGCCTACGCCGCGCGCATCCGCAGCGTATACGGTGCCGAAATCGCCGGCGGTTACACCGGCTTCATGGAAGCGGCCGATACCGCTGAAGGCGGTTCGCTCTCCTTGCTTGGCGGTCTCATCAAGGCCGGCAACCTCGCCGGCGTGCTGTCCGTGGTCTACCCGACCGAGGAGCACACGAAGGTCACCGGTCCGCTGCGCAATATGAGCTACGACCAGTGGAAGACGTGAGTCGACAACATCGGCAAGTACGGTGCGTATGGCAAGGAATTCACCGATGTAGCTACGGGCGATGGTGCGGGCTCTGTTACTGATCAGGATTCCCTGGACAAGTTCCTCGAATCCTACATCTTCGGATTCAACGTCGTCGCAGGACGTGCGGAGTATCGGACCGGCGCGAACCTGCATGATTCCGGCGTCGCCGGCGGACACGTCGGCCTGATGCGCACCGGCACGATCACCGATGGCCAGTCGATGGACGTCAAGACCGTCTCCGCCATGCGTGCGGCAGGTGGCTACGCGGGCACGATGGAATCCGGCTCGGCATCCTCGTTCGGCTCCATCCAACTATTCGGCGACAAAGGCATCAAACTTGATCTGGGTCAGATGCTCGACGTGGCACAGGTATTCGTGCCAGTCATCAAATCCTCGAGCGTGGCCGGCTACCGCAAGGGTATGAAGGTCGTGGCCACCGGCGAAGACATCACGCACGGCACCGGCAACGCCGGTGGCTACGTGGGTCTCGCGGTCGGCGGCCAGATCTGGGGCGATCTCGACCAGAACGGCCAGAAGCTTGTCAAGGGTGTCACCGCTGCCGGTGCCAATGTTTCCAACCTGCGCAAGGTGGAAGGGCGCAACAATGTCGGCGGATTCATCGGCGTGGCCACTGCCGGCGCGGTCGCGGATGTGGACACCAACGCATCCGAGGGATTCCTGCAAGGAATCCTCGACTCGCTGGTCTCGACCCCGGCAAGTCTGGTCAGCGTATTGCAGGCCACGGTTACGACGATTCGCGGTGCGCATGTGAGCTCGGATGACCCGGCATGGGGATACACGGTCGACGGCGCATATGAGACCAAGGACGATAAGGGTAACACCACAACCAAGTATGCCCTGAACGCCGGCGGTTTCGCCGGCTCGCTGCAGGCCTCGATCCTCGGTGACAAGGATTCCGCCAAAGGCACCGGCAGTGAAGCGGATCCGAACAATGACCCAGCCGCACTTACAGTCACCGGGCTGCGCGCCGTTGAAGGCGGGCAATACGCGGGCGGCTTCTTCGGCCTTGCCGATGTGTCCAGCGTCGCTTCCGTCGGCGGCGGCGAGGCCGGCGATAAGCAGAATACCAACCTGCTGCTCAAACTGCTCAAGGTCGGCAACGTGGGCGTGCTCGAAGCATTCCGCACCTTCATCTATGACGGTCAGGTCAACGGCGTGAACGACGGCATCCAAGTCGTCGCCCATGATTCCACCACGAAGGGCATGCTTGACTCGAAGCGTTACACCGGTGCGGCCGGTGGCTTCGGCGGTGGACTGATCAATGGCTCTGTGAAGCAGTCTGCGGTCACCAACCTCAACAGTGTGACCGGCGTGAACTACGTGGGCGGCTTCATCGGGCATCTTGGCAAATCCGGCACGGTCGCCGCCGACAATGCACAACTCGGCACAGATGCGCTCAATCTGCTTGGTGCCACGGCCGGCGTACTTGACATCTGGGGCTCGCACGTTGGCGATTCGCGCGTCATCGGCATCCCGGACGGTTATACCGTCACCGCCACACACCATGGCGACAATTACGGCAAAGCCACCGACAAGGCTACCGGACGTGAGGTCGCAGGCGGTTTTGTTGGATACGCGGATCTGGCCAGGGTGAAGGGCTGCACGTCTGACAATCTCAAGAAGGTCACTAGCGGTGAGATTGCCGGCGGATTCGTCGGTGAAACCAGCCGTGCCTATTTGGTTGACGCGAAGGTCAACTCTGTACTTGTGGAACTGCTGCTGCAAGTGGTGAACGCGCTGGTCAAGCTCCTGTACCTCGACAAGGCGGAACAGGTCGGCGTCATCGATTTAGGCAAGTGGTTCCCGGCCATCTTCGGCAAGGTATTCGATCTCAAGGTGCTTTCGGAAGGCAACGTGCTGTACGTGAACCTGTTCGGACTGAAGGTGAGCGTTGCTCTGTCCAAGGCTGATGATGAAAACCAGCAGCAGACCGACGTGGCGATTGTCACCATCGGCGACAGCGTCATCAAACTGCCTTGCAGCAAAGACGGCATTGATATGGATGGGTCGGGCAGCAACCTGACCGTCCAGCTCATCAAGGGCAACCGTACTCGCGTGGAACAGTCCACCGTAACGGGCATCGCCAATGGCTATGACGTGTTCGGTGGAGGGGCAACTCAGGATACCGACGGTGTGAAGGATCTCACCACCGGCTACGCGGGCGGCTTCGCCGGACTGAACGACGAGGGCGTGCTGGCAGACGACCACATGGTCTACGCCGACACGATCCGCGGTGCCAGCGGACTGGTCGACCCGTTCTCGAACACTAAACTCAAGTCCGTATGGGACTTCAACACCATGAGCGACATCCTCGGACCGGTCGATGACGGCAACGGCGACAAGGCATACAACACCTATCGCATTTACCGCAAGGCGGCCGCGAACGCTAGTGAGGCCCGCACCTCCGCACAGGACGGCAACAAGATCTTCTCGCAGAAGAACACGGCAGACGATGCGCTGAACACCGGACTCGATCGTTGGGAAGTGAAGCTGTTCGACGTGGTCAACACATACGACAGCAGCGCTGTGCACAGCTCCGCATCCGGCGATGCCGGCACCACTTGGGTCGGCATTAAGAACGCCGTGGTCGACTCCACGGACGGCAGCACCAAGACGAAGCTCGATGCTTACCAGTCCCCGGCCAAGGCCGTGCTCATGCTCGACGCGACCGTGACCGACAACAACGGCGGACTCACCCCCGAACCGGACGACGGCCAGGACCCGTGCGGCAAGGACGGTTGCCGAACCATTGACCTGACCGTCCAGAAGGTATGGAAGGACGGCAACCTCGAACGGCCGCAGTCGGTCGAACTGAAGATCGCCGCGCACTATACCGATGGCAGTGGCAATACGGTGACGCCGCAGACGATTCAATGCTTCGGCGCGGATTGCACAACCGTGACGCAGAAGAATCCATGGACGGTGACGTTGGACTCCTCCGATGCCTCTTCCTGGAGCAACACCTGGCGCAAGGTGATTCAAGGACTGCCGGTCGCATTCGTGGATGTACAGGATGCCAACGGCAAGGACATCGTGCGTTACTACACGTACACCGTGGAAGAAACCGCCGTGACCTATAAGGACGGCGATACCACCAAGACCATCAAGCCCGCGGAGGCCGGATACCAAGTATCGGTCTCCTACAACACCAAGGAACGCGTGGCCATTGTTACCAATGCGGCGTTGCTTCCGGATATGGGAGGCGCGGGCACGATGTGGTTCCTGATGTTCGGCTTGCTGCTTATGGGAGCTGGCGTGGTCTGGTACGTGCGTAATCAACGCGTTCAATCCGGCACAGTCCGTTCGGGCTCCAGCCGTATACGAAAGCGAGGTGCCCATGCCGCGTGACGACCACATAGACAAACCGTACCTGCCAAACAGAAAAGATTTCCATTTAGGGAAAGGAACAGTAATGAAATCACTGATGAAAAGGGTTTTCGCTGCCGCCGCGGCGATTGCCACCGTATTTGGATTGGCTGCGACGACAGTCGCCACGGCCAACGCAGCGGATAATGCCACGCTGACGGTCAGCACTACTGACGCGAAGTTCGCCGGTAAGACCGTGAACGCCTACAAGATGTTCTCCGCCACCGTGAGCGGTGACGGCAAGGCTGTCTCCTACACGTTGACTGACGAGTGGAAGCCGTTCTTCGAGAACTCCACTGCTTCCGGACTAACTGGTGCTACCAACGAGAACGTCAACGATAAAGCAAACGACTACGTATCCAAGCTGCAGGGTGAAGACTTGGTTGCTTTCGCTACCAAGGCATCGAACTGGGCGCAGAACAAGGCCAACAACATCGCGGCTGGCGCGACCGCTACGGTATCTGCCGATGCCTCGAACGATAAGTACACTGCGACGTTCGCTGGTCTCGACTACGGCTACTACGTGGTCGCTGTGCCGGGTGCGACCTTGGCCAACACCAGTGGTCAATACGCCACGCTAGTTTCCGTTGGCCGCGCTAATGTGACTGCCGACATCAAGGGCGACCTGCCTACCGTCGACAAGAAGGTACAGGTAGGCAGCACTGGTAAGGACGTCACCGACGCGAAGATCGGTGATACCCTGACCTTCACCCTGACTTCCACCATTCCGGACATGTCCGCCTATAACACCTACACTTTCAACTTCAAGGATACGTTGTCTAAGGGCCTCACCTTTGGACAAGTCGAATTCGTTAAGGTCGAAGGTGTGACTGATCCACTGACCGTGGGCACTGACTACACCGTCACCACTCCTACGGCCTCCGACAATACGCTTGCTGTCGCCATGAAGGACTTCAAAGCCAAGCAGCAGGCCAATGCCGGCAAGAAGATCACCGTCACCTACACGGCCACGCTGAACGAGAATGCTGTTGTGGGCGGTCATGGTAACACCAACTCCGCAACGATTCAGTACTCCAACAACCCGAGTACCGATGGCACCGGTGAGTCCGAACCCAGCAAGGTTCGCGTCTTCACTTATGGCTTCACCGTCGATAAGTACACTGGTGGCAGTTATGATGATACCGCTACTCGACTTGCTGGTGCTGAGTTCACACTCGCACCTAAGAACGACACCGACAGCACCGCTATTAGCTTCGTGCAAGTCAATGCCGGTAATGCGACCACGAACGCTGTATACCGTGTAGCCAAGGCTGGTGAGACAGCTACTACTACGACTATCACCACTCCTGCAAACGGTAAGGTTGACTTCCAGGGACTGAAGAACGGCGAGTACACGCTCACCGAGACCAAAGCGCCGGCCGGCTACAACAAGCTCGCCAGCGCCATCGGCGTGAGGGTTGATGGCCAGAACGACGGCACTGACACCACGAATGCCACCGTCACCATCACCTACGACAACAACAATGGCAGCGACTACGACCAGACCGCATCGAACGGTGTCATCCCGGTCCATAACAAGTCCGGTGTTACCCTGCCTGGCACTGGTGGCATGGGTACCATCGCCTTCACGGTGATTGGTGTGCTGGTCATCGCGCTCGGCGTTGCCTGGACTCTCAAGCGCAAGAACGCCTGACGAGCATGGCCGTGTTTTGGGCGTGAAGGGCACACACCCGCTACGCCCACAACACGGTTTCCTCGCGAAAAGAACGCTCGATGAAACGACTGCGCAACATCCTGCCCTTACTGGTCATTCTCGGTGGAATGCTCATTCTGTTCTATCCGACGATCAGCAACTTCCTCATTATGCGCAACGCCAGCCGCGCCGTAAATAACTACGACGCCAGCGTTGAAGCATTGAGCCAGGAACAGTACCAGAAGGTGCTGGATGCTGCGCACGCCTATAACGAAAAGCTCGCCCAGAACGATGCAGGAGAGACCGACGCTCTTGCCAGTGCCGTCAATTCCGCATCCACGGACGAGGAATATAACAGTCTGCTCAATATTGACGGTGACGGCATGATGGGATACATCACTGTGCCTAAGCTCGAGGAGACCTTGCCGATTTATCACGGCACTTCCGAGAAAGTACTGCAATCCGGCATCGGACATCTCGAACAGACCTCACTACCAGTTGGCGGTGCGTCCACTCATGCGGCGCTGTCTGGCCACCGGGGCTTGCCCACGGCAAAACTGTTCACGGACTTGAACCTTATGAAAAAAGGCGACAAGTTCTACATCACAATACTTAAAGACACATATGCGTATCAGGTCGATAAGATCACTACCGTTCTGCCGACCGATACCAAACAACTGGCAATTGAGCCCGGCAAGGATTTGGTCACGCTCATCACTTGTACGCCGTATGCGGTCAATACGCATCGGCTGCTGGTGCGTGGCCATCGCATCCCATACACGCCGCAGCAGCAGGATGACGCCAAATCCACGTTCCACGTGGACATTCCGCTGCAGTACTTGTTGCCGTCTCTTGCACTGATTGCCTTGCTCATCGCATGGCATTTATGGCAGCGCCATGAGCGGCGACGCCGGCAGAGTGGGAGCGCCAAGGTCGCATCTGGTGATTCTGACTCTGCGGATATCGAGCCGGACGGTGACTTGCCTCCTCAGCCAGACAGTACAAATAACCAATCACATTCATCACGGCGGAAAGGACCGGGCAGACATGTTAGACCTGCATAGCGGAAGCGAGTATGGTGCGGCGCGCATTGCTGCCATGATTGCCGCCGCCGTTACTATCGTCCTCACTGTTCTTGCAGCCTTCGGCTCTATGGTGCCGTATGCGCAAGCTGATTCTTTCGGCGCTCTCACCATCAATGCCGTATGGGGCCGAGACACGGCTTCGCCCAAATTGCTTGCCGACGATACCTATTCCATCGTGCGCGTCGCCACCGTCACAACGAACAATGATGGTAGCGTCTCCTCATATAAAACCGTCGGCGATTTTTCCGGCCTCACTGCCGATTGGGAACGCCTGACATCAAGTGAATATCACGATGCTGCCAAGAAGCTCGCTGCGCACGCGGCGAAAAACAAGCTGTACCAGCATTCCGGCACCACTAACGTAGCTGGTCAGCTCACTTTCCAGAATCTGCCGCTCGGCCTATATCTGGTCTCTCGCACGAGCTCGGCGAAAGCCAACAAGGCATACGACTGTGATCCGTTCCTCATCTCGATTCCTGGCAGTGGAGGCACATCCGCTGATCTCAACATCACAGTAGAGCCGAAATTTAGCACTGGAACTCCTGTTGCCCCGCCCGAAAATAACCCGAGCGAGGAGCCGGGCAATCCTGGCCTTATCGGTCGTACGGGTGCCGCCGTAGGCAGCATTGCCGCGGCAGCGGGGCTCATGTTACTTGTTGCGTTCATTTTGTTCAGATTGCGCATGAGGCGTCGCATACGGGACGTCAATTCGGCCGGCAAATCCCATACAGATGATCTATTCGTATGCGAGAATAATGCGCCGAAGTCGCCGCTACTCGCTGCACTTCCCAAGCACCACGTAGAATCGAACACATGGAGTTGAACGATTTGCCTCAGATGGATCCGCGCGCGCTGAAGGCCACGTCCGTCAAAGCCGAAGACGAACATGCCAGTTCAGCTGAGCCGCAAGCATTGAAGATCACCGCCGCCAGCTCGAACCCGAAGATGTTCACGCTGCCCTGGCATAAGCCCCTGGCCACCTGGCCCGAGGACCTGCTGGCCAACCTGCCGCGAGGCATCTCCCGCCATGTGGTGCGTTTTGTGCACGTGGGCGACGAGGTGTACGCCATGAAAGAGATCACCCGTCAGGTGGCCGAGCGCGAGTATGAGATTCTGCGCCGACTGCAGAAGCTCGAGTTGCCGACCGTCATCCCGATTGCCGTGGTCACCGGTCGTCATGACCGCAACGGCGAACCGCTGGAAGCGATTCTGGTCACCCGTCACCTGAAGTTCTCACTGCCGTACCGCGCGCTGTTCGCCCGCAATCTCCAGCCGGATACTGCCGAGCGTTTGATCGACGCCCTTGCCGTGCTGCTGGTTCGCCTGCACTTGGCCGGCTTCTACTGGGGCGATGTGTCGCTGTCGAACGTCCTGTTCCTGCGTGATGCCGACGCGTTTTCCGCCTTCCTGGTGGACGCCGAAACCGGTGATTTGCAGGTGCAGCTTACCGATGGCCAGCGTGAATACGATATCGACTTGGCTCGCACCAACATCATCGGTGAATTGATGGATTTGGCTTCTGGCCGTCTGCTGCCGAGCGACGTGGACGAGATCGAGGTGGGCAACCGTCTGGTCGACCGCTACCACTCGTTGTGGAGCACGCTGACCGACACCGACAAGTTCGGCCCGGATGAGATGTGGAAGATCGAGCAGCGCGTCAACAAGCTCAACGACCTGGGCTTCGACGTGGACGAGCTGGAGATGAAGACCGCGGAGGACGGCAAACGTGTGCTGGTCCGCCCGCGCGTGGTCGATGCTGGCTATGCGTCGCGCAAGCTTCTGCGACTGACCGGTTTAGATGTGCAGGAGAATCAGGCGCGGCGCCTGCTCAACGATCTGGATGCGTACCGTGCCTCCACGTGGCGTGAAGGCGAGGAGTTGGAGATCGTCGCCACCGATTGGATGCGTGAGGTGTATGAGCCGACTGTGCGTATGATTCCACGTGAATATCGTTCGCAGATCGAGCCGGCACAGTTCTTCCATGAGGTGCTGGATCACCGCTGGTTCCTTGCCGAGAAGGCCGGCCACGACGTGCCGATGGGCGAGGCTGTGGAAAGCTACATCCAATCCGTGCTGCCGAACTACAAGCTGGATGACAAAGCCGTGAACGAGCTCAACGCTGAAGCGGATTCCGGCGTGGTCGACGATGAGGCGAATTACGAAAAGCCCATCGACGATGATGATTACAATCCCGACGACGATCCTGATGCCGCGGTGTGGAGCCACTGATATGTGGAGCTGCTGAGCGGAACCGGACGGGGTGGTGCGCCGATTGCGGCGGCCACCCCGATTTTCGTTCCGCTCGATGACCCCGCCGGCAGCAGGGGGGAGATATGGGTATTACTTCGTGGCGGCTGCCGCTGCTTCGCGACGGGCGCGGGCGACCGCGTACAGGCTGATACCGGCTGCGACCGAGGCGTTCAGAGACTCCACCATGGACGTGATCGGAATGCCGGCGATCGCGTCGCACGACTCGCGCACGAGTCGGCTCAGTCCCTTGCCTTCTGAACCGAGCACGACGATCAGCGGATCGGTCTCGAAACCGGTTTCGCCGACCAGCTTATCGCCGCCGCCGTCTAGGCCGACCGTGTAATATCCACGTTCGCGCATGCTTTCGATGGCCTTGGTGAGGTTCACCACGCGAGCCACCGGGATATGCGCCGCGGCACCGGCCGATACCTTCCACGCGGCAGCGGTGACCGAAGCGGAACGACGCTCCGGCAGAATCACGCCGTTGGCACCGAAGGCGGCGGCCGAACGAATCACCGCACCCAGGTTCTGCGGGTCGGTCACGCCGTCGAGCGCGATGAACAGCGGGCGTGCGTTGATGCGCGCACTCGGCGAATTCACCACGTCCATGGCCTTGGCCTTGCGCTCGGCGATATCCGCCAGCTCGGCGAGAGACGAATACTGGTACGGCTGCACTTTGAGCACGACGCCCTGATGGTTCGACGACCGGGCGATGCGATCCATTTCCAGACGGTCGGCCTCCAGCAGGTGCAGGCTTTGTGCGCCGGCGAGCTTGATGATCTCGCGTGTACGGTCATCATGCTCGATACGTGTCGCGATATACAGCTGCATGCTGGGGACGCCGACGCGCAGCGCCTCCAGCACGGCATTGCGGCCGATGACCAGATCGTCCGAATCGGACGTGAACTTCGCGGCGCGACGGCGGGCTGCCAGTCGTGGATCTGCCATCTTGCGACGGTTCGTCGCCTGCTTGGCCTTGTATGCCTTGTGATACACGCGATCCTCGGCTTTGGGCGTCGGCCCCTTGCCGCGTAGCGCATTGCGGTGTTTTCCTCCCGACCCCTTGGTCGGACCTTTCTTGATTGCCATACGTGCCATTGTCCCAGACCCCCACGCCAAACAGCCATTCGCGGCGCGCGAATCGCCCCAATCTCCTGAGAGACTCGGTTTGCGTTCCTAAGTGCGCGCCGGAACGCCGAGTGCGCGAACATAGGAACGCAGATCGCATAGTTTGCGTTCCTAAGTGCGCAGAGTTGTCGTTTCGGCGCGCACTTAGGAACGGAACGAAGCTCGTCCGGTTCCGAAGCCGCCGGAGTTCCTTGCCTTGGCACGTATGATGAATGCAGGATCGGGCGGCGTCATTCATACCCGGAGAGCCAGAAGGTCTTGCGATGGTCGATGTGAGCAGGGAGTGCTGCGAGCGGTATTTCGGCATGGACGACGAACTGTTCGATTACACCATGGCGACGCTCCGCTGGCTGCTCGCGCTGTGTGAGCGTGTCGCCTGAAATCGTTCGCGGAATGCTGATATTTGGACAACACGTAAAGGGCTGTTTCGCCAAGCGATGACGGGTTTGTGGAATAATGGCAACAGTATGCATCGGCAGCAGTTGCGCCGGTGCCCATAACCGCGCAGCTTTATCGAGATGACCGGGGGAGGGGACGATCCCGGTGATCGTGAGGGCTGACTACTCCGCGGCTATATCAAGGAGACCATTATGGTTGATCACACAAATGATCAATCCACAGGCGTGCAGTCGCAGGAAGGCCTGCTTCACGACGTCGATCCCAGCTTGACCGAGGCGAACGAAGTCGCCAAGGCGCTGGATGTGGATACCAACACCGGCCTGAGTTCCGCCGAGGCGCAGCGCCGGTTGGAGAAATTCGGCCCGAACCAGTTGGCCAGCGCGCCGCCCGTACCCAAGTGGAAGAAGTTCCTGGCGCAGTTCCAGGATCCGCTGGTGTACCTGCTGCTTGCCGCCACTGTCATCTCACTGATCGCATGGTTCATCGAGCGCTCGCACGGAACGGCCGGCGAAGTGCTGCCGTTTGACGCCATCGTCATCATCCTGATCCTGATCGTCAACGCGGTGCTGGGCTATATTCAGGAGGCCCGTGCCGAGCAGGCGGTGGAGGCGCTCGCCCAAATGACGGCACCGCAGACCTCCGTGCTGCGTGACGGCAAAATCGTGCACATCAACACCGCCGACGTGGTTCCCGGCGACATCGTGGTGCTTGGCGAAGGCGATACCGTCTCCGCCGACGGGCGTCTGTTCGCCGCCGCGTCGCTGCGCATCGCCGAGGCGAGCCTGACCGGCGAATCCGTGCCGGTGGGCAAGAAGCCCGACACGCTCGACTCCGCCAAGGCGCTGGGCGACCGCACCAATATGATTTTCAACGGCACGTCCGTCACCCAGGGCACCGGCCGCGCGATCGTGACCGGAACCGGCATGAACACGCAGGTTGGCAAGATCGCCGACATGCTGTCGCAGACCGATGACGAGGATACCCCGCTGCAGAAGGAGATGACCCACGTCTCCAAGATCCTGGGCATTGCCGTGTGCATCATCGCGGCCGTCGTGCTCGTCGCGCTGTTCATCACGCAGGGCTTCCACAAGATGCCCGACGATCTCATCGACTCGCTGCTGCTGGCCGTTTCGCTGGCCGTCGCCGCAGTGCCGGAAGGTCTTGCGACGATTCTGACGGTTGTTCTCGCGCTCGGCGTGCAGCGCATGGCCAAGCACAACGCCATCGTCAAGAAGCTGAGCTCCGTGGAAACGCTGGGATCCGCTTCAGTGATCTGCTCCGACAAGACCGGTACGCTCACGTGTAACGAGATGACCGTCGAGCGCATCGTCACCCCGAGCGGTGAAGTGCAGCTCACCGGCACCGGTTACGAGCCCAAGGGCAAGATGCTGGGCATGGGTGGCGACGCCATCGAGGAGAGCGCTCCGGTCAACGCCGAAGCCCTGCGCACCATCGCCGTCGGAGCGTTTGCCAACGACGGTGACTTGCGTCAGAACGATGCCGGCCAGTGGGAGATCGTCGGCGACCCGACCGAGGTGTCGCTCGTCGTCGCCTCCCGCAAGATCAAGGCCGACCGCGCCCTCGGCAAGCTCGACCGTGTGGCCGAGGTTCCGTTCACGTCCGAGCGCAAGCGTATGGCCGTGATCGGCAAGGACAGCAGCGACAACGGCAACCTGAGCGTATATGCAAAGGGCGCGCCCGATGTGCTGCTCGGCTACTGCACGCGCATCGCGGTTGGCGACGCCGTCCGCCCGATGACCGAAGGCGACCGCCAGGAGATTCTCGCGACCGTCGAGCGTCTGTCCGGCGAGGCATACCGCACGCTGGGTGAGGCGTACCGCCCGCTCGGCACCACATCCCTGGCCGATATCCCCGGCATCAAGACCAATGCAGCCGGCCAGGTGACCGACATCTCCGAGCAGAGCGACGTCATCGAGCGTGACCTGATCTGGGCCGGCATGGTCGGCATCATCGACCCGCCGCGTACCGAAGTGCGTGATTCCGTGGCCGAAGCGCATCGCGCCGGCATCCGCACGGTGATGATCACCGGCGACCACCCGCTCACCGCGGCCCGCATCGCTTCCGATCTGGGCATCATCGAAAAGGGCGGCAAGGCCCTCACCGGCGATCAGCTCGACGCGATGCCCGACGAGGCGGCGTTCGACAAGGCGACTTCTGAGGTCTCCGTGTACGCCCGCGTGGCCCCCGAGCACAAGCTCAAGATCGTGGAGTCGCTGCAGCGCCAGGGCAACATCGCCGCCATGACCGGCGACGGCGTCAACGACGCCCCGGCCGTCAAGTCCGCCGACATCGGCGTGGCGATGGGCATCACCGGCACCGAGGTGACCAAGGAATCCGCGAAGATGATTCTCGCGGACGACAACTTCTCCACCATCGTCGCCGCCGTGCGCGAGGGCCGTGTGATCTTCGACAACATCCGCAAGTTCCTGCGCTACCTGCTGAGCTCCAACGTGGGCGAGGTGTTCACCGTGTTCGGCGGCGTCATGCTCGCCGGCGTGCTTGGCATCACGCAGCCGGGAACCACCGGTGTCGCCGTGCCGCTGCTCGCCACGCAGCTGCTGTGGATCAACCTGCTGACCGACGCCGCCCCGGCGCTCGCGATGGGTGTCGACCCGCAGACCGATGACGTGATGGCACGCAGCCCGCGCAAGCTCACCGACCGCGTGATCGACAGGGACATGTGGATCGATATCGCGTTCATCGGCATCATCATGGCGGCCGTCACCTTGATCGGCATGGACATGCACCTTGAAGGTGGCCTGTTCACCGACCGCTCCATCGGCGGCACCCACGAATTCCAGATGATCGAGGCCCGTACAATGGGCTTCACGATTCTCGTGTTCGCGCAGCTGTTCAACGCGATCGCATCGCGTTCCGCACGTCAGTCCGCGTTCGTCGGCCTGTTCTCCAACAAGTGGCTGTGGGGGGCGATCGGCCTGTCTGTCGTGCTGCAGCTCGTGGTGATCTACGTTCCGTTCCTCAACTCCGCGTTCGGCACCACGCCGCTCGGACCGTGGGCATGGGTCGAGTGCATCTGCCTCGCCGCGGTCGTACTGATCGCCTCGGAAATCTACAAGGCGATCATGCGCGCCATCGACCGCAAGCGCGGCATCATGGCATAACAATGCCATAAGCCTCCACCGGCAGTCAGGGCTCCCGCTCTCCACATCGGAAAACGGGAGCCCTTCTCATACCCCGGAATCGCTGAATATGCGGTGACATGACGGAACGATGTCGTAGCATCGGAGGCGAACCATATATCAATGGCACGTTCCGAAGGGATTCGCAATGTCACTCATCGAACAATTCCATGGCGCCGCCGCCGATGGAACGGAACTCACCGCTATTTATGCTGAGCAGCCGGCTGCTGATGTGGCGTTCGCGCTGATCTTCGCCGGTCACGGTCTTCCGCGCTTCGTGCACTGGGGCCGCCCGCTCGCGGTGCCGGGAACCGTACTCGCCGCATACGACGCCCTGCGGCCGCAGCGCGTGTCCGGCGCGCTGGACGAGACCGCCTGGCCAAGCATCATGCCCACGCAAAGCGAGTCGTGGATAGGGGCACCGCGACTGGATATCCGGCGCGCCGGCGTAACGCCGTTCTGTGCATTCACGGTGACCGGCATCGCAATCCGTCAGGACGAACGCCAAGGCGTTGACGTGTCTGACGGCGTGGACGGTGCCGCGCATACCGTCACGCAACAGGTGCCGGTCGTCACCGTGACCGCGTCGGATGCCGAGCAGGGCGTGGAACTGTCATGGACGGCCGAACTGTTGCCCGGCGGACTGATCAGACAGCGCACCACGCTGCGTAATCTTCCAGCCGGTAATCTTCCGACCGGTGACTTGGAAGTCGGTAAAGTCGAACTCGGCTTCCCGCTCCCGGCACTTGCCACGGAGATACTCACCACCACCGGCCATCATCTGCGCGAACGCAGCCCGCAGCGGCAGCCGCTGACCGAAGGACGCTTCGAGAAGGTCTCGATGGCGGGGCGCCCAGGTTTTGACGCCTCTCTGTTGCTTTCCGCGGGCGAGCCCGGCTTCGGGTTCGAGCATGGCGAGGTCTATTCGGCGCATGTGGGCTGGAGCGGCAATTCCGTGCTGTCGGCAGAGCGTCAGCCGTATACGACCGGTCTGATTGGCGGCGGCGAGGTGCTGCTCGGCGGCGAGGCCACGCTCGCCCGCGGCGAAACGTACACCACCCCGTGGCTGTACGGGTCGTACGGTGACGGGCTCAACGAGGTGGCTGCGAGATTCCATGATTACGTACGCTCCTGTCACCCGGATCTCGCCGTCAAGCCGCGTCCGGTGATTCTCAACACGTGGGAGGCCGTGTATTTCGACCATGACTACGACACGTTGAAGGCTCTGGCCGATAAGGCCGGGGATTCCGGTGTCGAACGGTTCGTGGTGGATGACGGCTGGTTCGGCTCCCGCCGAGACTCCACATCCGGGCTCGGCGACTGGCAAATAGCGCAGGATGTGTGGCCGGACGGGCCGAAGAGCCTCAAGGCGCTCGCCGATTACGTGCACGGAAAAGGCATGGAGTTCGGCCTGTGGTTCGAACCGGAGATGGTCAACCCGGATTCCGACGTGGCCCGCGCCCACCCTGACTGGGTGCTGCGCCCGACTGCGAACCGTCTGCCGATGCAGGGACGCTCGCAGCAAGTGCTCGACCTGACCAATCCCGACGCCTACCGATACATCCATGATTCCATCGATGCGCTGGTCGGCGAGTTGGGCATCGACTACATCAAATGGGACCACAACAAATTCGTCACCGAGGCGGTCTCGCCACGTACCGGCAGGCCGGCGGTGCACGGGCAGACGCTCGCCGTGTACCGGATGTTCCGTGACCTCGAAGTCGCGCATCCGGGACTGGAGATTGAGAGTTGCGCATCGGGCGGCGGCCGTATCGACCTGGGCATACTCGAATTCGCCAGCCGCGTGTGGACGTCCGACTGCGTGGACCCGGTCGAGCGGGCCGATATTCAGCGGTACACGTCGCTGCTCGTGCCGCCCTGCATGATGGGCGAGCATGTGGGGGCGAGTCCTGCACATTCCACGCATCGCGCCACGAGCCAGGAGATGCGCATGGCGATGGCGTTCTTCGGGCACATGGGCGTCGAATGGAATCTGCTCAAGGAGCCGGACGAGGCGTTGAACAAGCTCGGCGAATGGGTCGCCGAATACAAGAGGCACCGCGCATGGTTCGCGATCGACACGTGCGTGCACGCCGATATCGCCGATCCGGCCGTCCGGGTCGACGGCATGGTCAAGCCGGATCGTTCCGCGGCGTTCTACCGGTTCACGCAACTGACAACGTCCCAGACTCTCCCTGCGGCGCCGATTCGCGTGCCCGGTCTTGACCCCGATGGCACGTACCGCATACAGCCGTTGTGGCTGGATCTCGATCTCGACGGGCTTGGTCTTGGCAGCGGCCAGTCGCCGTTGGGCTGGTGGACCAAAGACGGCGTGCTGATGACGGGCCGGGCGCTGATGACCTACGGGTTGCGCCCTCCATCGCTGCATCCGGCCCAGTCGGTGCTGTTCACCGCCATTCGCCAATAAGCCAGACGGCATCGAACGGAGCATAACAATGTGCCGGCGGCCCAGTCATGGAGTCGCCGGCACATTGCGTCAAAGAACTTGGGTATCGGCTCTAGTCGTTGACGTCGGCCTTGTAGAAGTTAACGTAGGAACGGCTGGGGGTCGGGCCGCGCTGGCCCTGATAATGGGAGCCGGTGCCCTTGGAGCCGTAAGGGTGCTCGGCCGGAGAGCTGAGCTGGAAGAAGCACATCTGCCCGATCTTCATGCCGGGCCAGAGCTTGACCGGAAGCGTCGACACGTTGCTCAGCTCCAGCGTGATATGCCCCTCGAAACCGGGGTCGATGAAGCCGGCCGTCGAATGTGTGAGGATGCCCAGACGGCCCAGCGAGCTTTTGCCTTCCAAGCGTGCCGCCACCGTCGCGTCGAGCTTGACGTACTCCCACGTCGAGCCGAGCGCGAACTCGCCCGGATGCAGGATCCACGGCTCGTCCGGAGCGACGTCGAACTGCTCGGTCAGCGCCCCCTGGTTCTCGGCCGGATCCACGTATGTGTAGGCATGATTGTTGAACAGGCGGAAGAAACGGTCGAGGCGCACGTCAATCGACGCGGGCTGCACCATTTCCGGAGTCCATGGGTCAAGAGAAATATGACCGTCCTTCTGGGCGGCGAGAATGTCGCGGTCGGACAGCAGCATGAGGATTCTCCTTTTCGCGCTCACGTGTATGGCGCACGGCGCCACACTACAGTCTACAGCCATTACCATGTGATGGGATTCAGCCCGCGACATCAACTCACAGGAAGCTTTCAGACAATCTCAGCATTGCACCAAGAAACGGGTGTTTTACTATTAACTGTCAGCACAAGCCGACCGGGAATCGGCAGCACGATTCTCAATAACTGAACCCCTTTCTTCTTCTCTCTCCTTTCTCTCCCCGGCGGGCAACACCGCCGGGGTTTCTTTTTGCCCGCGCGCAGCCGTTAAGCCGGACGCCGAAGTTAACGTGTCGGGTGCGGAGTCGGTTTATATTGTGAAGTAATCCCACACAACCGACGGAGAGCCGGAGCGAGCCTTGGAAGTCTTTCAGCTGATACTGTGCATTATCGGCGTCGTCGTATTCTCGTCGTTCGCCAGCCGGTTCATCCCCAAGGTGTCGACTCCGCTGGTTCAGATCGCGATGGGCGCGATCATCACGCAGGTGCCGGGATTCCCCAACGCCTCCCTGAATCCCGAACTGTTCATGGTGCTGTTCATCGCGCCGCTGCTGTATCTGGAAGCGCACGAGATCGACAAATCCGAATTGCTGAAATCGCTGAAACTGTCATTGTCATTGGCAATCGGACTGGCCATCGCCACCATGGTGGCGGTCGGCGTCATCGTCCATGCCGTCTGGCCGTCCGTGACGCTCGCCGCCGCGCTGGCGCTTGGCGCGGCGCTGGGGCCGACCGACGCGGTGGCGGTCAGCTCGCTGGGCAAGGAGGCGTCGCTGAGCCTGCGCCAGTTGGGCGTGCTCAAAGGCGAGTCGTTGTTCAATGACGCGTCCGGCATCGTCGGCTTCCAGTTCGCCATCGCCGCCGCCATCACCGGCGAGTTCGCGATCGGCCGGGCTGCCGGCGAGTTCGCGCTCTCGTTCATCGGCGGTGCCGTATACGGTCTGACGATTGGCCTGCTCGCGAACTGGCTGTTCGAAACCGTGCGCTCGCTGGGTTGGGAGACCACCACCACCCGCATATTGATGGAGCTGTTCCTGCCGTTCATGCTGTACCTGACCGCAGAGGAACTGCACGTGTCCGGCATTCTCGCGGTGGTCGCGTCCGGCCTGTTCGTGCGGTTCGACCGGACCGGCATCGGGCCGAACGTCGCCCGCACCAACATCGTGTCGTCCAGCGTATGGGGTGTGCTGTCGTTCAGCCTCAACGGTGCCGTGTTCATCCTGCTCGGCATGCAGCTGCCGAAGGCGATGAGCGCCAGTTGGGACGATCCCGGCGTGAGCAACGTGCGCCTGAGCATCGTGATTCTGCTGGTGTCGCTGGTCGTGGTGACGATGCGGTTCCTGTGGGTGGCCGGGATGCTGCGTTTGGCGCGCGACGTCAACACTGGCAAACGGCGCAAGATGACGCCGGCCCGTTGGCGCAGCGCCGCGGTGATGACCTTCGGAGGCGCCAAGGGCACGATCACCCTGTCGCTGATGTTCACCATCCCGTTCACCGTCACTTGGGGCGTGCCGTTCCCCATGCGCGACGAGTTGATTTTCATCGCATCCGGCGTCATCGTCGTCACGCTACTATTGGCGAATTTCATGCTGCCTCTGTTCGCTCCGAACCGTGACCGCATGGCACCCGAAATGACGGAGATCACCATAGAGATCCTACGCAAGACCGTCGAGGAGCTGACGGGGCGAGTCGACGATGAGAACCGCCGCGCGGTGCTCATGGTCATCGAGTCGTATACGAAGCGCATCACGAGATTGAAGCAGCGCGTCGGGGAATCCGACCCCCAGGGATTGGAGCGGCTGCAGATCGAGGCGCTGCACTGGGAGAAGGACTATCTCAAGAGTCTGCTCGCCGAATTGAAAATGCACCCGCTGGATGATGCGGCGGAGCAGGACATGCGCGTGGAGGCATGCGAACGCATGATGGATGACATCATGAACACGTTGCGGCACACGTCCACGGTCTCCTCCTCGGGCCATGCGGTGTCTCAGATTCGCGGGCGCATGCGCGCGTTCGAACGTCGTGCGGAGAATCTCGGACGGCGCATCAGCAGCAAGATCCGGCGTACCACGCCACTGATCAGCGAGGACGAGATGTTCGCGCACTCCCGGCTGCTGCAGCTCGACGTGATGGAGCACGTGGTGGATCGGCTGTATGAGGAGATGGGACGCGGCACCTACCGTACGGAGCACTGCTCGGCGCTGATCCTCGATTATCGCCGGGCCGAGGGCGCGTTGAAGTCACGGCCGAACATGGGCGGCAGCGCGAAGGCGATCGCTCAGGCGGAAGAGATCAAGCGTGAGAGCTATGGCATCGAGCTGGGCATCATCCAGGACATGCTCGAGGCGGGCGACATCACACGCGCCCAGGCGAAGGCCCTGCGCCGCAACGTGTTCGTCATGAGTGTGGACGCCGACAGCAGCATCTGAACGGGGTGGGCGCGGCCGATGGGGTCGCGCGGGTCACAGCACGCCGGACGCGATGTCGTGCAATACAAGCCATTGCCGGATATCCGAAAACTCGTCCAGGCTCACCGCATGGTCCAGCCCGCGGTAGCTTTTCGTCGTCAGCCACGTGTGCTCTTCCAGCCACGCGGCCGCGGCGAACAGCTCATATTTGGGAATGACCGCATCGTTCTTGCCGTATCCGAAATATACCGGTATCTCGAAGTCGGTCAGCCGGTCATCCGCCGGCGCGGTGCCGGGCACGCCTGCGGGCGCGAGGAATCCCGACAGGTTGATGACGGCGCGATAGCGTTCCGGGTGCATGCGCAGCAGATGGACCGCGACGGCCCCGCCTTGCGAAAACCCGATCGGCACGACGTCGCGCGTCGCGGGGATGTGGCCGTCGACCCACTGGTCGACCGCGCGTGCGGCGGCCGCGATGTCGTGATCCAGGTCGTCTCCGGAAGGCACAGCGTCATGGAACCAGCTGTATGCGCCGGCCGATACGCCTTCCGGCGCGTGCAGGACCAGAGGCGCTCGCAGCGACACCACATCGTTGTAGGGGGCGATGTACTGCATGATTCCGGCGATGTCGCGTTCATTGGATCCCCATCCATGCAGCGCGAGGAACAACGGCCGTGTCGGCATCGCTTCGGCGTTTTCGGGTGACATCCAGGCATACTGCACCGAGACCGGATCGCCGAATCGTCCGGGAATCACGTCGGAAAGACGTCGTGTCGTATCGTGTGCTGCTTCTTCGCCCATAAGCCTCAATATACGGCATCGGCATGGTGCCTGATTGGTGGTTGTTCATGAATCGCGCTCTCAAAACTCGCAGATACAAAAGTCGATGTATTGGAAAATGGCGGTTCTGATTTTGTATCTGCAAGTTTTGAGAGCGCGATTTCGATAAACTGGGCGCATGGGCGAACTTGACGAGGCGATGTGCGAGGCGATTGCGCTGGGAGAGCGCGCCGGGAAGCAGGGTGACGTGCCGGTCGGTGCCGTGGTGCTCGACGAGCGAGGCACGGTGATCGGCCGGGGGCGCAACCGTCGCGAGGCGGGGCACGATCCGTTGGCGCATGCCGAGATCGAGGCGATGCGTGAGGCCGCGCAGGCCCGCGGCGACTGGAATCTGGCCGACTGCACGCTGGTGGTGACATTGGAGCCATGCCCGATGTGCGCCGGGGCGTGCATCCAGACGCACATCGGACGCATCGTCTTTGGGGCCTGGGACGCGAAGCTGGGGGCGTGCGGTTCGATTTGGGACATCCCCCGCGATCCGCATGTCGGGCATGTGCCGCAGGTCGTCGGCGGCGTTCGCGAAGCGGCATGCGCCCGTCTGCTCACCGGCTTCTTCGCCTCACGACGATAATTGCCGGACCGGTATGCGGGTTATTTCTTTCCTTGCGCAAGAAACACGCGATACCGTGGCAATAAATTACGTTTCGTCTACCATCGAGACCGTCATACATCAGACGCCCGGCGACGAAGGGAGCCTCGCAACGAAGCCGACTTATGAATACGTGCAACTGTTTTCCGGCCAGTCCTCCGACGGGCCGCCGCGACTGCGGCAATCGCAGGTGAGACGGCCGCGTCCGTTCGGCAGGGCGACGCATACAATACGCAGTATGGAACAGAAAGACGTCCTTAAGGCATTGCAGCGTGACCACGCGGCCGAGCTGAAGCTCGCCGCCAAGCGTTTGAAAGGCACCGCGCGTCACACTGAGATCATTCCCTCTCGCACACTGTCTGAGCTGACCGGGCATGAGATTCTGCTCAAGCCGGAGAACCTGCAGGTGACCGGTTCGTTCAAGATTCGTGGCGCGTACAACAAGATCGCGTCGCTTTCCGAGGAGCAGATCGCCCGCGGCATCGTCACCGCGTCCGCCGGCAACCATGCGCAGGGCGTCGCGTATGCGGCGCGCGAGCGTCATGCCAAGGCGACGATCTGCATGCCGCAGATTACGCCCCCGCTGAAAGTAGACGCCACCAAGGCGTACGGCGCCGATGTGGTGCTGTACGGCGACGTGTTCGACGAGGCGGCCGCCCATGCCGCCGAACTGGCCTCCACGCAAGGCATGATCTATGTGCCGCCCTTTGACGATTACGAGGTCATCTGCGGTCAGGGCACCATTGGCCTGGAGATTCTGGAGGATGTGCCGAACGTCACCGACGTGGTGGTGCCGTTGGGCGGCGGTGGCCTGGGCGCCGGCGTGGCGCTCGCCATCAAGACGTTCAAGCCCGAGGCTCGCGTGATTGGCGCGATCCCCGAAGGCAGCCCGGCATGGAAGAACTCGTTCGCCGCCGGACGGGTGACCGAGGCCGATCAGGTCGTCACGTCCGCCGAGGGCGTTGCGGTCAAGCACCCCGGCGACCTGCCGTTCGCCCTGCTCAACGAGTTCATGGACGATCTGGTCACCGTCACCGAACGCGATATCAACGAGATGATCCTGCTGATGCTGGAGAAGCACAAGCTGGTCATCGAGGCTGCGGGCGCGGTATCTCTGGCGGCTTTGGAACACCTGAACCTGCGTTCGCGCAAGTTCGCCTCCGCGACCGGCCCGCACGTGGTCGTGCCGATCATGTCGGGCGGCAACATCGATACGGTGACGATGGGTGCGGTGATTCAGAAGGGTATGATCGCCCGCGGCCGCATCATGAACTTCGAGGTGGAGCTGCCTGACACCCCTGGCCAGCTGGTCAAGGTGGCGCAGCTGCTTGCTCGTGAACGCGCGAACGTTATCGCTCTGGATCACGACCAGTTCAAGGCGTCCGGCCACTATACGAATGCGGTTTCGCTCGGTGTGACCGTCGAGACCAATGGTCCGGATCACATCGACCATATTCTCATGGCGCTGAAGGAGGCAGGCTTCCAGCCCAAGCGCATTTACTGACGCCGTGGGTTTCCGCCGGCTTTCGCAGATGCGAAATGAAGCGGTGCGGCTTTGACGCCGATGACATGCGGGGGCGCCCGGACCATCTCGTCCGGGCGCCCCCGCTGCGTATAAGCCGGCCGTCATGGCTGGCCGTTGCATAGCCGTGCCGCTACTGCGCCGTTACTGTGCCGCGGAGATGGTCTCGTCCACCAGCTTCGGCAGCGCAACTGCGATGTCGTCGCGAATCAGACGCGACGCGAGACGGTCGCATTGCGTGCGCCCCATGTTCATGATGGTGATCGGCACTCCCGCCTGTGCGGCCACGGGCACGATGCTCGCCGCCGGATATACTTCCAGCGTCGAACCGATGACCCACAGCTCGTCCGCGCGCGAGGCCAGCTTATAGGATTTCTCCATTGCGCCGTCCGGCAGGGCCTCTCCGAAATAGACGACATCGGTTTTGATCAGGCCGTTGCAGGGCATACCGCCACTATAGGGAAGCGTGCGGTGGCAATGCGGGTCGGGCTCTTCGTCCAGGCGGGCCATGATGTCGGCGGTGTCGTATTTCGCGTGGCATTTCATACAGTGTGAGGTGCCGATGGTGCCGTGCAGGTTGACGATGACGTCCGGGCTGTTACCCGCCTTCTCGTGCAGTGCGTCGAAGTTCTGCGTGGCGAGCAGCGTGAGCATGCCGGCTTTCTCCAGTTTGACCAGTGCTTTGTGCGCGGCTCCGGGCTGCGCGTTCCATACCGGTGATTCCTTCTGCCAGCGCCAGGAGTATTCGCGCTCCTCCTTATCGGACAGGAAGGAGTCGATGTCATAGACGCTCATCTGCTCGGGGTGTTTGGTCCAGATGCCGTCCGGGCCGCGGAAGTCGGGGATGCCCGCCGACGTGGAGATGCCGGCGCCCGTCAATACTGCGATGTGTTTCATGATTACAGGCTTACCACAGGAATGTGTCTGCCTTCCGGCGTTGAACGGTGGGTGAATGGCCGCCGTCCGTGTGGGGATCATTGCACAACACGCCGTACAAGGACCGTTTTCCTAATGATTTGGAAACGAAAGACGGTCTGAAGTTGGTATTGAAGGCGTATTTTGACGATTTTCGACACGCCGATGGAATGTTGTTGTTTCAACGGTTTTGGGTGTCTTGGGGCTTGTCGATTTGCGTTGGTCGGCCAACTCGTGTAAGTTATCTACTCGCTGCCGGTTAGCGATGGACTTCTTCACTGGGGTTGCTGAGCTGGCCGAGTGGTGGTGGTTTGAGAACTCAAGAGTGTGTTTGTACTACTTTTTTGGTTGATTTTATGCCAGTCCGGTTCCCGCCTGCGGGTGTTTGCCCGTGGGTGCGCGAGGGCGCTTGATGGGGGCCGGGGTTTTTCGTGCGGACTTCTTTTCCTTATTAAGAAGTCGCGTCAATTTTTGGGGTCATCAATGGTTCCCTTTCGTTTTTTTTGTGGAGGGTTCGATTCTGGCTCAGGATGAACGCTGGCGGCGTGCTTAACACATGCAAGTCGAACGGGATCCATCAAGCTTGCTTGGTGGTGAGAGTGGCGAACGGGTGAGTAATGCGTGACCGACCTGCCCCATGCTCCGGAATAGCTCCTGGAAACGGGTGGTAATGCCGGATGTTCCACATGATCGCATGTGATTGTGGGAAAGATTCTATCGGCGTGGGATGGGGTCGCGTCCTATCAGCTTGTTGGTGAGGTAACGGCTCACCAAGGCTTCGACGGGTAGCCGGCCTGAGAGGGCGACCGGCCACATTGGGACTGAGATACGGCCCAGACTCCTACGGGAGGCAGCAGTGGGGAATATTGCACAATGGGCGCAAGCCTGATGCAGCGACGCCGCGTGAGGGATGGAGGCCTTCGGGTTGTAAACCTCTTTTGTTTGGGAGCAAGCCTTCGGGTGAGTGTACCTTTCGAATAAGCGCCGGCTAACTACGTGCCAGCAGCCGCGGTAATACGTAGGGCGCAAGCGTTATCCGGATTTATTGGGCGTAAAGGGCTCGTAGGCGGCTCGTCGCGTCCGGTGTGAAAGTCCATCGCTTAACGGTGGATCTGCGCCGGGTACGGGCGGGCTGGAGTGCGGTAGGGGAGACTGGAATTCCCGGTGTAACGGTGGAATGTGTAGATATCGGGAAGAACACCGATGGCGAAGGCAGGTCTCTGGGCCGTCACTGACGCTGAGGAGCGAAAGCGTGGGGAGCGAACAGGATTAGATACCCTGGTAGTCCACGCCGTAAACGGTGGACGCTGGATGTGGGGCACGTTCCACGTGTTCCGTGTCGGAGCTAACGCGTTAAGCGTCCCGCCTGGGGAGTACGGCCGCAAGGCTAAAACTCAAAGAAATTGACGGGGGCCCGCACAAGCGGCGGAGCATGCGGATTAATTCGATGCAACGCGAAGAACCTTACCTGGGCTTGACATGTTCCCGACGACGCCAGAGATGGCGTTTCCCTTCGGGGCGGGTTCACAGGTGGTGCATGGTCGTCGTCAGCTCGTGTCGTGAGATGTTGGGTTAAGTCCCGCAACGAGCGCAACCCTCGCCCCGTGTTGCCAGCACGTTATGGTGGGAACTCACGGGGGACCGCCGGGGTTAACTCGGAGGAAGGTGGGGATGACGTCAGATCATCATGCCCCTTACGTCCAGGGCTTCACGCATGCTACAATGGCCGGTACAGCGGGATGCGACATGGCGACATGGAGCGGATCCCTGAAAACCGGTCTCAGTTCGGATCGGAGCCTGCAACCCGGCTCCGTGAAGGCGGAGTCGCTAGTAATCGCGGATCAGCAACGCCGCGGTGAATGCGTTCCCGGGCCTTGTACACACCGCCCGTCAAGTCATGAAAGTGGGCAGCACCCGAAGCCGGTGGCCTAACCCCTTGTGGGATGGAGCCGTCTAAGGTGAGGCTCGTGATTGGGACTAAGTCGTAACAAGGTAGCCGTACCGGAAGGTGCGGCTGGATCACCTCCTTTCTACGGAGATTTCAGGCCACTGTCTGGTGGCCGGTGTGTGCCCCCTTGCCCCGGATGTGCCGGGTGTGTGGGGGTTGCTGGTGTGGAAGAGTGGAGTCGGCCTTCGGGCGTGCCGGTCGTGCGGTGCGTCCAGGAGTGGTGCGGGCATGCTTTTGGGTTCCCGGACCGCCACCCCGCGCCGTTTGGCGTGGCTGGTGTTCCGTGCCCCGTGCCGGTCGCCCGTCCCCTGGTGGGGTGGGTGGGCTCGCGTGCGGGTGCGTGGTGGTTTGAGAACTGGATAGTGGACGCGAGCAGGGGACGCCCTTTCGGGGGTGTCTTCTGCTGTTGATTTCGCCGGACTCTTCGGAGTCTGGTGTTTGATCGTTTTGTGTGTGATCATTTGTGTGATGATTTGTGTTGCCAGCGGAGTTTTTGCCGTGGGCTTGCGGTTTCCCGCCGTTCCCGGATGGGTCGTGCGGGTTGCTTGCAAGGGCGTATGGTGGATGCCTTGGCAGACAGTACCGATGAAGGACGTTTGAGGCTGCGATATGCCTCGGGGAGCCGCCAGCAGGGCTTTGATCCGAGGATTTCCGAATGGGGGAACCCGCCGGCCGTCATGGGCCGGCACCGCGTTCGCGCGGGGGGTACGCAGGGAAGTGAAACATCTCAGTACCTGCAGGAAAGGATGTTCCGTGAGTAGTGGCGAGCGAAAGCGGATCAGGCCAAACCGCGCGCGTGTGACAGGCGCCAGCCGTTGCGCGCGTGGTGTTGAGGGAGCGTGTGTCCGGGTCCTGGCGGGCCCGGCCGGAGTGATAAAACGGCGTGTGAGGCGAACCGGATTGAATGCCGGGCCGCAGAGGGTGATGGCCCCGTAGCCGAACGCGCGTCGTCTCCGGATCGTGTTTCCCAAGTAGCGCGGGACTCGTGGAATCCCGTGTGAATCCGCCCCGACCGTGGGGTAAGCCTAGATATACCTGTCTGACCGATAGCGAACTAGTACCGTGAGGGAAAGGTGAAAAGCACCCCGGGAGGGGAGTGAAACAGTCTCTGAAACCGTGCGCTTACAAACCGTCGGAGCCTTTCGGGGTGACGGCGTGCCTATCGAAAAATGAGTCTGCGAGTCAGTGGCACGTGGCGAGCGTAACCCGTGTGGGGTACGCGTAGCGAAGGCGAGTCTCAAAAGGCGTTTGAGTCGCGTGTCCTGGACCCGAAGCGGGATGATCTAGCCCTGAGCAGGTTGAAGCGCGGGTAAGACCGCGTGGAGGACCGAACCCACCTGGGTTGAAAACCGGGGGGATGACTTGGGGTTAGGGGTGAAAGGCCAATCAAATTCCGTGATAGCTGGTTCTCTCCGAAATGCATTTAGGTGCAGCGTCGGGGATTACGTCCGGGGGGTAGAGCTACTGGATGCTTGAGGGCCCGTATCGGGTACCGACAGCAGCCAAACTCCGAATACCCGTGACGCGTATCCCGGCAGTGAGTCGGCGGGGGATAAGCTCCGTCGTCGAAAGGGAGACAGCCCAGATCGTCGTCTAAGGTCCCCAAGCGCGTGCTAAGTGGGAAAGGATGTGGAGTCGCATAGACAGCCAGGAGGTTGGCTCAGAAGCAGCCACCCTTGAAAGAGTGCGTAACAGCTCACTGGTCTAGTGGTTCCGCGCCAACAATGTAGCGGGGCTCAAGCACGCCACCGAAGACGCGGCAGCGTCCGTTTGGATGCTGGGTAGGAGAGCGTCCCCATCGGGGCGAAGCGGCGGCGCAAGCCTGCCGTGGACCGTTGGGGAGTGAGAATGCAGACATGAGTAGCGAGAGGCGGGTGCGAATCCCGCCCGCTGGATGACCAAGGGTTCCGGGGCCACGTTCGTCGTCCCCGGGTGAGTCGGGTCCTAAGGCGAGGCCGACAGGCGTAGTCGAATGGATGAACGGGCTGATATTCCCGTACCGGCAGCGAACCGAAACAACCGAGGCCTGGGGCGCTAACCTCCGGGTCCGTGCCGTCTCCCCTTTCGGGGGGTCGCGGCGCGGGCGCGTTGGGATCCCCCCTCGTAGTAGGTCAGCGCAGGAGTGACGCATCAGGGCAGCCGGCCGCGGAGGTGGTTTTCCGTGGTCAAGCGTTCGAGCCCGTCCCGCAGGCAAATCCGCGGGGCATCGGGGCGAGGCGTGATGATGGGGGCCTTACGGCCCGAATCCGGTGATCCGTGGTGCCGAGAAAAGCTTCGGCGTCAGGCGCGTTGCCGCCCGTACCCCAAACCGACACTGGTGGTCAGGTAGAGAATACCAAAGCGATCGAGCGAATCCTGGTCAAGGAACTCGGCAAATTGCTCCCGTGCCTTCGGCATAAGGGAGACCCCCTGCGGTGATGAGCGGCGGGGGGTGGCACAGGCCAGGGGGTAGCGACTGTTTACCAAAAACACAGGAGCGTGCGAAGGCGCAAGCCGCTGTATACGCTCTGACGCCTGCCCGGTGCCGGAAGGTTAAGAGGATCCGTCAGCTTTCTGCGAAGCGGTGAATTCAAGCCCCGGTAAACGGCGGTGGTAACTATAACCATCCTAAGGTAGCGAAATTCCTTGTCGGGTAAGTTCCGACCTGCACGAATGGCGTAACGACTTCCCCACTGTCTCGACCAGGAGCTCGGCGAAATTGCAGTACGAGTAAAGATGCTCGTTAAGCGCAGAAGGACGAAAAGACCCCGGGACCTTTACTATACCTTGGTATTGGCATTAGGCGCGGATTGTGTAGCATAGGCGGGAGGCTTCGAGGCGGGTGCGCCAGCATCCGCGGAGCCGCAAGGTGAAATACCGCTCTGTTCTCGTTTGATGTCTAACCTCGAACAGTCATCCTGTTCAGGGACAGTGCCTGGCGGGTAGTTCAACTGGGGCGGTTGCCTCCCAAAGAGTAACGGAGGCGCTCAAAGGTCCGCTCGGCCCGGTTGGCAATCGGGTGTCGAGTGTAATCGCACAAGCGGGCTTGACTGCGAGATCGACGGATCGAGCAGGGACGAAAGTCGGAGATAGTGATCCGGTGCCGGCGCACGGGCGCGGCATCGCTCAACGGATAAAAGGTACCCCGGGGATAACAGGCTGATCATTCCCAAGAGTCCATATCGACGGGATGGTTTGGCACCTCGATGTCGGCTCGTCGCATCCTGGGGCTGGAGCAGGTCCCAAGGGTTCGGCTGTTCGCCGATCAAAGCGGCACGCGAGCTGGGTTCAGAACGTCGTGAGACAGTTTGGTCTCTATCCTCTGCGCTCGTTGGAATCTTGAGGAGGCCTGCCCATAGTACGAGAGGACCTGGGTGGACGAACCTCTGGTATGCCGGTCGTCACGCCAGTGGCGCGGCCGGTTGGCTACGTTCGGAAGGGATAACCGCTGAAAGCATCTAAGCGGGAAGCCTTCTCCAAGATAAGGATTCCATGCGGCCCCGAGCCGCTGAAGACCCCATGCAGAACACGTGGTCGATAGGCCGGACGTGGAAGCCCCGCGAGGGGTGGAGCCGACCGGTACTAATGGTCGAGAGGCAACCCACATCCACACGCCCGCGAGGGTGTGTGGCGCAGGACCCGGCAGGGCCCCGCGAAGGCGCACAGGGAGCACGGTCCTCACACGCGCACGATCAGTCAACAGCAACGAATCGCGTCCATTGTCCGGTCCCCGAACCGCCACACGCCGGCGGGAAACCCCTGTTTCCCGGCCGATAACCCAAGATTTGCGGCGGCCATGGCCCAGGAGAGACGCCCGGTCCCATTCCGAACCCGGAAGCTAAGGCCTGGCACGGCGATGGTACTGCACCCGACAGGGTGTGGGAGAGTAGCACGCCGCCGCACCACACGACAAGGACCCCCGGACGAGGCCAACAACCCCCGGGGGCCCACCCATACCCAAACACAACAACAGCCGTTGCAACAGAAGAATCCCTGTCCTAGACTGTGGTGTTGCTATGCATTACTTCACTCCGAAACGCTGTTCCACCTCGAACAAGATCATGTACCATGACAAGGCCCAGGCGCAGCACGCCGCCGATCAGAGCCTTATCGAACGCGGAGCGGAGCTGTGGGTGTATCGGTGCGAATATTGCGGCACCTGGCATCTGACGCATCGTGATCCCGCTCATGAGCACACGTATGTCCCCCTGAACCAGCAGATAAAACCGCACAGCCGCAAGAAGGGCTACAAGCCGCGGTGGCGTTGACGCTCTTCTCCCGTCATTCGCCGAATAGGCGAATCCGCGAGGACCGAACAAACGAGTCAGATAACACAATGGGCGGTGGTCGGAACCCGATATCAGGTTCCGACCACCGCCCATTATCGTTTGGGGGTCATTTACCGGTCGAGACGGAATCCCTGCGATGTGGCGTTCGGTATCACCTGATGCGTGGCGTCCATGCGCTGGGCTGCAATCGAGGCGATCTGATCGCTGAATGCGTCAACGGGACGATCGGTGTTGCGCAAATCGTAGTACTCATGCACTGAAACGTCAAAGGCGCCGATACGCTCCTTGATGGATTCAGTGGCGTCATCATCCGACGGATACACGTCATCGAAGAACTGCAGCTCGCGAGGCATGCGAGGCTTGAGCGCGGGAGCCTGATCGGGCTTGCCGATCGCCAATCCCAGCACAGGATACGTGTACTGGGGCAGGTGCAGCGCTTCGATCAGACCGGGAACATCATTGAGCAGGGAACCGAGGATGACGCATCCCAGGCCGAGCGAATAGGCGGCGGTCTCCATCGCATGCAAAGCCAGAACCGCATCGTTCTGGGCCTGAGAGAACCGGTAGCTACCGGCGAGACCGTAGGTGTCCGAATCCGTGGGCACGCCCTTCGACTCGGCGATAATCGCATTGCGGTGCTCGTCCGCGACGAACACATACAGCAGCGGTGCTTCGGCGATATACGGCTGCCTGCCGATCTCGGACATGCGCCTCTTAAGCGCCGGATCCTTGACACGGACAGCCGACCAGTCGTTCAGATACTGGCTGGAAGCGGCGTGCTGGGCCACGGTCTCCAGCGTGGCGACGGTATCATCGTCGAAGGGCTCGGCAACGAATTTGCGGATGGACCTGCGATTGAGCAGCGTCTCGATAGTGCTGTTGGTAACCATGCTGTCATTGTCGCAAAGAGACGCCCCAAGAGCCACCCATTTGCGCTGACGGGGAACACGTCGGTAATGCTGGCGCCCCAGAACGTCTTTAAGTGCGCGCCGAAACGACGACCGTGCGCACTTAGGTACGCAAACAGGGTCATTTGCGTTCCTATGTTCGCGCACTTGTCGTTTCGGCGCGCACATAAAGACGCAAAACGGGCTGATGCGCATAGAAGATGCACGGCGACAATGCGCTGGACGACGCCAAGTGATTATCAGTCGGATTGGCGACGGTGACGGCGAGCGACGAGGGCTTTGGAGCCGCGATCGGAGAGCTGCGAGACCGCGGCTCCCACGGCGGCGGACAATGCGGCGAACAGGATGCTCATGAACAGGCTCTCCTGCTGGTCCACGACTCCGTCCCCCAGCTCGCCCGTGCCATCGGATGGACGCTTGCGGGCGACGAACTTGTTCCACGCCAGAGTGAACAGCTTGCCGGCCACGAATCCCGCGATGGACGGCAGCGCGAATTTGACGGCCTTATCGCCGAGGGAGTCGGGGTCGTTCAGACGCTGATTACGCATGGCATCCACTTTCTCGTTGATTCGGGCGAAGCCTTCGATGATCCGATCGGTGCTTGAACCGTCGAGGCCCGATCCGCCGTTGCCCGGTCCATCCTGAAATTCTGTCATGTCACCATTATTTTGCGAGGTGGAGACGCATCGCGTATAGGCCTCGGCATGCGAATATGCTGCAGGTTGAGTACAGTACTGCATATGACTCAAACGACAGGTGGCAACGCGGCTACGGCAGGGCGACTGGTTCTGCTCCGACACGGGCAGACTGTGTGGAGTGAGTCCGGGCAGCATACCGGGCGCACCGATATTCCTCTTACCGCCGAAGGCGAGCGACAGGCCCGCGATGCCGGCACCCGGATTCAGACGGCGTTTCCGCAGGGATTCGGCGAGAACTGCGTGTACGCCAGCCCGCTGAAGAGGGCCCAGCAGACGGCAAGCCTCGCCGGGTTCGCTCCGCGTACGCTGCCGGCGCTCGCGGAATGGGATTACGGCCGGGCGGAGGGCCGTACCCGTCAGACCATCGCGCAATTGCACGGCGGCTCTTGGGAGCTATGGAATGATGGCCCCGATGCGCTGAGCCCCACAATGGAAGGTGACTGGACGGAGACGCTGCCGGACGGCGAGCAGGTTCCCGTGCATAACGGGCCGGGCGAGTCGCTGAGCGACGTCTATGACCGTGTGCAGCAGGCCATCGATCAGGCGGTGCCGCTGATGGAGAGCGGCCATTCCGTGCTGTTCGTCGCGCACGCGCATGTGCTGCGCATCCTTACGGCACGTTGGCTGGGGGTCGACCCGCATTTCGCGCGTCTGCTGCGTCTGGATACCGCTCATTATTCGATTCTGTCCGTATACAAGGGGGACCGTGTCATCGAGCGCTGGAACTGCTGACGTCCATGTACGTCGGTAAGAAACCCTCCGCCGGCGTCGACGCCGAAGGCAACATCACTCTGAGCTCCTCGAACACACCCGACGGCTCATACGCCGCCGGAGCCGAAGGCCTCACCGTCATCAACGGCAAACTGGCGTCACAAGTACAACGATGCGGGCAAGAACTGGCGGCACACCGGTGACGTGTGGCGGTACGGGTTGCGGCTGTTGGTCGCGGCGGTGGCCGCAGAGGCCCCGTATGACAAGATCGTGACCGGCTGATGGTGGGATTGGAGCGTGATGAATCCCATATTCGGACTTCTGATCGCGCTGGTGGTCTGCGCCCTGGCGGTCTGAAACGGGTTCAGTCCGTGTACAGGGCGTCTGACTCGCGCAGCATCAGGGTCGGCTGCACGATTTCATGCGGCTTCTCGGGTTCCTCTCCGTTGATGAGCTTGATTGCCTTCTGGGCGGCCGAACGTCCCATCTTGAACGGGTCCTGTTTCATGGTGGTGAGGTTGACGGTGTCGGCATAGGGGCTGTCGTCGAAGCCGATGATCGAGTAGTCGCGTGGCGTGCGGTGTCCGTAGCGTTCGAGCTTGAGCATCAGCGGAATCGCCATCATGTCTATCTGGCAGCAGATGGCGTCGGGGAACTCGTCCAGCGCGAGCAGCGCCGACAGCGCCGAATCGGCGAACGCGCGTCCGCGCGGCACGGTGACCACCTGCCAGTTGAGTTCGCGCCTCTTCTCGACGTTTTCGCAGGCGCGGATGAATCCGCGGCCGCGGGCGTCGATCGAGGAGTCCATGGACTCGGACGCCGCCGAGCAGGCGTACACGATGTGCTTGTGGCCGAGGTTGAGCAGATGCTGGGTGGCCGTGTACATGCCGTTTTCGTCGTCGATACTGATGGAGGCGTCGAATCCGTCGATGGACGGCGTGTTGATGCCGATGATCGGCACGCGGATGCGCTTGAGCTGTTCGACCTCTTTCTCGTCGATGGCGAAGGACGCCACGAACACCGCGTCGACGTTGCGTCGCACTGGCAGGTCGGTGAAGAACTTGCGGCGCATGTCGGCGGTGTCGATGTGCTGGAAGACGGAGATGTCATAGCCGGCGTCGTGCATGATCGAGTTGATGCCGGCGAAGATCTGGGTGTTGAACCAGCTGGTGATCTCCTCGTTCATGAGCAGCGCCACGCGGAACGTCTGCCCGGATTTCAGGGCCGCGGCCGAGCGGGAGATGTTGAAGTCGAGCTGGTCCGCGGCCTGCAGCACCTTGTGCCGTGTCTTCTCCGACACGACTTCGGGGTGGGCGAATGCGCGGGATACGGTGGATATGGAGACCCCTGCCGCTTTTGCCACTTCGCGTATTCCTGCTTTATCCATGTAGACAACTCCTTTGCTGTGTGTTGAATTCCCCATCGTGCCGTGACTGCCGACATCATATTCGTTTCATTATACTGCAAACGTTCTCAAAGAGAAAGGGGTGTGTGTAAGGCTCTTTGAAAATGAAAACCGTTCTCTCGGTTACGGAAAATGACCGCGGAAGTTCACGTTACGTTCGGATACTCGTCGCGTGACGGTTGAATGGCCGACATAGTTTGCTCGGTGAGGGCCGCGAGGCCTTCCGGCGCTGCCGAGAGAGGCTTGCTGTGCCCGACGGCGCCGGTGATTGACCGCCGGGGCATGCCCGGCTTCGTGATTGGAAGAAGAGATCCATGAACATCAACAAAATGCTCAAAGGCGCCGTCGCGGCGTTGACCTCAGCTGCGGCCCTGGGCGCGCTGACCGCTCCGGCGTTCGCCGCGAGCGGCACCTACGATCTGAACGGCAAGGGCGTGGACGCCCTGTCGGTGCACGGCGGCGCCCAGCGCATCGCCACGATCGGCAACGCGAAGGCGAAGAACGTCATCCTGTTCATCGGCGACGGCATGGGAGATTCCGAGATCACCGTCGCACGCAACTACCTGCACGGCGTCAACGGCACGTTCCAGGGCCTCGACAAGATCGGCCAGCCGGGCGCACTCCAGACCTCGACCGGCAAGGCCGCCGAAAGCGGCGTCGGCCAGTACACCACGTTCTCGCTGGGCGGCAGCTCCAACGATTCGCTGATGGCCAAGGATTCCAAGGGCCAGCTCACCGGTTCCAAGACCGCCGGCGTGATCACCCCGGTCACCGACTCCTCCGCCTCCGGCTCCGGCTGGGCGACCGGCACCAAGACCTACAACAACGCCGTGTCCGTGGACGTCAAGGGCAACCCGCAGCTCAACCTCATTGAGCTCGCCAAGGCCAACGGCCTCGCCACCGGCAACGTGACCACCTCCGAGATCCAGGATGCCACTCCGGCGGTCCAGGAATCCCACTCCTCCGAGCGCGCCTGCTACGGCCCGCAGGGCAAGTGGGACGGCACCGACAAGAACGGCGACGGCAAGGTCGATATCAAAGACGCCGAGCTCGCCGGCATCGGCAGGTGCCTCGCCGACCAGCTCAAGGCCAACGGTGGCATCGGCTCCATCTCCGAGCAGCTGCTCGACACGCGCGCCGACGTGACCATCGGCGGCGGCGCCAAGTACTTCAACCAGCTCGACGAGAACGGCAACACCCTGTGGCAGCAGGCCGCTGACCGCGGTTTCCAGACCGTCAAGAGCGGTGACGTCGACGGCTTCAAGAACCTGACCTACAAGGATGGCCAGCCGGTGCTCGCCCTGCTCGGCGACGGCAACCTGCCGACCCAGTTCAACCCGTCTGTGGCCACCAAGCAGGACGCCGCCAAGGACGAGAACCCGACCGTGTGCACCACCAACGCCAAGTGGCTTGGCAATCAGGGCGCGTCCCTCGCCGACTTCACCGACAAGGCGCTCGACCTGCTGCAGGCCAACCCGAAGTCCGAGAAGGGCTTCTTCCTGCAGGTCGAAGGCGCTTCCATCGACAAGCAGGACCACAACGCCAACGCCTGCGGCCAGATCGGCGAGACCGACGACCTTGACAAGGCCATCTCCGCCGCCCTCAAGAAGGTCAACCTGAGCGACACCCTCATCATCGTGACCGCCGACCACGCCCACACCTCGCAGATCGTCGAATCCCAGCCGTACTACGCGCTGAGCACCGTGCTGAAGAACGCCGACGGCTCCAAGACCACCATCTCCTACGGCACCTCCGAGAAGAACCTGTACTCCGACGGCCAAGACACCGAAGGCGCGGCCGATTCCAGCAAGGCCCAGGGCAACATGAGCCACACCGGCACCCAGCTGCGCATCGCCGCATCGGGTCCCGGTGCGTCCCGCGTGGATGGCCTGACCGACCAGACCGATAACTTCTACACGATCGCCGGCGCCCTTGGCCTGGCGACCGACACCACGTCGCAGAACAACCTGTCCAACGGCGGCAAGGTCACCGTGAACAAGGACAAGGACGGCAAGTACAGCGCGGCCGTCACCGGCTTCAACGGTGACGCGGTGCTGTCGTACCAGCTGGTCGACAACGCCTCCAAGAAGGTCGTCGCCGAGTCCAACACGTCCACCCCGCTCTCCGGCGTGCGCGTCGCCACCGCGGCCACCACCTCGATCTCGTTCGCCGACTTCACTCCGGCCGAGGGCGCGTCCTACACGCTGACGGTGAACGGCCGCCAGTCCGGCAAGTCCGCCTCCGTGAGCTTCCCGTCCGCCTCAGGCTCCGCCGACAAGACGCCGAACGGCGGCAACGGCAGCGGCACTGTCGCTCAGGGCACCGTCAAGGAGCCGACCGCTCCTCTGGGCAAGACCGGCGCGACCGTGCTCGGCCTGGCGCTGATGGTGCTCGCTCTGGGCGCCGGCGCGATGGTCGTGCGCTCCGTCAAGGCGGGTCGCCGCTGAGCTGACGCTCGCCGCGATTCGTGACGTCGCCTAGGGTGACTGATACGCCAGCCGGCTGCAACCTGTGATGGTTGCGGCCGGCTCTTTGCATTTGGGTGCTCTCAAAACTCGCAGATACGGCGGCTTTTTCGCTAAGAAATCGGTGTATCTGCGAGTTTTGAGAGCGGACTTGAGTGATATCGACTCAAGTTTTTGTGAAGAAGTGGGAATAAAAGCTGGTGCTCGAAAGTTGAGTGGTGTAGGCTCAAGTTTTGGAAGGCAAAACGAGGGCAACCTTGAGGCGAAGACCCGTGGGCGTCGATCGAGCACCGATGGCCGCGGGGCCAAGACTTGAGCAAGCAAACGTAAACGAACAAGATATTTAAGGAGCACACATTATGGCACGTGCAGTTGGTATTGATCTGGGTACTACGAATTCCTGCATCGCGACCCTTGAAGGTGGCGAGCCCACCGTCATCGTGAACGCCGAAGGCGCGCGCACCACGCCGTCCGTGGTGGCGTTCAGTAAGTCCGGCGAGATCCTGGTCGGCGAGGTCGCCAAGCGTCAGGCCGTGACCAACGTCGATCGCACCATCAGCTCCGTGAAGCGTCACATGGGCACCGACTGGACCGTCGAGATCGACGGCAAGAAGTGGACGCCTCAGGAGATCTCCGCGCAGATCCTGATGAAGCTGAAGAGGGACGCCGAGGCGTACCTCGGTGAGCCCGTCACCGATGCCGTCATCACCTGCCCGGCATACTTCAACGACGCCCAGCGTCAGGCCACCAAGGACGCCGGCAAGATCGCAGGCCTGAACGTCCTGCGCATCATCAACGAGCCGACCGCGGCCGCGCTGGCCTACGGTCTTGAGAAGGGCAAGGAAGACGAGCGCATCCTGGTCTTCGACCTCGGCGGCGGCACCTTCGATGTGTCCCTGCTGGAGATCGGCAAGGACGACGACGGCTTCTCCACCATTCAGGTGAAGGCCACCAACGGCGACAACCACCTGGGCGGCGACGACTGGGATCAGAAGGTCATCGACTGGCTCGTCGGCGAGGTCAAGAACAAGTACGGCGTCGACCTGTCCAAGGACAAGATCGCGCTGCAGCGTCTGAAGGAAGCCGCGGAGCAGGCGAAGAAGGAACTGTCTTCGTCCACTTCGACCTCCATCAACATGCAGTACCTGGCCATGACGCCCGACGGCACCCCGGTGCACCTGGACGAGACCCTGACCCGTGCGCACTTCGAGGAAATGACCTCCGACCTGCTGGGCCGCTGCCGCACGCCGTTCAACAACGTGCTGCGCGATGCCAACATCTCCGTGAGCGACATCGACCACGTGGTGCTGGTCGGTGGCTCCACCCGTATGCCGGCCGTCAAGGAGCTCGTCAAGGAGCTTACCGGCGGCAAGGAAGCGAACCAGTCCGTGAACCCGGATGAGGTCGTGGCCGTCGGCGCCGCTGTGCAGTCCGGCGTCATCAAGGGCGACCGCAAGGACGTCCTGCTGATCGACGTGACCCCGCTGAGCCTCGGCATCGAGACCAAGGGCGGCATCATGACCAAGCTCATCGACCGCAACACCGCCATTCCGACCAAGCGCTCCGAGGTGTTCTCCACCGCGGAAGACAACCAGCCGTCCGTGCTGATTCAGGTCTACCAGGGCGAGCGTGAGTTCGCTCGCGACAACAAGCCGCTGGGCACCTTCGAGCTGACCGGCATCGCGCCGGCTCCGCGTGGCATCCCGCAGATCGAGGTCACCTTCGACATCGACGCCAACGGTATCGTGCACGTGTCCGCCAAGGACAAGGGCACCGGCAAGGAGCAGTCGATGACCATCACCGGTGGCTCGGGCCTGCCGAAGGACGAGATCGACCGCATGGTCAAGGAGGCCGAAGCCCACGAGGCCGAGGACAAGAAGCGCAAGGAGGACGCCGAGACCCGCAACCAGGCCGAAGCATTCGCCTACCAGACCGAGAAGCTGGTCAACGACAACAAGGATAAGATCTCCGACGAGATCGCCAAGGAAGTCACCGACAAGGTGAACGCCCTGAAGGAAGCCCTGAAGGGCGAGGACATCGAGAAGATCAAGAGCGCGCAGAGCGAGCTCATGACTTCCGCGCAGAAGATCGGCGAGGCACTGTACGCGCAGCAGGGTGCTGCGGGCGCTGCTGATGCTGCCGGTGCGGCTGCCGGTGCGTCGGGTGCCGCCTCCAACGGTGGCGATGACGACGTGGTGGACGCCGAGGTCGTGGACGATGACGACAAGAAGGACAACAAGTAATCATGTCCGAGTTCAACAAGGACGATTACCTGAACGACCTGCCTGACGCGGACAACCTGTCCGCCACCGGGCAGGCCGGCCCTTCCGACGGCGCTGCCGCCGGTTCTGCCGGCAAGGCGTCGGACTCGGCCAAGTCTGCGGATGCGTCTGCTGATAAGGGCGCTGCCGGCCCGGCTGGGGACAAGGCGTCCGCCGAAGCGGGCCCTTCCGATAAGACCGGTGACTCCGCTGCCGCGGGTGCGGATGACGGAGCGGCCGCCGACGACTCGCTGACCCCGCTGGGCAAGGCCAAGAAGGATGCCGCCGACTATCTCGAAGCGTTGCAGCGTGAACGCGCCGAGTTCGTCAACTACCGCAATCGTGCGCAGCGCGAGCAGGAGCGTTTCCGCCAGCATGGCATCATCGACGTGCTGACCGCGTTGCTGCCGGCGCTCGACGACATCGATCGCATCCGCGAACACAGCGAGATGGACGACTCCTTCAAGGCCGTGGCCGCGAAGATCGACAAGGCGTTCGAGAAGTTCGGCGTGGAGAAGTTCGGCGAAAAAGGCGAGGAATTCGACCCCACCAAGCATGAGGCGATCCTGCACAAGCCGGACGCCGAGGCCGAGAAGGAGACCGTCGACACGGTCGTGGAAGCCGGCTACCGCATCGGTGACCGCGTGATCCGCGCCGCCCGCGTCGTAGTAGCCTCCCCGCAAAACTAACCCCCCAAGAGGAGTTTGCGGAAATCCGACCACCCTCAGATTTCCGCAAACCACCTGTCTCATCTCGCTGTCACCGCAGCAAGCGTGCGATACCACACTCGCGCAAAACATGCACCCGACTCGGAGATGCAGACGCAAGTCACTGCACCTAACGAGTGCGGAGTGGGCGGGCATGTTGTCCGACCGTAAACCTCGGCCCGAGCGGCCTGGAGCGAAGTCGGACAACATGCCCGCCAGCTCCGCACGGTCTGCGGTCTCCGCACGGTCGCACGTTGACCGCAGACACGATCACATCACCGTCGTCTCCGCTCCGGTCACAGCAAACATGCCGACCTCCGCGGTGACGAACGCCAATACGCAACAACAGAAAAACAACATACGACACACATACACGCATACACGAAAGGAGACCTGAATGGCTGAGAATGAATGGCTGAGCAAGGATTTCTACAAAGTCCTCGGTGTCTCCAAGGACGCCACCGAGGATGACATCACCAAAGCGTACCGCAAGCTGGCGCGCAAATACCATCCCGACCTGAACAAGACGAAGGAGGCCGAGGAGAGGTTCAAGGACATCTCCGAGGCGTACGACGTGCTCAGCAACAAGGAGCAGCGGCAGAAGTACGACGCGATCCGCCAGTTCGGCATGGGCGGGGCGCGTTTCTCTGGCGGCTCCGGTCAGGGTGGGTTCGACGCTTCCGGATTCTCGGATATCTTCGGTTCGATGTTCGGCGGCAACGGCGGCAATGTGCGCTTCAGCACGTCCGGCGGCGGTCCGAGCAATCTCAACGACATCTTCTCGATGTTCGGCGGGGCTGCCGGTGGCCGTGGCGGTGCGAGCTATGGCGGTTCGCGTTACGGTAACCCGTATGAGGAGCCGCCGACTCCGCAGCGCGGCGATGACCGCAAGTCCAAGATCACGTTGACGTTCCGTCAGGCGGTCAAGGGCGCTACCGTGTCGCTGCGCGTGGACGGCAAGCAGTTCAAGACGCATATTCCCGCCGGGGTCAAGGACGGGCAGAAGATTCGTATCGCAGGCAAGGGCAGGCCGGGCAGCAACGGCGGCGCGAACGGCGACATGTATCTGACCGTGCAGGTGAAGCCGGATCCGCGGTTCACGATGCGCGGCCATGACATCGTCATGGATGTGCCGGTGACCGTAGGCGAGGCTGTGGCCGGTGCCCGCGTGGAAGCGCATGACATCGATGGCGAGACCGTCACGTTCAAGGTGCCGGCGGGCTCGTCCAGTGGCGCGGAGATTCGTGTCGGCGGCAAGGGCGTTCAGTCCGCCACTGCCGGCGACCTGATTGGTTGCGTGCAGATTCGCGTGCCCGCGAAGCCGGGTCTGGGCGCGAAGCACGCCGCGAAGGAATTCGACAAGTCCGTCGAAGGCTACGCCGAAGCGGTTGCCGCCGAGCGGTAATCCTCCCGGCGGCATCTCGCATCGTCGCGGAGCGACTGGGGGCACCATCACCCCGCAGCCGATAATCAACGTTAAGGAGATGATGATCATGGCGCGAATCGCACAGGAAGTCAGGCGTGCGTATGCTGCTTGCGCCGCGGCGTTGGTCTCCGGCGGCGTTGATCTCGATGCAATCGACGCGCTCGGCTTGAACGTGGAGATGCCGGTGTTCACGGTGAGCCAGGCGGCTCAGATCGCGGGTGTGCATCCCCAGACGCTGCGCCAGTACGACCGCCTTGGCCTGGTGGTGCCTCAGCGCACGGGGGGTGGTGCGCGGCGCTACACGCTTCGTGACGTGGCGCGTCTTGCACAGGCGCAGCAGTTGAGCCAGGACGAGGGTATCAATCTCGCAGGCGTCACGCATATTCTTTCGTTGCAGGAGGAGAACAGGCAGCTGCGCCGGCAGATTCGGCATCTTCGCCGTCGACTGGACGGCGATAGCGTGTTCGAGGCCGGTATGGATGGTGAAGTCGTCGAGGTGCGGCAGTCGCCGTTCTATCATGTGCGTCGGCGCGGACGCGCATATATCGCGCCGTTGCAGATCACATCCGGTCGCGAATAGGCGGCCGTCATCCCGTCATAGTCCCATCTGGCATCCGCTGGATGGGACTTTTGTCGTATGGGGACGTCTTGTATCCCGCCATCGTCCCGTTTTATTCCTGTCGGATGGGACTTTGGGCGGGTGCTGGATGGGAAGTGGGGGGGGTGATACGGAATCGCAGACAATTGTATGTCATTTTGTTCACAATGTAGGCTATAATACTGTACCCGACAGCGATTTTGCTATGCCAATGAAGATTGAATAGCAAGATACTATACAAATAACGCTCGATGGTGAGGAAGCCATGCCGTCCCATAGGTGGAACGGCGGTCGGGGCCCAAAGTCGTGACCCGGCGTTGCACAGGAGAGGAACACACATGGTTCATTCGACCAAGCCATCGCTGCTGCGCCGTCTTGGCGCGCTGGTGGCGGCCGCTGCCATGCTGGTGGTACTGCCCGCAGGGGTATCCACCGCGAGTGCGGCCAGCGATGATGCTGACATGCTCACCGTCACGATGACGCGTACCGACACCCTCGGCGACGAGGTATATGTCGGTGACACGCTCACCTACAGTTTCACCAACACCAACAACACGAGTTCGGCATTCACCGCATTCCCCGCCGAGTCGAATCTGAGCGGTGTGCTGACCACAGGAACGCCGAACTGCCGTTATGAGAACCTTGCGGGAGGCGCTTCCTACCCTTGCTCCACGGCCAGCCACACCATCACTGCGGATGATCTCACGGCCGGCAGCTTCACCCCGCGTACCGTGTGGAAGGCCACCTCTGACCGAGGGGGCACTCAGGTGCTGCAAGACAACATCGTCTCCACCGGCGATACCGTCACCGTGAAGGAAGGCAAGCGCCCCGATCCGGCCACCATCCCCACAGACCGTGCCGATGGCGAGGCCGTGCGCCTGGCCACCGCCCGCCAGAACCTCGGTACCGAATGCTACCGTATTCCGGCGCTCGCCGAGGCGCCCAACGGCTGGATCCTCGCCGCATTCGACCAGCGTCCCAATACGGCGATGGCCAACGGCAGCGGCGTCAAGTGCTGGGATGCCCCGCAGCCGAACTCCATCGTGCAGCGCATCTCCAAGGATGGCGGCAAGTCGTGGACGCCGATCCAATATGTCGCGCAGGGCAAGAACGCCCCGGAACGCTACGGCTATTCCGACCCATCCTATGTGGTCGATAAGGAGACCGGCGAGATCTTCCTGTTCTTCGTTCACTCGTACAACAAGGGCTTCGCCGACTCTCAGCTTGGCGTCGATGAGAGCAACCGCAATGTGCTGCATGCGGTCGTCGTCAGCTCAAAGGACAACGGCGAGACGTGGAGCAAGCCGCGTGACATCACCGCTGACATCACCAAGGGTTACGAGAACGAGTAGAAGTCCCGTTTCGCCACCTCCGGTGCCGGCATCCAGCTCAAGTACGGCAAGTACAAGGGTCGTCTGATTCAGCAGTATGCCGTGGGCCGTACGACCGGTTCGAACGCCGCGGTATCCGTGTACTCCGACGACCATGGCAAGACCTGGCAGGCCGGCAACCCGGTGACGGGCATGCTGATGGATGAGAACAAGGTCGTGGAGCTGTCTGATGGCCGTGTGATGCTCAACTCCCGCCCGGGTAACGGTTCCGGTTACCGTCGCGTGGCGATTTCGAAGGACGGCGGCGTGAACTACGGTACGGTCAAAAACGAGACGCAGCTGCCGGATCCGAACAACAACGCGCATATTACGCGCGCGTTCCCGAACGCTCCCGAGGGTTCGGCGAAGGCGAAGGTGCTGCTGTACTCGTCGCCGCGCGCGAACAACGAGGGCCGTGCGAACGGCGTGGTCCGCATCTCGCTCGATGACGGTACCACGTGGTCATCCGGAAAGCTGTACAAGGCAGGCTCGATGGCCTACTCGGTCATCACCGCGCTGAGCGGTGCCGCTGGCGGTGGTTATGGTCTGCTGTACGAAGGCGCTTGGGTCACCGGCGGCGGCATTGACAGCCACGACATCATGTACACGCACATTTCCATGGATTGGCTCGGCTACCTGTCCGCCACCGCAGACGACGTGACCGCTTCGGTTGAAGAGGGTGCCAGCACGGTGGACGTGACCGTTCCGGTGAGCAACATCGGTTCTGTGGATTACACCGGCGTGACGGTGACTCCGGCCGATCTGCCGACCGGATGGTCTGCCTCTCCGGTGAACGTGGGCGCTCTTGCCAGCGGCGCGTCCAAGGACGTGACCGTCACGGTGAATGTTCCCGCAACTGCCAAGAAGGACGATGTCGCCAAGATCGTCCTGCGCGTGACCGGCACGTCCGCTGCGAATGCCGACGCCACGACCGGCTTTGACGGCTCCATCACGGTGAACGTCACCGAAAAGAGCGAGCCCGATCCTGAGCCGGAGCCGACCATCACCGGTGTTTCGGCGGTGACGTCGCAGGCTGGTGTGAAGGTCGGTGACGTGTTTGATGCGTCGAAGGTGTCGGTGACCGCGGCGATGAGTGATGGTTCGTCGAAGGCGCTGGCTGCCGGCGAGTATTCGCTGTCGGCTGTGGATGCTGACGGCAAGGCGGTCGATTTGGCTGAGCCGTTCGCGGCGGCTGGTGTGGTGACGGTCACGGTGAGTGTGCCTGTGGAGGGTGCGAATCCGTTGACGGCATCGTTCACGATTGACGTGGCCGAGAAGAGCGTCGACCCTGAGCCCAAGCCCGAACCCAAGCCCGAACCGGAGAAGCCGGCCGGCCCGAAGGTCGACGTGCCCACCGAGCAGCCCGGCCTGTCCAAGACCGGCGCTTCCACGGCAGGCATGTCCATCGTGTTCGTCTTGTTGGCGCTGTCCGGTGTCGCGGCGTTGTCGCTGCGCCGCCGCTCCGCTCACTGATCTGACCGAGACCTCACTGCCGCGGCGGTAAACCGTCCGGCCGATGAGTGACGGCATACAGGAAAAGCCCCCGAAACACGGGGGCTTTTTCATGTTGTAATTCGTTCACTCTGTAGACTACAATGAGGGAAATTTCAGCGTATCGCTGTGATTCTCATATAACCGATAGTTCATAAAAATCATGCGGTAAAGAAGCCGACTGCGCCGAAGAAGACGCTGCTACCCCCGTATCGGTTCGGAAGCTGACCTGCCGCAGAGAAGAAAGACTCGATATGACCACAATATTCCGACGTGCCACGGCAAAAACGCTGATGCGCAAGCTCAGCGGGCTGCTGGTGGCCATCGCCATGCTGGCAGTGCTGCCGGCTGGCACCATCAGCGCAAATGCGGCGGACGAAACACCCCAAGAATATCTGCAACTCACCCTGACCCGCACCGACAGCAACGGCACCCCGGCCGAAGTCGGCGACAAGCTCACCTACAGTCTCGGCTACAAAAACGTTTCCGATACCGGTTTCATTGTGTATCCCACGGCGTCGAACCTCAACAATGTCGCCACGCCGCAGTCGGCGCGCAACCCCAATCCCATGTGCCGGTGGGGGAATCTCGCGGCGGGTGCTTCGGCTGCATGCACTTGGAGCGCGAGCAAGGAGTTCGCCTACCATGTGGTGACCGAAGACGATGTCGCAAACGGCTTCACGCCCACCGCGACCGTGTCGGCGACCACTCAGGACGGCACCAATGGCGTTCTGCAAAGCGTCGACATCACCGGCGAGACGGTGCCGGCCGTCCCTGCGACCTCCGCACTGCGCGTCGCCATGCAGCGTACCGATACGCTCGGCGATAACGTGAAGATCGGCGACCGGCTGACCTTCAACTTCACCTACACCAACAAAACCGCGCAGAAGATTTATGCCTACCCGAGCGAGTCGAACATCGAACGCGTGGACGTGGTGTCCTATCCGAGAAACAGCTGCCGATCCGGAGTGGAGGCCAACCGGACCGCATCATGTGGGTTCGCCTATCACGTCATCACCGCTGAGGACGTCGTGGCCCGCAGATACACGCCGACAGCCACATTCCGCGCCACATCGGACCGCGACGGCACGCAGGTGCTGCAAGATGACATGACGTTCACCACCGGCACGGTGACCGTCGCGGGGCCGGCCGACGACGCCGCGTCCACGCCGACGGAGCGCAATGACGGCGAACCGCTCCTGCTGGCGACCAACAAGCAGATCGGTGACACCGATTACTACCGCATCCCCGCCATCGCGCAGGCACCCAACGGCTGGATTCTCGCCGCATGGGATTTGCGGCCGAAATCGGCGGCGGACGCGCCCAACCCGAACTCGATCGTGCAGCGCATCTCCAAGGACGGCGGCAAGTCATGGGAGACGCTGGCATACGTGGCGCAGGGACGCAGCGCCACCAACAAATACGGCTACTCCGACCCGTCCTATGTGGTCGACGAGGAAGCCGGCAAGATCTTCCTGTTCTGCGTGAAATCGTACGATCAGGGCTACTTTGGCTCCGTATTGGGTGTGGAAGATGCACGCAACGTGCTGCAGGCCGTCGTCATGGAATCCGACGACAACGGCTCAACATGGAGCGAGCCGCGCAACATCACCAAAGACATCACCAAGGGTCACGAAGACGAGTGGAAGTCCCGTTTCGCATCCTCCGGCCATGGCATCCAGCTCAAGTACGGGCAGTACAAGGGCCGTTTGATACAGCAATACGCTGTGCGCACCACGAGCAACACGAACATCGCGGTGTCCGTGTATTCCGACGACCATGGCAAGACCTGGAAGGCCGGCAACCCCGTGACCGAAGCGAACATGGACGAGAACAAGGTCGTGGAGCTGTCCGACGGTCGCGTGATGCTCAATTCCCGTCCGGGCGCGGCGGGATACCGTCGCGTTGCGATCTCGGAGGACGGCGGCGTGAACTATGGTCCGATCAAGTCGGAGACCCAGCTGCCGGATCCGAACAACAATGCGCAGATCACGCGCGCGTTCCCGAACGCTCCGGAAGGTTCGGCGAAGGCGAAGGTGCTGCTGTATTCGGCGCCGCGTGCGAGCAACGAGGGCCGTGCGAACGGTGTCGTGCGTGTTTCATTCGATGACGGCACCACATGGTCGGCCGGCAAGCTGTTCAAGGAAGGCTCGATGGCCTACTCGGTCATCACCGCACTGAACGACGCCGCCGGCGGTGGTTACGGTCTGCTGTACGAAGGCGAAAGCATCACCTACACGCGCGCGTCGATGGAATGGCTGGGATATCTCACCGCCACGGCGAGCGGCACCGCGACCGTCAAGGAAGGCGAGGGGACGCTGACCGCGCCGGTCACCGTCACCAACGACGGTCTGACCGACTACACGAACGTCACCGTGACCCCCACAGGTCTGCCGTCTGATTGGAGCGCCGAAGCCGTGAACGTCGGCAATCTTGCCGCCGGTCAGAGCGCGACCGTGAACGTTCCGGTGACTGTGCCTGCGGCGGCTGTCAGTGGTACCGTCGCGAAAGCGACGATGAAGATCACCGGCAAGTACGCGCAGTCCGAAGACACGCTGCACAGCTTCGCCGAAGGCGAGTTGTCGGTGACTGTCACCGACCCGGATCCCGCAGCCAAGCGGCTCAAACTCACCATCGAACGTACCGATGACAACGGAGACCCGGTCAAGGTCGGTGACACGCTGACCTACCGGATCACCTATGAGAACGTCGGCACGCAGTCATTCGCGGTCTATCCGCGCGAATCCAATCTGGACGGCGTGACGACCCCGCAGTCGGCGAGCAACCCCGCGCCCGTATGCCGGTGGAGCAGGTTGGATCCGGGAGCGACCGGTGCATGCGTCAGCGGCAACGGCAAGCGGCTCGCCTACCACACGGTGACGGAAGCGGACGCGACAGCCGGCTCGTTCACGCCGAGCGCGACCATCGACGCCACCGCAGACGCGAGCGGCGAGACGGTGCTCGAATCAGTGTCCATCACCGGTGACCCCGTCACCGTGAGCCAGCCGGTCGAACTGCCGGTGGACATCGCCGCATGGAAGACCCGCAACGAGGCGCTCGACGACTGGCAGACGCTCTCCGAAAAGCTCGCAAAGACCGACCGCATCAACTGGCTGTTCACCGGCGACTCCATCACGCACGGCGTGCAGTTCACGCGCGGCTACCGCACCTATTCGGAACTGTTCGCGAACCATCTGGACACCACGCCGGTGCGCGGTGTATCCCGCGCCAACGATGTGGTCATGAACACCGGCATCTCCAGCGCGGACGCCAGTTGGCCGCTCAAGGACGGCGCATTCGAGAAATGGGTGTCCGACAAGCACCCCGACGTCGTGTTCCTCACGTTCGGCATGAACGACGGGCGTACAGGCCAGGCGTTCACCGTCGACCAGTACACCGCCAACCTGTCCACACTGATTGACAAGATCCGTGACCTCGGCGCCATCCCGGTGCTGCAGACGCAGAACTACACGACCAACGCGACGTTCAACGCCAACCTCGACACGTACTTTGACGCGGAACGTCGACTCGCGCTCGACAAGAACGTGCTGCTGGTGGACTTCAACAAGCAGTGGCTGGAACTCGGCGGCGGCAACCGCGAATCCGGCACGTATATGGGTGCCGGCAACGACATCCACCCCGGCGAGAACGGGCACATCGAATGGGCCAAGTTCACGCTGGGAGCGCTCAATATGATCGCCAACGACGACCCGCTCGCCCGGTGGAGCAGCTCCGACACGACACTGGACAAGCCGACCGTGACGGTGGACGCCGACGGCAACGGGCTGAAGGGCTCGGACGGGCTTGAACCCGCCCCGGCCGCGGCCAAGTCCGTGGGTAAGTTCCTCTCCGGCGCACAGTACGTTGACCTGGGCGGCGATGTGGTGAGCGCTGTGGCCGGCAAGCGGGAGTCCAACGTGACCATCAGGTTCCGTGCGTCGGCGACCGGACAGCCGCAGACGCTGTTCTCGCTGGGCGACTCCGACTCCGCGACCCGCGCGACCGTGCGCCTGAGCGCGACCGGTCTGGTGCAGTTCCTCAACTCCGGCAACACCGGCGACTTCTACACGGTCGGCACGAACGACCTCGCGGATGGCGCATGGCATACGGTGTCCGTGAACTTCGTGGCGAACGGCTTCACGATCTATGTTGACGGAGCCGCGATGCGCGCGATCAGCGGCGGCGCGGGCACTCAGCTGAACGTGCCGGGCGCGATCACGGTGAACACGGCCACGGCCGGCGCGATCCGCGGGGCCGACAGCGCCGGCGGCGCGCAGCAGCTCACCGGCATTGTCGATTACGTCGCCGCATGGAGCCGCACACTGACCGATGCGGAAGCCAAGCGAATCAGCGCCGAAACCAGTGCCGTGGCGGTGACGAAGGTCGATGCGGCGGTGAACGCGTTGCAGCCGGTCATCTCCGATACCGGTGCTCGCAAAAATATCGTGTTCGTGGGTGGCGAGACCATCGAAGGCGGGTATACGGATCATCTGATTGCCAAGAACATCGTGCAGCTGCTCGACGAGCGCGTGCGCTGGGAATACGTCACCGGGCTGAGCGCCACGGACCGCGAACTGCAGCGTGCCAAGTTCTTCGTGGCGGCCGGGCAGGGCGGTCTAACTGCCAAGCAGATGGACGAGGACTACGCTGCGATGGTGGGCGAGTATTCGCCGGACATCCTCTTCTTGGCTCCGGACCTGTATGATGCTGACGGGATTCTTGCGGAAAGCGACGCCGCCGCGTTCGCCGGGCATATTCGCTCCGTGGCCGCCAAGGCGAAGGAGGCGGGCGCCAAGGTCGTGCTGGTGACGCCGGTCACCGTGCGCGGCGGGGAAGACGAGTATGCAGGCGCTATGCGCACGGTGGCCAAGGAAGACGATTTGCCGCTCATCGACGCGCAGGCGTGGATTGGCAAGGTCGTCGCCGCTGACGCGAGCGTCAAGACCGCGTGGTTCAACAAGGCCGGCCAGCTCAACTACGCCGGGCATCTCGGTTACGCGCGATTCATGATGCGCTCGCTCGACCTGTACCCGAGCAACGTGTCAAGCAGCCGCATCGCGTCGCTGCCGTACGACACCGCCAATGTTACTTTGGTCGGAGCGAGTGAAAACGGTGGCGAGCTGCCGGTCGGGCGCGTCGAGGGCACCGACAGGGCACACATCGACACCATGCAGATCGGTGCGGCGGCTTCGCTGGTGGTCGCCGACAGCTACGCCGTCTACGAGATCGGCGAGGACGGCGGGCGGACCCTGGTCGCGGACGGCCTCAAGCCTGCGGATGTGCTTGCGGATGGCATCGACGTGACCGTAAACGATACGGCGGCGCACCGGTATGAAGTGGTCGGTTCGGCGAACGTGCCGGAGGGCGCGGACGCCGTGACCGTGACATATACGGCGACGCTGGCGGCTGTCGAGGAGCCGGAGCCCGGGCCGGATCCCGATCCCACTCCAGACCCGAGCGAAAAGCCGGACGGTGACGGTACCGGTGACGGCACTGGTGCCGGTACCGGCGACGTGCAGAAGCCGACCCCGGACGCTGTGGCGAAAACCGGTGCGGATGTGTTCGGTCTTCTTGCCGCAGTGGCGGCGCTGCTCGCGGCAGGCGGTGTGACGCTGTCGCTGCGCCGTCGCGCGAATCGGTAAGTCTCTCGACTGGGCGGCGGCAGTCAACGGTTCGTTTCGATTTCGACTGATTGCCGCAGCCCGTACCGAATCGGTTGACTGGTCTTGAGGGCCGTTGGCGGAAATCCTGCCAGCGGCCCGCTTTCGTTTGCGCTGATTGCGGGTTGCCTCGGTCGAAGTATGGTCGTTGCTGAGTCATGAGCGTGTAATGGACGTCAAGAATCAGGCGCCCTCTTCGAGGTCATCTGGGATAATGAAAACGAAAGCCCGGTTGCTGGGCATGCAGGCATACAGTTGGCGTCAATACAAGGTGGGTTGTGCATGAGCGACATGTTGTTGAAGGCTGTGTTCTGGGATCTGGACGGTACGTTGATCGATTCGGAACCCTACTGGCACGAGGGCGAGATGGAGATCGCCGCGGCGCATGGCGGGTATTGGGATGAGGATCTAGCGTGGTCCTGTTCTGGCACTCCGCTTGACCATTGCGCGAAAACGATGATCGAGCACGGGACGAATCTGCCGCCCGAGCAGATTGCCAAGGCGATGGTCGATTACGTCGCCAAGAAGGAGTTCGAGAGGGTGCCTTGGACGAATGGCGTACTGGACGTGCTGGGGTCGCTGGTCGATGCCGGGATTCCCTCCGTGCTGGTCACGACATCGCCGCGCAGGCTCGCTCAGAACGTGATTGATCATGCGCCGGCCGGCGCGTTCGCCGGATTCGTCTGCGGTGACGATGACCTGCCGCATAAGCCCGATCCGGCTCCATATCTGGCGGCGGCGAAGATGCTCGGCATCGAAACGGGCGTGGCCGGAGCCGATGGTGCCGCGGCACTCCCTGGCATCGCGAGGTGTGTCGCTTTGGAGGACTCGGCCACGGGTATCGCCTCGGCTGTCGCGTCCGGAGCCACGACCATTGCCCAGCTCGGCTTCAACCGCAACGCCAAAGCCGACGGTCCGCAATGCGCCTCCATCGACGGCTTCGCCGGCATCACCGCCGAAGCGCTGAATGCCTTCATCCGCCAGCGCCTCGGCTCCTGAACCACCAGCGGTCGCTGAATCTTCCTCCCGCTGGCGGGGCTGTCGACTGAAAGCCGACTGGGGGTGGTCTTTACCATGGGGGCGGTCTTTACCGTATCGGCTCCAGACCCCCCCAGTCTCGCTGTGCTCGGCAGCCCCCGCCAGCGGGGGCGTATGGTCATCGGGGGCGAAAAATGAAAAAGGCCGATCCCGGTGGAATGGAATCGGCCTTCGTGGAGCTGATGGTAATCGAAACCACGACCTCTTCGATGCGAACGAAGCGCTCTACCAACTGAGCTACAGCCCCTTGGATGTTGCCTTGCTCCGCAGGACAACTCAATACACATTAATACGACCCATGTCCAAATGCAAGCCGGCGTGTGTGAAAATTGGGTGCCGGTTATGGGCTGATATGCGTCACTGTGCGTGGGGTGCGTCACTGGGTGAGCTCTCACCCAGTGACGCAACGGAACGTAATCAGGCAGGCCGGGCGGCCAACAGGAGTGGCCGGTCGCGTTACTTGTTCTGCGTGCCGGCCGCCACACTCGATGAGTTCGCCGCGGTACCGGGCTTCTTGCCGAATTTCGCCTTGAGCAGTCCGATGATGGTCGGCAGCAGCGACACCAGCAGAATCAGCACGATGACCAATTCGAAATGCTTCTGCACGACGGGGATGTTGCCGAAGAAGAATCCCAGCAGTGTGAACAGCGTGGACCAGCACAGGCCGCCCAGCACCGAGAACGGGGTGAACCGGCTCCAGCGCATGCCGGAAATACCGGAGATGAACGGCATGAACGTGCGGATGAATGGGAAGAAACGCCCGAGGAACACCGCCAGTGGCCCCCATTTCTCGATCATCTTCTCGGTTTTCGCCAGCCGTTCCGGCGTCATGGCCTTCACCTTGCCTGACGCGATGATTCGGCGTCCGAAGAAGTGTCCGATGAAGTAGTTGCTCTGATCGCCCAGGATCGGAGCAATCCACACTATGGGCAGCAGTGCCATCAACGGCAGCCCGCTGTCGCCCTGCGCGGCGAAGAAGCCGGCTGCGAACAGCAGCGAGTCGCCGGGGAGGAACGGGAAGAACACCACGCCCGTCTCAATGAATACGATGAGAAAGATGAAGCCGAGCGCAGGTGCGGTGCCCATGGCAATCCAGCTGGCGATTGCGCCGCGAGGGTCCTTCAGCAAATTGACGATGAAATGAACGAAACCCATGAAAATTCCCGTCACTATCAATGGTGTAATTCCATTAAGAAAACTCTAAGAACCATACCAGCGGGGGTGTAACAGGGGAGACGCGGTATATAGCGGTGCGGATAGGCGGTTTTGCGTTCTTAAGTGCGCGCTGAAACGACGACCGTGCGCACTTAGGTACGCAAACAGGATCATTTGCGTTCTTATGTTCGCGCACTTGTCGTTTCGGCGCGCACTTAGGTACGCAACGGGTGGCCGTCAGGTACTTGGCGTGCGGGATACTGGGAACCATGGATACTGTGCAAGATGATTCGCAAGTCGTGCTGGAGGGCGCCTCGCCGGACGCCACTGTACCGGACGCCACTGTACCGGACGCCACCGAGCCGAAGGCCGCCCCGCGGACGGTCATGGTGCCGAGCGGCACTGTTGTGCTCGCCGCCACGCCGATCGGCAATGTGGGCGACGCCTCCGACCGATTGAAGGCGCTGCTGGCGGACGCCGACATCGTCGCAGCCGAGGACACGCGGCGACTGTATGACCTCGCGAACCGACTCGGCGTGCACGTGAACGGCACGGTCATCGCCTATCACGACCACAACGAGCGAGCCAAGGCCGACGGGCTGCTCGACCGTGTGGAGACCGGCGCCACCGTGCTGGTGGTATCCGACGCGGGCATGCCGACCATCAACGATCCCGGACTGGCGATCGTGCGCCGGGCCATCGAGCGTGGGCTGCCGGTCACGTGCGCGCCCGGACCGAGCGCCGTGCTCGACGCGCTCGCGCTCTCCGGCCTGCCGACCGACCGGTTCTGTTATGAGGGGTTCCTGCCGCGCAAGCACTCCGAACGCGTGCAGCATCTGCGCATGCTGCAGTCCGAGCGCCGCACGATCGTGTTCTACGAGACGCCCCATCGCATCGCGGATTCGATGGATGACCTGCTCGATGCGTTCGGCCCGAACCGCGCGATGGCGTTGTGCCGCGAGCTGACGAAGGATTATGAGGAGATTCGTCGCGGCATGGTCGGCACGATACGCCAAGGCGTCGTTGACAATCCGCCGCGCGGCGAGATGGTGCTGGTGATTGGTGGCGCGTCGGATGAGGAGGCGGAGGCGGCCGCGCCGGCGACGTTGAGCATCGACGATCTGGCCGTGCTGGCCATCGACCGTGCCCTGGAGGATGGCGTGCGCATCAAAGACGCGATCGCGCAGGTGGTCGCCGAACATCCGCTGCCGGATGGCTCGTTGCCGAACCGCAAGCAGGTGTATACGGCCGTTCTGGCAATGAAATCCTGACTTATGCCGCCGGCAGACCGTCGAGCAGGATGGTCAGGGCGCGGTTGACGCCGGGGCCGCCCGCCTGCGCGACGTATTCCAGAAGTGCGGCGTCCGCGCTGGGATTGGCGACCAGCCAGCGCCGCAGTTCCGGCTCATGCTCGGCGATGAACCAGAGCACTTCCGGCGCGGTCGCGGGATCGCACGCCAGCAGCGGGGAGAGTCTGAGCGGCGGAGGGGGAGGAGCCGCCCGCGTTGACCGCCGTGACGCCGTCGCCTGTTCACGTCGTTGCAGAGCATGCATCCGTCTGCCGGGAATGCTCTTGCGTTTGGCTCGTCTGGCTTGACTGTGCCGAAGCCGTCGCCTGGCCGTCCCCGCGCGGGGACGCTCGCACAGCGTCTCCGCGGGATTCTGCAGTCGCTGCAATGTCTTCTCCTGTGATGGCATTCGCATGTGGCTCTCCTTTCGTCGTGCTGATGCGTCGTGCTGATGTGTCGTGGCGGTGAGCCGTGTCGATGGTTGAGTCGGACGGGAGGCCGATGCGGCCCCGCGACCGCTTGCAATCAGAAGAAATGCTTCATTGATGTGAACAGTTCCCTGGCCGGTTGGGTGTTCGGCCAGAAATGGTTGTCATCGAGCGTCTGCATGCACTGCGCAAGACTGACCTGATACTCCTCGAACAAGGCGCACAGCACGTCGCACGCGTCGTGCTCGTTCAGCTCTCCCGGCGTCAGCAGCGCGATGTCGCAGGCTGTGCGCATCGGCGTGGTGATGCGCAGGTTCCCGACCTGTATGACGTGCTCGGGAGCCGTCTTGCGGTTGAAGACGCGAATCTTCCGTCCGTGCGAATCCGCCCGGTAATGGGAGCTGGATATGACATCGACCGTGCGCGGGAACGTGCCGCCGAGCCATACCCACGCGGCGGTGAGCGCGCATGCGATCGTCCCGAACGGGATGAGTTTCAGCGCGATCATCGCGCGGCCGTACAGGGTGTCGGCGTGCTCGGCGCTGTATGCGTTGGTTTGGTCGAGCGAGTGCAGGGTGCCGAAATGCGTCAGCCGAGCCATGCTGAGCGGACCGGGAAGGTCCTTGTGGGTGAGCAGTGGCGTGGTGTCGATACGCGGCATGGTGCCGCGCGCGATGAGGTCGGAAACGATTGCGACGGCGTTGTCGCTGTGGCTGATTGTGCCGGCTGACTCCGTGCCGGGCCGCGTTGCGCCGGGCTGAGTCTTGCTTGGCGCCGCCGCAGTGGGTCGCGTTGCGCTGGGCGGCCCTGTGTCGGGCTGTGTCGCGTTGGGCTGCGGCTTGCCGACTTTTGCCGCTTCAGCGACATCCGTCTGGTCGGGCGCCGGCGCGACTCCATATCTGATATCCGAAGGCAGTATTCTGTTCATACGCCGACCATAACCATACGATGCGGCGGTCCGCCACCGACCCGGCGAAATCTGTGGATATGTGCATAACTCACATTCCGCGACGCCGCATTGTGGATAATGCTGTGGATACGCCGCGGTGTCCCCGCTGAGCCGGATAATCGGGATTTATGAGTCATGTTTTGGTAAATGTCGCTTGGCCGTACGCGAACGGCCCCCGTCACATCGGGCATGTCGCCGGTTTCGGCGTGCCCTCGGACGTCTACGCCCGATATGAGCGTATGAAGGGCAACGACGTGCTGATGGTGTCCGGCACCGACGAGCACGGCACCCCGATTCTCGTCGAGGCGGAGAAGGAGGGGCTGACCGCCCAGGAGCTCGCGAACCGCTACAACCGCGTGATCGCCAAGGACCTGTGCGACCTCGGCCTGAGCTACGACCTGTTCACCCGCACCACCACCGGCAACCATGAGCATGTGGTGCAGGAGCTGTTCAAGCAGTGCCTGCAGAACGGATACATCTATAAGGGCACGCAGAAGGTCGCGATCTCGCCGTCCACCGGACGCACGCTGCCGGACCGCTACATCGAGGGCGAATGCCCGATCTGCCACGCCGACGGCGCCCGCGGCGACCAGTGCGACGCCTGCGGCAACGAGCTCGACCCCGACGAGCTGATCAACCCCGTCTCCAAGATCAACGGCGAAACCCCGCGCTTCGAGGAGACCGAACACTTCTTCCTCGACCTGCCGGCGCTCGCCGAGGCGAACCTCGCGTGGCTCAAGACCCGCAAGGGCTGGCGCACCAACGTCATCAACTTCTCCATCGGCCTGTTCAAGGAAGTCAAGCCCCGCGCCATCACGCGCGACATCGACTGGGGCATCCCCGTACCGGTGGCGGGATGGATCGACAATCCGAACAAGAAGTTGTACGTGTGGTTCGACGCGGTGATCGGCTACCTGTCGGCCTCCATCGAATGGGCCCGCCGCCAAGGCGACCCGGAGAAGTGGCGCGAGTGGTGGAACGACCCGAGCTGCCCGGCCTACTACTTCATGGGCAAGGACAACATCACCTTCCACTCCCAGATCTGGCCCTCCGAGATGCTTGCCTACAACGGCAAGGGTTCCAAGGGCGGAGAGACCGGTGAACTCGGCCCGCTGAACCTGCCCGAGCAGGTGGTGGCCAGCGAGTTCATGACGATGGAGGGCAAGAAGTTCAGCTCGTCGCGCGGCATCGTCATCTACGTCAAGGACATCCTCGCTCGCTACCCCGTGGACGCCGTGCGCTACTACATCTCGATCGCCGGCCCGGAGACCTCCGACGCCGACTTCACGTGGGCCGAGTTCGTACGCCACAACAACGAGGAGCTGGCCGCGAGCTGGGGCAATCTGGTCAATCGCGTCGCCAACCTGATCAACAAGAACTTCGGCGAGATCCCGGCGCTCGACGAGGACTCGATGACCAACGAGGACCGTGCGCTGCTCAAGGAGACCTCGGACGCGTTCGACGAGATCGGCGCGCTGATCGAGAAGCATCACCAGAAGAACGCGCTGGTCGCCGCGATGCGCGTGGTCGGCGACATCAACAAGTACATCTCCGCCGAGGAGCCGTGGAAGATCAAGGACGACGAGGCTCGTCTGGGCACGGTGCTGCATGTGGCAGCGCAGGCGGTGTACGACGCGAACCACCTTCTGGCGCCGTTCCTGCCGCACGCGTCGCAGAAGGTCTACGAGGCGCTGGGCGGCTCAGGCGTATTCTCGCCGCTGCCGCGCCTTGAAGAGGTCGAAGACCTCGACAAGCCGGGCTTCACGTATCCGATCATCACCGGCGACTACAAGCTCGGTGAGACCGTGCACCCGTGGGGGAGCGAGCGTCTGGTGGCCGGCACTCCGGTGCCGAAGCCGCATCCGATTTTCGCGAAAATTCCGCCTGAGGCTGTGGCCGAGGAGCTCACCCGCTTCGACACCGAGCTCGCCGCCCGCAAGAAGGCCGAGGCTGAGCGGTTCGCCGCGGCCCAAGCCGAACTCAAGCAGTGAAATCTAGGCGCTGACAAGGGCCGTTGACTGTTGAGGCTTTGTTGTAATCCCCCCTGACATATGAATGTCAGGGGGATTTTTCGTCCGATGCGTGAGCAACGGTAGAAAATAGGAAATATTTTTCGTATATTATGCTCAACTGACAGCCATGCAAGGAAGTGACGCCGCGCTTTGGCGGCTATCGCATGTGTTGCGATGACCGGCATCATGCAAGTACCGGCTGCGTCGGTCGCCACCGGTACCGGTTTCACGGCCGGCGAGCAAGTCGACCTGACCGATGTGGCACCCTCTGGTGCCAAACAGTCGTTCGCGCCCGCCGCGGAATCCTTCAGCATGGCCGTTAGCGAGCAACGTGACTCCGCCATGCGCATGAGGGTCATGGACGGGGTGCTCAAGGCGCTGCGCATGCGCATCAACGGTGTCATGGAAGCTGGCGCGGCCATACCCCTCGCTGAGAGACGTCGGCAATTCCCCTTCACGCCGATGACCACCGGGACGCTGCTGCTGACCCGTGACGAGCTCATGGACGTGCAGCAGCGTATCAATGGCCTGCTGGACGAATACTTGCGGCTGAGCGAGCAGCGGCGCGGCAGCGATTATGAGTATCAGGTGTCGTACGCGTGGTCGCTGCTGCCATCGAACCCGGCTGCGGTAGTTGGGGAGGATGTGGATGCGGGTGGGTCCGCAGAGGATGATTGCGACGACCGGTGACCACCCCAGTCGCTACGCGACAGCCCCCCGCCAGCGGGGGCAAAACGGTACCGTCGCTACGCGACAGCCATTCGGGCCCTGCAATTGGGGACGGCCTTCGGCCTCAGCCCACTTGCTCGCCTGTCGGATCGCCTTCGTCTACAAACAGCTCTGCCGTTTGCTCAGCCCGCCGCAAAGTGACGGAGAGTTGTTACCGGTGAAGAACGGCCATGTTCCTTGCCTATTGGCCGGTTTTCCGTACATTGTGTCGGGATGTGACTACATGCTCACAAGTCGGGCACACATCTCACAGATAATTCCGAGGAACATGCATCATTCCTCCAAGCATGATGCGGTTATATAGAACATGTCAGCGGTTGTTACAACGTTGGCGAGGTTGTTGAAACCCCATAATTGAACCCCTTCTTCTCTCTCTTCTCTCACCCGGCGGCTTCCCCGCCGGGTTCTTCTTTTCCGGTGTGTGGTTGCGCCTATCGGATAGGAGCGTGAGGGCCTTTCATCCAACCCCTGATGCGACACGCCCGGATTGCGTAGCACAATCGTCTATCTGCGTTCACAGGGTCGCGGCATTCCGCCATTCTCCGGAATGCCGTGCTTCAATTGTGCGAAGCAATCCGGGCGTGTCGCATCAGGGGTTGGATGTCGGACTGCCGCGCACGGCGGATTATGAAGGGATTTCGATCGTGCGGGCGGCGCGACCACAACAGTTGCATGATGTTCCTTTCATTGTTCGGGTCGGCACCCGGCCTACCGTACGGTGAAGCCTTACTCTTCTCCATATTTCTTGAGCGATTCGCCCCACTGCTGCAGGGCCTCGTGCAAGGTGAGTTTGCCGTGGTATGACTGGCCGATGGAATCCACGGCGATCGAGTTCGCGTACGCCGTGTACGACAGATACGTGAAGTCGGTGCGCACGTCCTTGGACGCCTGGGCGATGACGGCGTGGGGCTTCTGCCCTCCGAAGAAATCATCGGTCTGGGCCGCGGGTCGCCGAGCGTCGATTTCAGCGGAGGAATGCCCTCCTGCGCAAGATTCCCCTTCACGCCGTCGCTGTGCGCGAACGTGTAGGCGGCCTTGGCCTCGCGGTCGTCTGTGCCGGTCGGCAGTGCGAGCGCACCGCCTCCGTTCTCCCCGTTCGGGGCCTCCCCGGCAGCATCATCGCGCTGGTGGTGCCGACGGCGTCTTGTCGCAGATCCTCAAAGGGGCGCAGGTCACGGCCATGGAATCGGACAGCGCGGTGAGCGTCATCGAAACGGGGTCGTCCGGGCAGCGCACACAGCAGATGCTCGACCATCTCGCCGACAAGGTGAACGGCGTCATCCTGTCCACCGACGCGCCCGGCATCAGTTTCATCCGCGACTATGCGAAGCGCGTGCCGCTGGTCGTGCTGAACCGTCCTCTCGAAGGCGTGGCCAGCGTTGTGCCCGATCCGCGCATCGGCACCGTGCGCACTGAGCCTGCTGAAACGCTACCATCACACCGCGGTCACGTACGTCGCCGGCCCGGCCGCGTCATGGGCCAATCAGTCGAGGTGGCCGCGGTGCATGACATCGGGAACCGCATGGGATTCAAGGTCAATCAGATAGGCCCGGTGCACCCCACAGTCGAGGGCGGCTATCAGGCCGCGCTCGCATTGGAGGGCGGGGACACCACCGCCATCATCACCTACAACGATCTGATCGCGGTGGGCATCGTGCTGCGGTTCACCGCCGACGGCGTGAACGTGCCCGGTGACGTGTCGGTGATCGGATTCGACAACACGCTGATCGCCCCGGTGGTCATGCCGCCGATCACCTCGATCCGCATTCCGCGCGCCCAGCTGGGGCAGGTGGCCGTACACCGTCTGCTGCTGATGATGATATCGCCGATGATCCTGCTGGGGGTGTTCCTGTGGATTCCGGGGATGCCGTTCGGCATATACGTGTTCGCCTGCTGGCGGTGTACCTGGGAGATGACGCCTGAGACTGCCGGATTCGGCGCGCACGCGCGGGGCGAGAAGCGTGACGGGCACGTCGGCATGGCGGGCTGGCTGCGGCGTGCACGGCTGGTGTTGCGCGAGTATGCGAGCACGCTGCGCGTCAAGGAGTTCCGCAAGCATCTGGCCATCTACCTTCTGGTGCAGGTGACGATGGACGTGTTCGGCCAGACGTTCGTGTTCTTCGTGGTGTACGACTGGAACCATACGGCGGCGTTCGCGTCGCTGATGCCGGGATGCGCCGCCGTCTCGCTGCCGCTGATGCCGGTGTTCGGCTGGGCGATGACCAAGATAGGCCCGAAACGACTGTACGCGATCAATTTCATCGGCTGGCTTGGTACGGCCTGGCTGTTCGCGGCGTGGATGCTGGTCGGCACGCTGCCGGAACCGTGGTGGACGGTGTTCCCGTACATCGCGGACATCGACCAGATCGTGACTCGCCGGTACCGTTCCGCCACGTTCTCCGGCATTCAGGCATCGTTCCGTCAGCTGGGCTCGGGAATAGCGACGATTGCCGCCGGCCTGGTGCTGGGCGCGGTCGGCTTCGACGCGACGCGCGCATGGCAGACGACGGTGGCGGGCATTGGATTGGGAGCCGTGCTGCTGGGCTGGTTTACCGTCTTGCCGTCGCGATGGTCATCTGCTGGATTGTGTCCGCCCATCTCGCCATCAACAAGCGTGCGGACGGCATCGTATTGACAGAGATCACCCGCCTGCGCAACGGCGGCGACAAGGCCGACGTCACGCCCGAAACCCGTCATGTGGTGGAACGACTGACCGGTCTGCCCTACGAGAACTGCTGGCGGTAGCCGGCGAGGCGAGACCCATGAACGGCCGCGCAGCAATGCCGTGCCGCTCGCTACACTGGTGAGACATGAGCAAGCATCATCATCGTGACCGCAGCTGGGCGCCCGCGCCGTCGCCGCTGCCCGACGACGCGCACGTCATCGACAACCATACGCATGTGGCATCCGTCATTCCGTTTGCGCGGGCCATGAGCCACGAAGCCGTCGAAAAAGGACAGCCGGAAGTACCGGTGTACGACGTGGAGCAGCTGCTCGCCCAAGCCGCGGCAGTCGGCGTCACCGGCATCATCGACTGCGGGTGCGAGCTGCCGAACCTCATGACCGCCATCCAGATGGCCGTCGACCATCCCGACTCCGTTCATGCCGCCATCGCAATCCACCCCAATGAAGCCGTGCTCCACGGTCACCGCGGCGTCCCCGGGCCGGACGGTCTGTCGCTGAAATACAAGCCCCACCATGACGTGAGCTTCGACGACGCGCTCGCCGAAGTGCATCGCGTGGCCCTCGCATACCCGCATCAGGTGGTCGCCATCGGCGAGACCGGCATGGACCTGTTTCGCACCGGGGAAGGCGCGAAGGAACTGCAGCGAGACGCCTTCCGCGAGCATATCGCGCTCGCCAAGGAGCTGAACCTGCCCATGCAGATCCACGACCGCGACTCGCACCGGGAGGTCATCGAGACGCTGCTCGCAGACGGCAGCCCAGAGCGAACCGTGTTCCACAGCTACTCCGGCGACGCCGAAATGGGCGAGATCGCGCGCGACAACGGCTGGTATCTGAGCTTCTCCGGCACGGTCAGCTACAAGGGCAACGACGGTATCCGCGAATCAGCCCGGCTGGTCGGACTGGACCACATCATGGTCGAGACGGACGCGCCGTATCTTACGCCGATGCCATACCGCGGGCGCACCAACGCGCCGTACATGATCCCGTACACGCTGACGGCGCTCGCCGACGTGTTCGACCTGCCCGTCGCCGAAGTCGCGCGTGCGACGCGGCGCACGACACGCACGGTATACGGGGTGTGACGAGGGGCGGCAAGGGCGGCCGGCGTCCTCCCCAAGTTGGAAAAAACCGAAAAGGGGCATATACTGACCGCTTGAATTTGAAATACCAAGGTTTCCGTTAGTAGCTGTACCTAGAATATGCGGATATCATGTGCGGATTATCCCCGTCGATGGAGGAAGCATCATGGCTCAAAAGCCCGATGAAACGTTGTTACGTGCCGACACGTTCACCAACGTCCCGAAAGTCTCCCGTCGCACACTGACGAAAGAGGAGCGCGAAGAGCTTGCAAAGCAGCAGGCGGCAGAAACCAAGGAAGCGGAAAAACTCGCCAAGACCGCAAGCAAGGGAGCGATCGGCCGCTGGTGGCGCAGATTGCAGTCCGGCCCCAACAAGATCTCGCTCGGCATGGCCATCGTCGCGCTCGGCGTGGTCTACGGCGACATCGGAACATCGCCCCTGTACACCGCGCAGACGTTCCTTTCCGGCCAGGGCGGCATCGCCAACACCGACCGTGAGGCCGTGCTCGGCATGCTGTCGCTGGTGTTCTGGTCGATAACGCTGATCACCACCGTCAAATACGTGCTCATCGCCATGCGTATCGACAACAAGGGCGAAGGCGGCATCTTCGCCCTGTATTCGCTGATTCGCAGGCATGGCGCATGGCTCGCCATCCCCGCCATGCTCGGCGGCGCGGCGTTCCTCGCCGATTCCGTGCTCACCCCGGCCGTGTCGATCAGCTCCGCGGTCGAAGGCCTGAAGACGCTGCCGCCATTGGAGGCGCTGTTCAAGGAAAACGGCAACCTGACGCTGATGATCACCGTGGTCATCATCGTCGTGCTGTTCTCCGTGCAATCGCGCGGCACCGAAAGCATCGGCCGCGTGTTCGGCTCCGTGGTGCTGGTGTGGTTCACGTTCCTCGCCGTGGTCGGCGCGGTGAACCTCTCCGGCGATTGGTCCGTGCTCGCGGCGCTCAACCCCGTGTACGGCGTGAAATTCCTGTTCAGCCCGCACAATGCGGCCGGCATCGCCGTCATGGGCACCGTGTTCCTGTCGACCACCGGCGCCGAGGCGCTGTACTCCGACATGGGACACGTGGGACGCGGCAACATCTACTTCACGTGGCCGTTCATCAAGGTCGCCCTGGTGTTCAACTACTTCGGTCAGGGCGCGTGGATCCTCAAGAACCAGAACAATCCCGAGTACCAGCACATGGAGGGACTGAACCCGTTCTTCCAGATGATGGATCCGAACGTGCGCTATGTGGCCGTCATCCTGTCGGTCACGGCCGGCATCATCGCCTCGCAGGCGCTGATCACCGGCGCGTTCACGATGGTGTCAGAGGCGACCGGCCTCAACTGGATGCCCCATCTTCAGGTGCGGTATCCGGCGCGCACCCGCGGCCAGCTGTACATTCCCGTCATCAACTGGGTACTGTGCGCGGCCACGCTCATCGTGCTGGGCATATTCCGGGATTCCGAGCATATTTCGGCGGCTTACGGCCTTGCGCTGACGATCACGATGATCACCACTACGATCCTGCTGGCGGTGTACATGTGGTACGACCGCAAGCGGGTGCTGGCGGTCGTGTTCACCATCGTGTTCCTCGCCATCCAGCTGATGTTCTTCATCGCGTCGATGGCGAAGTTCCTGCACGGCGGCTGGTTCACGATGCTGCTGACGTTGGCGATCCTGTTCATCATGTACACGTGGAACGAGGGCACGCGTCTGGAACGCGCGCAGCGCCGCCACATGATGCCGAAGGACTTCCTGCCGGCGCTTGACCGCCTGCACGGCGACTTCCGCATCCCGTATTTCGCCGACAACATCGTGTATCTGACCAGCGATTCGGATATGCGACGACTGGATACGGACATCTTCTTCTCGATCTTCGCGGATCATCCCAAGCGCGCCCGTGCGTGGTGGGCGGTGTCGGTGCAGACCACCGACGAACCGTTCACGCGCGAGTACTCCGTGCAGAATTTCGGCACGAGCTACCTGTTCCGAGTGCGTATCCGTCTGGGATTCAAGGTGTCGCAGTCTATTCCGGTGTACCTGCACCAGATCATGCACGACCTGTCGGATTCCGGTGACCTGCCGCAGCAGAAGTCCGTCTACCCGAAGGTGGACGCCGACCCGGAGATCGGCACCATCCGTTACGTGCTGATTCACAAGGACCTGATGCCGGAATCCAAGATCTCCACGCGAGGCGCGATGTCGTTGCAGGCCAAGTACGCGATTCGTCACGTCGCCGGCTCCCCGATCAAATGGTTCGGCCTGGCGCCGTTCAACCCGTTGGTCGAGGTTCAGCCGCTGTTCATCTCCACTCGCCGACCGCCGCGTCTGAAGCGCGTCGCGTTGCGTTCGCGCACGCCGCGCGTCAACGATATCGTGACCGTCAGCAAACCGGAAGAACGGCCGGCTGCGAAACCGACCGCGAAGAACGGTGGCTCGGGCAGCACGAAGGCTGCGTCCGCGGCGAGGGACGGAAGCAAGACGAAGCCTGCGGGCTCGGCGCAGAAGGCCACCGCTGCGAAGGACGGCGCTGCGAAGCCTGCAGCCGCAGATGCCAAGGGAGGCGCGAAGGTCGACGCGACGAAAAATGATGCCGTGAAGGTCGACGATTCGGCGAAACTCGCTAAGCAGTAGACGCACACGGGCCGCACTGCCGGCTCGCGTGCGCTCCTGATGGACTGATGGACTGCGGAGGCAAAGCGCCCATGCGTTACGGCCTGGGTGCCGCGTATTTGCGCCAGCAGCCGCCTCAGTACGGGCGATGGTCGTCGGATGGCGCAGCCATGACAGGACCGTTGCCGGCTGTCCCGTTTGCGCAATAGTCGCTCTATGCGCCACCGTCGCGGTAGCCGTCCCGCTGGTACTGCCGTTCGGTGCATATCCGGTTATCGCAAGGACGACCTCTACTGTCTGTGACCGGCGAGATGGCATCACGGTCTGCGTTTGGCCGGTCAGCCGGCTGCCGACTTGTCTGGGAAACTTGGTCGAAATGGATATGTGACGCCTGCCAAGTTGTCCGAATCCCCGGCGGATCATACTGCATGGCTGTTCAGCGCTGAAGACAGTGAACAGTTGTCCGGCGATGAGATTGCCTCGTACCTGCTGTCCGGTCTGCTGACGTATGACACCACACAGAACGGATGCGAGATATTGGACACGCAGGCACGTGATTATCAGGTCGCTGAATTATGGATGACGAACGCTGCCGGCTTGCATGAAGACGGCGAGGATGGCACTGCTGACGATGCTGTGTTTGGCCGCGCAGCTTGTTACGCTGCCATTGGCGTCCATGACGGTTGGATTGCCTGCGCTGGTCGGTTCCGGCGTGAGTCTGCCTCTTGCGACGTTGGCGGCGCTTGTGCCTGCGACGATAATTGCGTGGTCGCTGCCTGGCATGTCTGCGGCTGATGTGGCTGCCGTCAGGAATACGTGGCTGATGGATCGTGCGGCGTTGCTGGTGTTGATTGCGGGAATGATGGCACTGGGTGCGGTGATGATACCGGTATATGGCACGGCCGGGGTCGCGCAGGCGCTATCTGTGGGCGGACTTGGCTGCTTCGGGGTGATATGTGGCCGCCTGTGCGGACTGAGAGTTGGCGCGGCGGCACCTGCTTCATACCTGTTCGTCTGTTGTGCGATTGGCGAGCGGGCAGGTGGACGCTTGTTCTTCTGGCAGTTTCCCTGATGACGACGCTTGCCCGTCAATCGGCCGTTTGTGTGGCCGTATTGGTCGTATCGGCATGTGTCTGCCGGGTGCCGGACCGCGTGCGCATCGCGGCCGTGCGCACGCTATAAGGAACTCCTATAGCCACGCCCGCTTGTCAGCCGCCGCGGCACGATACAGTACCAAGCATGTGCAGATTACTGGGATACGCGACATCGGGATTCAACCTGAGCCTCAACGACGTCCTGGGCATGCACGAGGTGACGGATTTCCGGGATCTCAGCGAGATCCACAATGACGGTTGGGGTGTCGCGTTGCTGTCGAACCCCACTGAGCTGCCGTTTGCCGCCGGCGAGGTACGCAAGCCCGAGACCGGCACGAAACTGTACAAGAGCACACTGGCCGCCCGCCATGACCCGATTTTCCGTGACTTTGCGGACGACCCCGCACGCGGTGGCCTGTGGCACCTGCGTCTCGCCAGCTCCAACCTGCCGCTGATTCTGGAGAACCAGCAGCCGTTCTTCGCGAACGGGCTGAGCTTCATCCACAACGGCGACATCTCCGACGACCGCGGCATCAACATCGTGCTCAATCGTGCGTACCCGATCAATCAGGGTGCGTTCCTGTCGACCGGCGGCCGTTCCGACTCCGCGATCTTCTTCTCGGTCATCCTCGAATACATCGCGTTCGGCTTCGCGCTGGACGAGGCCGTGGCGCAGGCGGTACGCCAGCTGCGTCAGGCGTACCCCAAGTCCAGCTACAACTGCATGATCCAAAGCCAGGACCAGCTCGTGGCTTTGTGCGCCGCCGGCCGCGAGAAGACGTCGCCGCGCATCGTCGAGATTTACGACGAGTACGGCAAGGGCGAGAAAGCTCACGATTACCGTGTGATGAGGTACCGTGACGTGCAGGACTGTGACGGCAAGCCGTCCGGTGTGGTCGTGGCGAGTTCCGGCTTCGAGCAGAACGAGTCCGATGGCTGGAAGGCGCTGAAGAACGATCAGATGATCGTGGCGTCCAACCGTACCGGCGAATACCACGTGCGCTCCATCTGAGAGGCGTCTATCGGGCGATTGATGGCACCCGGCATCTGTAACTTGCTCGCAACGCTCTCCTCTTTTCCTCCTCACCGGCGCGACACGCCCGGATTGCGCAGCACAATCGACGTCGCTGTTTATGATGAAGGCCGGAAAATGGCTGATCTGCGGAAATGCACCTTGCGATTGTGTGATGTTATCGGCGTGTCGCGATGGCTACAATGAGCCGTATGACCAGTTATATCCCCACACTCGACCAGATTGACGAGCTGCACCAGAAAATCGCCCCCTCCCAGGCCGCCTATGACCTGGTGCACATGCATTGTGTTGTCGTGGCGACCATCGCCCGCCAGCTCGCCCGCCATCAGAACGCGCTGTTCACCAACAAGCTGGGCCAGGGCAGCGGCAACGCGCTTGACGATTCCGCCGGGGCAGCTGAACAAGCCGACCTGCCGTCAGACGGCATCACCGGTGGCCGTGTGCCGAAACGCCTGATCGACGAGCATCTGGCGACGATCGGCGGCCTGCTGCACGACATCGGCACGTATCGCGTGCTCAAGCACGACGGCAGTGATGGCGAACCGCTGCAATTCGACGGGAAACGTTACATCCTGCATGGCCTGCTCGGCTACGAGTACTTGCTGGAGCAGGGCGTGGACGAGTCCATCGCCCAGTTCGCGCGCAATCATACTGGGGTCGGCCTGACCCAGCAGATGGTCATCGCGCAGAACCTGCCGCTGCCTCCGGTCGATTACATGCCGGTCAATCTGGAACAGGAAATCGTGATGGTCGCCGACAAATACAACAGCAAGTCGATACCGCCGAAGTTCCTGACCGCGCAAGCCTACGCCAAGCGTGCGGAGCGCTATGGGGAGGCGAACAAGCGGCGCTGGCTGGATCTGGTCGACCAGTACGGTGTCCCCGACGTGCCGGCCCTGGCCGCGAGGTTCCGCATGCGCATGATCTAGGTGGAATCAATGCGCCCCCGCTGGGTGGATAGCCCGGTGGACTGCCCACCCAGCGAGGGCGTATCAGATGAGGCCGTTTATAGCTTGATGATGGTTTCGGCTATGTTGGCAACGGCTTCTGATTCGGTGAGGATGATCACGCAGCGTTTGGGGTCGCCGTGGGTGAGCGACGTGAGCAGCTGCAGGATCTCCACGCTGTCGTCATCGTTCAGCCCGCCCGTGGGCTCGTCGGCGATCAGCACCTCGGCCTCGCAGGCGATGGCGCGCGCGATCGCCACGCGACGCTGCTCCACCACGTCCAGCTTGCCAACCGGAGCGTTCGGGGTATCCACATCGAAATGGACCTTGTGCAGCAGCTCGCGTGCGATCACCGGCTTCGGCTTGAGGAACGTGCGCCCGGAGGCATCCATCGCATACACCAGGTTGCGTTCGGCGCTCATGTCGTCTCGTACCGCATACTGCTGCGGCACCAGTCCCAGTCGATGTCCACGGACTTCGCCGGGCTCAAGCTCCAGCAGGTTCGCGCTTTTGTTCATCACATTGCCGTCATGCGGCCGGATGATGCCGCTCATCACGCCCATCAGGGTCTCGTGCAGCACGCGGTCGTTGTCTGGCAGCAGCACCGAGTACACATGCCCGGCGTAGAACGCCTGGTTCATGCGGTCGAGCACGTGACGGCCGGACTTCTTGTCGGTCACTGTGACCTTGTTCATCGAGAACGTCGGGTAGGACTTGAGACGGATGCTGTCCGCCTTGCTGCGCTTGAGCTCCTTGTCGATGCGCGATGACAGACGCATTGCAGGGTCGACGCTGGCCGATGCCACGGTGACCCTGCCGGCCCTGGTCTTCTTCTGGCCATCACCGGCCGTCTTGCCCCCGGTGCTCAGCTTGAGTGTTTCGTTGACCTTGCTGGCGTTGGCCGCTGCCACATCCAAGTTCTCGTCGGCGGTGTCCGCCGCCGTGGTGCCGGTATCAGCATCGCCGGTATCGGCACTGGTGTTATCGGCGGTGTTGTCGGCGCTGGCCGGCTCCTGCGCGGCGGCATCCTGCGTATCATCTCCGGGCTTCTCGTCGTCGGCCGGTGCCTCCTCGGCGGAGCCATCCGTCGCGACCGTCGTATCGGCTTCCGCGGTAGTGTCGATTTCCGCGTCGGCAGCGTCGATCACGATGGCGTCGGAGTCGTCACCGTCGTCGTCGAAGACGATGGAGAACTGCACGCTGTCCGGTACCGTCGTCGAATCGCTCGCTCCGGCGGCATCCGGGGATTCGGTTGCCGTGTCGGCCGTGGCGTCGGCTGCCGCGTCTGATTCGACCGCCGTGTTCTCGCCTTCGGAACCGGTCAGTGTGACGTCGTCCTCGTTCATGTCGTCCGCCTTATTCGTGTTCGTGTCGTTCATGCCTGCTCCTGTGCCGATTCCGCCGTATCGTCGGCGTCTGCCGTATCACTGTCGTTCGCTGCGTTGTCGCTTGTTGCGGTGTCGTCCGTCCCGCCGTCATCCACGACCTCGACCTCATTCGAGGAACGGGCCGCAAACAGCGTCCTGACACGGAACAGCAGCACGCGGATCATGGCGATCACCATCAGGACCACAATCGTGCCGAGACCGCTCCAGATGACAGTCCAGATCAGGTTGCCCGGCACACTGACCGCATTGCCGTCGGCGAGCTTCGTGGCCAGCGGCTTGACCGCGAACGCGCCGACGACCATGCCTACGGCGAATCCGACAAGGTTCAGCAACAGCGTCTCCAGCATGAACTGCCAGGCGATACGCCCACGCGAGACGCCGATGACGATCTGGTTGCCGATTTCACGCCGACGGCCGACCAGCAGGCTCGATCCCCACGAAAGCAGCAACAGTACCGCGCCCACAATCCAGAGGGCGGCGAGCATAGGCTTCATCGAGCTCGCCAGGGAGCGCAGCGGCGCGATCTGCTTCTCGTGCTCGATTAGCGTCGGCGAGGTGAGCTCATGGTTCGCGGGCAGCTTTGCCTTCTTGATGACTTTCTCGAACTTCCGATAGGTCGACATGCTGTCGAGCAGGAATGAGATGTTCAGGTCGGGAATCAGCCAGCCTTTGCCGTCGGCCGCATACAGGCCGTCCATCGCGAAGGTGTAGTACGCGGTGTAGATGACGTTGTCGCGGTTGTCCTTGGCGAGCTTGGCGTCCGAACCCTGCCCCGCGGCGGCCGGCTCCGTGTACTCGTAAATGCCGCGGACGGTCTGCTCGATGGTCTTCTTCGCGTCGTTCGGGAACGCGACGGTGAACTTGTCGCCCACGTCCAGGCCGTTCTTCTTCGCGAACGCCTGTGAAATCAGCACGCCTGTCTTCGACTGGCTCGAGTAGTCCAGTTGCTTGCCCTTGACGATCTTGTACCGGCCGAGCTCGTTCTCATGCGCGGCCTCCAGCGAAGAGAAGCTGCGGTACAGCATCTCGCCGCCGGTCTTGTCGGCGCTCTGGTCGTCGGTGCCGGCGATGGCCTTGACGTCGCCGCTCTGCCGCACCGGCACGGTGATGGTGAGCGCATAGCTGTACGTCAGGCCGGCGGCCTGCAGCGCAGACGCGTAGTTGTCGTATGCGTCGAACGCCAGGTAGTTCTTCGTATAGGAAGAATCGGCGCCGTTGTAGGTTGCCTTGGTCTTCGCATCCGGGCGGATGACGGCGCTGACCAGCTGGGGGTTGTAGCCATCGGTGGCCGATTCATCGGCGTGCAGGACGGAGAAACCGAACAATGTCCCGAATGTGACGATGATGGCGATGAACATGGTCAACAGCGTGCGCCATTTGCGGCGGACTATGGATGACCATGCGTTCTTGAGAACGAACATGCGTGTACTTCTCCAGTTCTTCCCAGCGGGGGCTGCGATCATGGCAACCGTGCGCCCGCGTTTTCGTGACAGTGGCCGGGACGCCACCCGAAGAACCCCGAAAGGCCCCGTAAAGCACGGCATCCCGTAGGCAACACTATGGTCGCGCTATGTGTATGTTATCTTGCTCCATACTGTTATACCCCTCAATGAAGTCTGAAAGCAGTCTGACAAGGTCGCGGGTGTTGTGCCGGGCCATCCTTCCGGTCCCGGGCAATGGTGAAAAAAACGTCGAAATACAACGGTTCAGAAAGAAGACTTAGCGTGCGGTAAGCATCGCACGGTATCATCTGAGGTTGTATTACGTAGCGTCGAGAGCCGGTCCGCCCGAAAAGACGGTGTGACGGCAGACCATCGAACCCGACGGAACGATAATGGTCGTCGCGTGGAACGACGGACGCGACAAAACGGAATGTAACACGAAGCAAACGAGGTTAACCCATGCGCCGATCCCCCCAGCACATCGGACGAAAAGGACATCAATTCCTGTCTCAAGCGCTGCGTCCGCGGCGCATCGTGCTGTATGTGGTGTTCGTGCTACTGGGAGCCGTGTTGTCGGTCGTCGGCATCTACGGAATCTCCGCGCTCAAACTGTACACGGAGGCGAACCGCTTCATCTCCGCTTCCGAAAACCTCGCCAACACCGCGCTCGGCTGCGGTGGCGGAGGTAACATCGGCACGTCCGCACGTGAGATGGTGACGTCCACGCGGGCGCTGCGCGACGAACTGGACAAGTCGCAGTGGACGTTCCTGCGCGACCATACGGCATACGGGAACGACATCACCGCCGCGCGCACGATGCTGGACGCCATGGGAAACCTGGTGGACGGGCCGTTCACCGATTTGATGGACCTGAGCAAGCAGCTGTCCGGCTTCTCCATGAAAGACAAATCCGTCGACCTGAGCGCGGTGACGGCCATGCCGGGCATCGTCAAGCAGGCCCGAGCCGACATCAAAGTCGAGACGCGGCGGCTGGAGAAGCTGGCGCCTCCGAAGAGCTCGAGCATCGCCTCCATGGTGAAGACCGGCGTCTCCGGCCTGAAATCCGTGGACAAGATGCTCGACGAATACGACGAGCTGATCAACCTGCTGCCGCAGCTGCTGGGCGAGAACGGTGAGCGCACGTACCTGGTCGCGATCTACAATCCGGCCGAGCTGCGGTCCGGCGGCGGCATGGTCGGCAACATCGCGCCGGTGACCGCCGACCACGGCAAGGTCACGATCGGCGACTTCATCGCCACCACCGACATCACCTATGGCACGCAGCCGTACGATGCCGAGAACGTCAAGGAAGCCGCGGTGTTCGGCGACCAGGTGTGGAAATACCCGCAGACGACCACCGTCAACCCGAACTTCCAGCGGGCTGCGGTCACATTGAAGAACATGTGGCTCGCGCAGCCGGGCAATGAGAACCAGGAGATCGCCGGCGTGTTCGCGCTTGACCCCGTGTTCCTGCAGTCGCTGATTGGTGCGACGGGATCGGTCAAGCTCAGTGACGGCAAGGTACTGGACGGCACGAACACGGTCAAGTTCTTCCTCAACGAGCTGTACGTGGACCACCCGATCTACAAGGAGCAGAACGCCTACACCAACAAGGCGTCGAAGACGATCATGACCCACGTGTTCTCGGGCGCGGGCACGTCGACGCTGTCGCCGATGCTCAAGGCGCTGCGGCAGACGTCCGCGAACGGCCATTTCAAGCTGTGGATGGCGCAGGAGGAGGAGCTGGCGGCGCTCGTCCAGACCAAGGTCTTCGACGCGAACGTCGCGGGCATGATTCCCGGCAGTGTGGAACAGCCGAAGGCCGGCGTCTACGTGACCGAGGCGAAGCCCAGCAAGCTCAGCTGGTATCTTGAGCCGAGCATCACCGTCAAGAAGACGTGCGGCAGCGATTTCGCCGCGAACTCGTACCGCATCAGCGACGAAGTGGACGCGCCCGCCCGAGCCACCAACCCCATGACCATCGCGAGCGCCGGTCTCGGCGACGAATACACGGTGACGGTACGGTTGAAGAACACGATGACCGAGGAGCAGGCGAAGTCATTGCCGGCGTTCATTACCGGCAATACGGAGAAGGGCACGATGCAGCCGCGACTGTTCCTGATGGCGCCCGAAGGCGGCGCGATCACGTCGCTCGCCTACGAAGCCGGCGAAATGGTGTCGAACGGCACCGTGGAGGACCGCCAGTTCATCAACCTGCGTCTGACCCAGGGCATCAAGCCGGGTGAGACGGTGACCATCGCGTTCACCGTGCGGGCGGCGGAGAAGGCGAAGTCGACGCTGGACGTCGTCACCACGCCGATTATCAACGAGAAGGGCATCTACACGGGCACCAACGGCAAGGTCACCGACACGTGCGGCGCTGATGTGCCGGATGCGGTGGAGGACCAGTGGGCGGGAACTGGCAGCGACGGTTCCGCGAACGGTGACGGCAGCTCGAACGGCACCGACGGCACCGACGGTGGTAAATCCTCCGGCAAGACCTCATCGAAGCCCGCCGACGAGAACAAGAACTCCACCGACTCCTCCAATGGAGGTGTGCTGGACAAGCTCAGCAGCATCAAGGATGGCCTGAGCTGTCCGGTGGATCTGAAGAAATTCATGTAGCCACGGACGGCCGCGCGGGCACAGCTGTGCGTGTCCGCGCGGGCACCTTACGTAGGCTGACGGTTGCTGGCGAACTCGCGGATTTCGTCGCGGGTCGAATCCTTCGACCCGTCGTCCACGAACAGGAAGCGATAGTCGATGCGATCGTCATCGTCCGGTGCCAGCTAGGCGTTCTCAGAGAGCGTGGTGAGCCGGGCGAACAGCATCGGCAGCGACTCCTCCTCGTTGTAACAGGGTATGAGAATCGTCACGGTGCGTTTGTTTTCGTTCGTTGTCTCTTCCCTTTGATGCCTGATCTGGTGTGACGGCCTGCGGCATGTAATCGACTTCCGCTAGCCATGATAGTGGAAGTCGATTATGCGCGTGGTGTTCCATTCTGGCATTTTCGTATGGTTTCACCGGTCTGATGGCCGGGCTGGCCGGTTCCGCCGGCAATGTGGACAACTGTGGATAAGGGGTGAGTTATCCACTTATCCACAGATTTTCGAGGGTGGGTGGCGCCGGGAGCCTTGGGTGTGCCATGGTGTGCCTATGCGCGAGGACGCGGAGGGACCGTGACGGCAATGGCGCATACGAAAAGGAGCGATCATGGCGACATCATTCTCGATGGATACCATCGGATTTCTGCAGGCTATCAACAAGTTGGAGCGGCGATTCGAGGAACTCGTCTCTCCGGAGACTATGCGCAAGGTGTGCGAAGACTATGACAGGGACGGCACGCCCACGCCATGGGATCACCGGCTGTACGCGCTGGCGCGCGACGTGTTCGCGTGCGGCAGCTGGACGACGAACCTGTGCGCGGCGGCGATGTCATTCAACGGGCGGCTGGTGGGCGAGTGCCGGAGGTTTCTTCACGGCTGCTCCGAAACGGTGCGCAAGTACGGCATCTCGGTGTGGCTGTACGAGCTGCTGAACGATTCCACGCTGGCTCTGTTTCGCGACGACCCGTCCGATTACATGCCGTCGCTGATTCGTATGACGACCGTCGAGGAACTGATGCGACGGCCTCGCGGCAGGAAGCGGTTCGGCAACCGCAAGCAGCGCGGGCTCGCCATGGAGGAGCATTCGACGCAGATGCACCGGCTGGCGGCATACACCCTGCTCAATTGGGGTGCCGATGAGCGGCGCAGCCTCGACATCGCTCGGATGCTGCTGCTGTACCCCGGCATCGGCATGTGCATGCTGCGCGAGGACGGAGACGTGTTGCGCTTCGGTGCGGCGCCGGACATGCGGTATCGGCGCGTGGTCGACTATCTGCACGAGCGGCGGGCGCAGGCCGATGCGGAATACGAGCTGCATGGCAATCAGTGGATGAGTGAGTATATGGGTCGTCATGACGATGAGGAACCGGCTGTCGGAGAGATTGCGACGGCAGATCGCGACGCGGGCGGATGCTCGTCGAAGCGAGATGGCGTTCGCGGATATGCCGAGGTGGGCGACGAGTCGCTGTGCGACTGCGAGAGCTGCGCCCGCATCGACATGGAGGATAGGCTGGATCTGCTGAAATGCGAGCGGCGATACATGTACGATGTCGTCCGGCTGATTGATGCATACGAGAAGATGTGGGACGATGAACCAATAGATGTCGATGACCGCATGCTCGCGCTGGAACACAATCGGGATGTGCCGGGAGAACCACTATGGCAGGATGTGGCGTTCCTGAACGATCTGGCATACTCGCTGATGGGCGACGTGATGGCCCATGACCTTATCCTCGGATTCGAGCGGCGAGACCGCAAGCGGTTCGACCGAGGCGTCGAGCAGCTGGAACTGCTTACGGAGACGCTCGTCCGGTTCGGTCTGCTGTCATTGCCGATAATCGCGTTCATGAACGGATTCGATGAATTCTCACGGGGACTTGATGACGACTACGCGACGGACGGCACGCTTTACAGTACGTCCGATGCGGACATACAGCGTCTCACACGCCGCATGCAGAAACGTCTCGACAAGCTGAGCGAGGAGGAAATGAACGCGAAGGCACATTTGGGCGAGTCCTTGGCGAACATCGTATTGGCACGGTTCCCGGATGAGCGCCTGGCGCGGGGGTGCGCTTTGGCGTTGTTCCGCGGCAATCCGGATCAATATGATGAGGTCGTGGAATCGATGCTGATGCGCCCTGATGACGATCCCGGTGACATGGGCCCCGGCGACGGTGATGATGCGCCCCTTGGCGATGTTCCCAATGACGACGTGCTCAGGAAGCTCGACTTCGATGTCGAGGAACTGGACGACGACCTGGAGCTGGCGATGGCCGTTGACCTGTGATTGCGTGGTCTCGGGCCGCGGGGCTGGGCGTCATCGCGAGATTAAGGTACACCCGGCATCGTGCTCCACGTATGGGTGCACGCTGCCGGGCGGCGACGTGAGTAGGCGACTCAGTACGGGTGGCTCAGTGCAGGTAGTCGGCGGCGTTCGTCGGGCTGGACGGCACGGCGTGGCCCTCCGTCACCGTGCCCAGGCCGGACAGGTATGCCTCGCGGCCGGATTCGATGGCGTGCTTGAACGCGCGGGCCATCAGCGGGATGTTGCCGGCGCTCGCGATGGCCGTGTACGCCATCACCGCGTCCGCGCCCATCTCCATGGCCTCGGCGGCCTGGCTGGGACGCCCGATGCCCGCGTCGATGATCACCGGCACGTGCGTGTTCGCGATGATAACCTCGATGAAGTCGCGCATGCGCAGTCCCTTGTTGGAGCCGATAAGCGAGCCGAGCGGCATCACGCAGGCGGCGCCGGCCTCCTCAAGCCGCTTGGCCGCGATCGGATCGGGGAACATGTACGGCATCACCACGAAGCCCTCCTTGGCGAGCATCTCGGTGGCGCGAATCGTCTCCTCGTTGTCGGGCAGCAGGTACTTCGTCTCGTGCTCGATCTCGACCTTGACGAAGTCCGTCTGGCAGACCTCGCGGGCGAGACGCGCAATGCGCACGGCCTCCTCCGCGTTACGCGCGCCGGACGTGTTCGGCAGCATCGTGATGCCCTTGGGGATGTAGTCGAGCAGGTTGTTCTCGGTCGTGCGGCAGCGACGCAACGCCATCGTCACGATCTGCGTGCCGGCGTTCTCTATGGTCGCCTTGATGAGGTTCAGGTCGTAGCGCCCCGAGCCGAGGATGAAGCGGCTGGTGAACTTGTGCCCGCCGAGCACCAGCGGGTCGGCGTCGCCGGTCGCGATGTCGTCGTAGGCGTGCGCGTCCGGTTCGGGGAGCAGCGCGGTGTTCGTCGCCGTGCCGATGAGTTCGTCGAGCACCGGGTCGTCCGATTGGGCGGCCGGTGTGGTTGATGCGATGGTCATGATGGTACCTTTCTTTGAGGTATATGACGCTTGATGCGTGCGGTATTCGGGTCGGAGTGCGGTTCGCTGGCCGGCATCGGCATGAGCCCGTGCCGATGCCTTGCCGCGTGTTTGCCGGGCTCTCAGCCGCCCTGCACGAACGTGACGATTTCGACGGTGTCGGTGCCGCTCAGCATGGTCTGTGCGCGCTTGTCGCGCGGCACGATGGCACCGTTCACCTCGACCGCCACGCGTCCCGCGTTAAGGCCCTTGCGCGCGATGAGCTCGTCGACGCTGAGCGGCGTGGCGATGTCCTCCTGCTGCCCGTTGATGATCATGTGTCCCTCCTCGGTCGCTGGCGTGATTCCCATATCGGCGACATTGCACTGCCGGCCGTTGCCGGTCGATCTCCGATCGGGCACGCCGGCGTCCGCCGATATGAAAAACGGGTCGCTGGAGCAAGCCGTACCCTGTGAGGTGGTGCGCCCCTCCATGACCCGAATCATGCGTTTTTTCGTTATGCCTGTTCTGTTATATGCCGGGATGCCCGGTGCGTTTGGCTGGGAACCGTCCGCCATCGGTTGGCGGATGCCGATTGTTGCTGCGCTGCGACTGGACAACTCGTCCCTACGGCGGCATTACCCGCATCAAGTTGACGGTCGAAGCGTCGCTTCCTCTCAGCCTTGCGGCTCCCGTTCGGTTGCGCCTTCATCATAGCCCAGACCGCGTGACATCGCGCCCGGCCGCAGGGCTTCGCGGCCTTTCAAAATCCCTCGAATTGGTTATGATTGTCGTAACGAAGAGACAGGGGATGATGATGGCCAGATGCGCTCGATGCGGTAATGAAATTCCAGCGGGATCGGCGTTCTGCACATACTGCGGCATTCCGGTCGCAAGCGGTGCCGCCGCAGCGCCCGGTAGCGGGGCGCAGATGCCTCAACCTGGTACAGCCGCGTCCGGCTTCGCTCCGAACACAGTACCCGGTACGGGGACGTTGCCGCCTGTCCCGCAGCCAGCGGGCCCCGCGGATAACGGCGGCAGCGCACCCCAAGGTCAGCCCGGGTCGCAATCCCAACCCGGCAAGAAGCCACCACTTACGCCCGCGCAACGCAAGAAGCGCAAGATCATCATCGCCATCATCGCGGCCATCGTCGTCGTGGCGATCGTCGTCGGCGGAGTTGCCGCATTCCTCATCCTTCACGGCAAGAAGAACGCGGCCGCGGGCCCCGTGCAGACCAGCGACACGACTGATGCAACGCCGAAGAAAACGCAAAAGCAATCCCCGACGCAGATCGAAGGCAAAAAGCGGTCAGCGAAGTCACCATGACCAACTTCGTCTGCAACTACGACACCTCCGACTGGGGGTGGGACGGCGGCGCAGTGCTTTCCGACGTAATGCCCTGCGCCAACGGCGATGCGAGCTCCAGCAGCGATTCCGACTATGGCAGTTCCAGCCAATCCGCCGATGACGGGCAATATGCGTTCGGCGTCTGGACGCCGGCAATGGACGAATCGAAGGTGATCTACTTCTCGGCTCTGAAATCCGGGGAGAAGATGTACTCCGATCCGGTCGTCGCCGCCACATACGGTCCCAACCCGGCCGTGTTCGTGATCTACGCGGTCAAGACCAAGGCGGTCGGCACCACGCCGGAAACCGTGCACCTGTTCGCCCATCAGGTCGATTTGAAATCCGGCGAATTGTCCGATCGTATCGATCTGCGCACCGAGGAAGACAATCTGATCAACCTGCAGCAGGATTACGAATTCGATGTGCTCGCGCAATCCAACAATCGCGTCGCCATCGAGAAAAGCTGGAAGACGACAGAGAAGAGGACTGTCAACGACGATCAGCGTGAGGTCGAAATCGGCCACAAGCAGATCATGGGATTGAGCGGCGGCGCGAAGCAGGCCGAGACCTTGCAGACGTTCAAGGACAGCGTGAGCATCAGCAAGGACAGCGGCGGATACCAGTCGTTGAACACTACTGAAGTCGATGTGGACGATTACCACGTGTTCGACACATATGTGGTCAAGGACAGCGCATACCACCTGTATTCCATCGACAGCAACAAGGAAATCGTGAAGCTTCCTTCGGACTACTGCTCGCCTGGCGACACCTACCGATGCGACTTGCAGGGCCTGTATCGGTTCGGCGCGAATCAGTACGTGCTCAATCCCTCTGAAAGCTATAACGGCAACAAGCTGCTGATTCTGGATGCAGGCACGGGCAAGACCAAAAAAGTCACCGACCTGCTGAACATCAACACGAAGGATGACCAGTACGTGAACTTCACGGACTTCGGCCAGTTCTCGGACGGTTCCCTGTATTTCCAGTGGGATGAGTCGAGCGACAGCAAGCGTGTGTTTATCCTCTCGCGCGACCTGAAGGTCACCGAGGTGCTGGACGGCGGGCGGTGGGCCCGCCTGATGCTGAACTCCGGTGAGTTCGAAGGAGCCAACTATCTGCTGAAGCAGTTCTACGTCAAAACCACGGACGAGAACATCATCGTCGACGAGAAGGGCGAGACGGTCGGCAGCTACACGTTGACCCCGTCGGGCGATGACGCGGACGACTACGACCATACGGCCGTGGACTGGATTATGTGGAGGGATGGCTCCGAGAACACGGTGACGGTCACGCGCGGGCAGGCGCCCGGCGAGCCGGCCCCGGACTCGTCCGACGGCAGCGGGTCGAGCAGCGGCGACGGCAGCGCCGGTGAAAGCAGCTCCGGCGACTGACCACGCGCCGGGCGGTGCCGCCCTCATGACCCACCTCCATACTCTCTGAACGGTAGCTGCACGGCCGGAAACATCGGCATGACATTATGGCGTTGTCTGGTGGCAATCCTGTGACTATCACTTTCCTTCACATAAACGGTGTCACAATGAAAGGTATGACTTGCAGGAACGACAAAACTGGGGAAGCCACGGTCGAGCACACCTGTGATGCCCGTGCGGTGTTCGACAAGCTCGCCATCATCGTGGTGACATATAAGCGCCAGCAGTTGCTGGAGGAACTCCTGGCCTCATTCGCGCAGCTGACGGTCGCGCCATGGCGCATCGTCATCGTCGACAACGAACACTCCGACGAGACGCAGGACATGGTCGACGAATTCCGGGAGAAGGCCGACGGTCTGTGGGGGACGACGGACGCCGACCGCAAAGGTGGCACGAGCCGTGTGGTGTACGCTCCGCAAACCGACAATCTTGGCGGTGCCGGTGGGTTTTCCGTCGGAGTAAAAGTCGCGTACGATCTCGGGGCGGAATGGTTCTGGGTGATGGACGACGACGTCGCCGTACTGCCTGACGGCATCGAGAAGCTCGCGAAATGGGGTCGCGACCATGACGTGATCCAGGGCGGCAAGCTCGATTTCGACGGCGGGCCGTTCTACTGGCAGTACAACTTCATCGTGCCGCTGGGCATCCCGAACCCGATCGCGCCGGCCGCATTCGGCTCCGCCGGGTACCGCGTGATGAACACGCTGTGCTTCGAGGGCGGGCTGTTCCGCAGGCGCATCGTGGAGAAGATCGGGCTCCCCGACCCGCGGTTCTTCATCTACTGGGACGACACGATGTACGGGTATCTGGCCAGCAAGGTCACCAACTCGATTGTGGTGCCCGACGTGGTGATGCGGCGCACGCGCGACATCAGCAACTGGGACATCGCCGGATTGCGGCAGCTGAACTCCACCTCGGACATGAACCGGTACCACATCCTGCGCAACCGCGGGTACATGGCCCGGTACTTCATGGTGCACGGCGACTACCGGCCAGTGCTGTTCGCCCTGGGAACGGCCGCCACGGTGGCGAAAGAGGTTATTCGCCTGGTCGCGGTCGACCGCGAGCACGTGCGCACCGGGCTGGTGCAGATCGCCAAGGGATGGCGGGACTCGCACAAGCTGATGCACGACCCGAAGTGGCGGCCGATGCCGCCGTTGGTGCGGCAATAGCGTCAGGGACGCTCTCAAAACTCGCGGATACAAGCACTTTTTGCGTATATTCATGCTGTATCTGCGAGTTTTGAGAGCGCGATTTTACGCGACGACGAAATCCGACACGTCTTTGATCAGGTCGAAGGCGCCATTACCGCGTGTGGTGAGCACTCGCAGACAGATGCCGTTGACGGCGCGGCTGACTCCCAGCTCGCCGGGGAAACCTATGGCGTCCGCGTGGGATCGGATGTAGTCGATGAGTTCGTTTTCCGCCTTGATACGGGCGGCCTCGATGCGGGTGCGCACCGCTTCGGCCGACATGTCGGGATCAGCCGCCGTTGCTGGCTCCGCCGTGGCGCCTGCGGCATCCCGTGGCGCAGGCGGCGACGTGAGCGGATCGACCTCCGGCACATGCGCGTACAGCACGCCGCAGTGGGTGAAATTCCGCCACATGCCCAGTTCCGTATAGTCGAGCTGTCGCCGATCGGTCTGCTGGCCACCGACGATGCGTAGGGTGAATGGGGTGCCGAGGACTCCATGAGCGCGACGGGGGCTGAATTATGTGCCGCAGTACATCGCCCACGGCTTCTCGTGGGATGCGCTGCTGCCGTACTATTCGCTGCAGGGGTTGCCGGACGTGGTCGGCTACATCCTGTCCGCCGTGATCGCCGATGTGCTGCGTTCGTTCGCCGGAGCCGGAAAGACCGTGCTGTTCTCCACCACCACGACATCATTGAGCGGCTCATCCCCCGCATCATCCACATACACCCCGCCGACTAAACGCGGGACCCGCTGGCACAGCCTCTGCGCGACAGCCCTCCGGGCCTGCAGTTGAGGATGGCCTGCGGGCTACGGTCTTTCTGGCTCGTCGGTTGGCTTGTACTCGCCTACGGTTTCCGCTGTCTGCTGTACGTCTCGTCCCATCAGCAGTAGCGTGTTGCGGATTCAACGGGGTGAGAAAGAAAAAGAGAATGCGCCGAACCACGAAAGCGCCTGTCGGCGCAAAGGCCGCTCGCAGCGGCAAAAAATGGAGCCCGGGGCTATGCATGGCCCGACGCGGATATCAGTATATCCGGGTTTGCCCTGTTACGCTGTCCGCGTGTTGCGCCGGCTCAGTCCAGTTTGCCGCGACGCCACAGCTGCGCTCCGTGGCGGAAATCCTTGGACGTGGCGATGAGATTGCCGGCGGTGTGCATCAGCTTGGCGCTGCGGGAGCGCATGACATGGGCTTCGGCCAGGTCTGCGGCGGTCGCGGTTTCGGAGCCGGCCTTGGCCTCGGCCTGCCGCACCATGTGCCGCGCTTCGACGCGCAATCCCTGCGCCACCACGTCGACGAACGCGCTCGCCCTCTCCAGAGCCACGGCGAAATCGCCGGTGAACGCGCCTGCGAGAATCGAATCTGCCGTATGTGTGATGTCCGCTTCGGTGGGTGCCTGGTCGACGCCTGCGATGGCCGACGCGGCGGTCGCCACCGGTTCGCCGAGCCGCCACAGCCGCGAGATCAGATCGCGGTCGCGCCGCATCCATGAGCGCAACGTGTACAGCCGCCACATGATGCCCGGCAGCGAGTCGGGTTCCGACCGGCTCCACAGTTCGGCGATCATGTCCACGCCTTCGCGGTCGACCAGCGTCAGCACCCGTTCCACAACCTGCGGATCAGCGGAGTGATGCACGCGGTCGAGCAGAGCGGCCGCCGATGCGTGACTCATTTCGCTGACCACGCTGGGATCGGCGCCTCCGGCGATGCCCTCGATGAGACCGGGGTCGATCTGCCCGGGGCGCGATGGCCGCGGCGAGCCGGTCGGCGTGAATTCCGTGCGGCTGGGAACGACGGAGCCTGAACCAAGATGCATGCTAGTAGACAAGTGGCGTGACCTTCTGAATGTCGATGATGGAAACGGTGTCACCGCAGGGTACCACGAACAGCGCGATGGCGGTGCCGGTCGGCATGTACGGCGAGGACGGAATCAGCCGTTTCATCAGCGATTTCGTCGCGCACAGTTCGCGCAGATGCCCGAAAATACCGCCGATGACCGGACGATGCATGCAGACTGCGGTCGCACTGTGACGCTGCAACGTATTTTTCAGCTCCTTGTGGAAGCACTGCCACGCCGCTTCCGGATCGGCGGCGACCGCGTCCTCGGTGAGCGGTTCGGCCGTATGCAGCGGCAATCCGGTCTGCCATGACAGCATCTGTATGGTCTGCTGGCAGCGCAGCCACGGCGAGGTGACCAGCCGCGTGGGATTGTAGCAGGCGAGCTCACGGTCGAGCGAATACGCCATCGACGCTCCGCGCGGCGTGATGGGACGCTTGTCGTCGGTACCCGTCCACTGCTTGCGGGGCTCGGCCTTGCCGTGACGCACCAGCAGCAGCATGTCGCCGTCCAGCGCACCTTCCTCCACACGGTCGACAAACAACGCGAGAATATCGCGGTCGGTCGAATGGGTGAGCATACGCCGCGCGCGCTGCACGCTCACCCACATGACGCTGTCGATCTCGCCCACGTCAGCGCGATGCACGGGGCCGAACGCGTCGGCCCGCCGCACGGCGTCCTCGGGGTCGATCGGCCTTGCCATCCAGAAGAGAATGTGCTTCGTGTCGACGGTTCGATCCTTGGAACGGCGGGTTTTCTTGCCTTCCTCGGCAAGTGGGTATTCGATTTCGCCGAGGAACGGTCCGAGCGCGACCGGCACTCCGGTCTCTTCGCTGACCTCGCGTACCGCCGCATGGCGGTGGGTCTCGTTGAGCTCCAGCTTGCCTTTCGGCCAGCTCCAATCGTCGTATTTTGGCCGGTGCACGATGCACACTTCAAGCGTATCGAAGTCGGCCAGTCGGGACGCCGCGGACGTCTGCCGCCCGTCGTCCGAGAACTTCATCCATTCTTGAAAATCAGTATTGCGGCGATACAGCACCGCGCCTGCAGCTTCTACGATTTTCACCTCACCACTCACCCTTCCATTATGCCTCACCGGCTGCATGACTACGTTGTTTCTCGTCTGTAATGACGATGGCCGGCCCTTGCGGGTCGGCCATCGGCTTATGCACCTACTGTACCTCGTGCGCCGCTTGTCTTGCGGAAGATGCGGTGCACGAGGCTCGTGCCGGATGCCTTATCGGGCGCCCGGCCGGGTGCCATGTCAGTTGTTGGTGCGCGGGCGGCGCTGGTGCTTGCGGATGAGATATTCCTGGCTGTCCACCAGCGGGCGGCCTTCGTCGTCGCGCGAATGATGGATGTACGTGCCGTCGGGCTGCATGTGCCAGGAGGCCGTGGAGTCGGACATCTGCAGGTCCACATAGCGAATCAGCTCGTCGATCTGCTCGGGCGCGGTGACGCGGACCAGCGCCTCGACGCGGCGGTCGAGGTTGCGGTGCATCAGGTCGGCCGAGCCGATCCACACTTCCGGGCCGGAGATGGGGCCTTCGCCGATCTGCGGGCCGTCGGAGTTGCAGAAGGCGTAGATGCGGCTGTGCTCCAGGAACCGGCCGAGGATCGAACGCACGCGGATGTTGTCGGACATGCCGGGCACGCCGGGCTTGAGCGCGCAGATGCCGCGCTCGACGATGTCGATCTTGACGCCGGCCTGGCTGGCGCGGTACAGCGCGTCGATGGTCTTCTCGTCGACGAGCGAGTTGACCTTGATTTTGATCCAGGCTTCCTTGCCGGCCTTGGCGGCGTCCTCCTCGCGGCGGATGCGCTGAATCAGGCCGGTACGCACGGTGCGCGGGGCGACCAGCAGGCGGTGGAAGCTGGACTTCGGCGCGTAGCCGCTCAGCTGGTTGAACAGGCGGGTCAGGTCCTGACCGACCACCGGGTCGCAGGTGAGCAGGCCGAGGTCCGTGTACAGGCGGGCGGTCTTCGGGTTGTAGTTGCCGGTGCCCACGTGGCAGTAGCGCTTGAGGCCGTCCTGCTCCTGGCGGACGACTTCGATGAGCTTGCAGTGGGTCTTGAGGCCGACGATGCCGTAGACGACGTGCACGCCGGCGCGTTCGAGCTTGCGGGCCCAGGCGATGTTGGCGTCCTCGTCGAAGCGCGCCTTGATCTCGACCAGCGCCAGCACCTGCTTGCCGGCGTGGGCCGCGTCGATCAGCGCGTCGATGATCGGCGAGTTGGAGCTGGTGCGGTACAGCGTCTGCTTGATGGCCAGCACGCGCGGGTCGGCGGCCGCTTGGGCGAGGAACGCCTGCACCGACGTGGAGAACGAATCGTAGGGGTGGTGCAGCAGGATGTCGCGCTCGCGGATCGCGGCGAAGATGTCCTGTGCGCGACTCGATTCGACTTCGGCGATCTGACGGTTCGTGGTCGGGATGAACGGGCGGTTCTTGAGGTCCGGGCGGTCGAGCGACTGCAGTTCGAACAGTACGGTGAAGTCGAGCGGCGCGGGCAGGCGGTAGACCTCTTCCGGGTTGACGCCGAGCTGGTCGGCGAGCAGCTGGGAGAGGAACGGGCTGGTCGCGTCGGAGATCTCCAGACGGATCGGCGGTCCGAAGCGGCGGCGCAGCAGCTCCTTCTCCATCGCGTTGAGCAGGTTCTCGGCGTCATCCTCTTCGACGTCGATGTCCTCGTTGCGGGTGACGCGGAACGAGCGCGCCTCCTTGATGATCATGCCGGGGAACAGGGATTCGAGGTGCGCGATGATGAGGTTCTCCATCGTGATGAACCCGAAGCGCTCCTCGCGGCTCTCCTCGTCGGTCAGGTCGTCGACGGGGACGAGGCGGGGCATGTTGCCGGGGATCTTCACGCGGGCGAAGTGGGATTTGCCGGAGTTCGGGTTCTCCACCAGCACCGCGAGGTTCAGCGAGTTGCCGGAAATGTAGGGGAACGGGTGCGCGGGGTCGACGGCGAGCGGCGTGAGCACGGGGAAGACCTGCTGGCGGTAGTAGCGCGAGAGACGTTCCTGCTCGGTGGTAGTGAGCCGGTCCCAGCTGAGCAGCACGATGTGCTCGTCAGCGAGGGCGGGGAGCAGCTTCTCGGTGACGTAGTGCGAGTGCTCGTTCTGCAAGCGGTGCGCCTGCTCGCTGATGGCACGCAGCTGCTGGCGGGGGCTCAGGCCGCTGGCCGCGGTGACGGCGATGCCGGTGTCGATACGGCGCTTGAGGCCGGCGACGCGGACCATGAAGAATTCATCGAGGTTAGAGGCGAAGATCGCGGCGAAATTGCAGCGTTCCAGCAGCGGCTGGTCTTCGTCCTCGGCGAGTTCGAGGACTCGCTGGTTGAACTTCAGCCAGCTGAGTTCTCGGTCGAAATAGCGATCCGCGGGCAGCGGCTCTTCGCCGGCTTGCGGCTCGCGCTTGTCGGGTTTGTCTGTCTCGGCTATGTGCTCGGCGATTTGGCTGCGCAGGATAACCTTTGAAGGTGCGTCAAATGTTTGTGCCATGTATATAACTTTATGCGAGAATATGGCAGTTTCCTATGCGGCGTGTAAGAAATTCAGCGGTTGTTTACCATTTTCGTACGGATGGGGTGTCGGGTGATGGTACGGCGACACGCCGATGGGTCGTCGGTTCCGCACACAAGTGAACAACGAACCCGTCCGATAGGAACATGAGGTGACAGTTTTCCGTCATAATTGAGCGGTATCGAACACTTGCGCAAAAAATCGCACAACGTAGTTGGGTGAGTTGCGGTATCGCGGTGTTGCGCCTAGATTATGAAGTGCAAGGACAACTTAAGAGCAGGCCCACAATAGTGTATGGTCACGAAGGACTGTTACGTTGAACGGGCAATGGAAAGACTTACCGTTACGACGATGAGGTTGTGCAGCGATCTGCTCAAGATGGACTTGCAGGAAAAACCCGCTCCGGCGGGTTTTTCCATGTGCGGCGGTCTAATGGCGAGGGTGGGCTTGGCTCGGGTTGGGGTTCGGACTGTTGGCTCCTGCTGTTCCGCGTGACTTCCTGTGTGCAATCATTGGGTTAAGTGGTCAAAAGTGTGTCTTACCCGGGTGTATTGCCGGTGTGTTGATGGGGCAGCGTGATCGTTCGGCCCGGCCTTTTCTGGCGCCGAACTCGCAATCACCGGGCTTTGGCCTTCGAAACGATATTTTTCGCCGAATCGCGGATTGCGGCGATTTCGGCCCGTGTTGTGGTGGCGATGGTGGTGGCGGACGGCAGTTGGCGGCGGGCTGTACCACACCACGTGATTTTATGCGGTTTTGGGGCTGGTGTGGCCGGGGAGGATATTGGGGTGCTTCTGGGATTGTTGGAAAATGGCGGTTCTCATGATTTATGCTGTACCACACCATGCGATGTGAGGGTTCACATTTCATTGTGAGGCCTGCGGAAAAGCCACACAATGCAATTTTTGTGTGTTTTTCCTCTGGTGTGGCACGCCGGTGGTTATGACGGGTGGGTTCTGGTCAATGTTTGCCGTGACCGACTGACCGGCAGAGCTGATCGGAGGCGCGATGGGCGTTCGTGAGCGCGGGGTATGCGACGTTCGGCGAGATGCGCACGGGCGAAGGTTGCAGAGAGGTTGGCTCGGATTCTTCCCGACTCCGCTGCCGGGTGTTTTCGACTGGATGCTAAGTGGAGACGGTTCCATATCACGCGAATATGCCCATCTAGGCGTCGTCTGTCCACAAAAACTGTGGATAACACGCCGTGATGTGGATAAGTCGCGGGCCTTCGACCACATTGTCGCCTCACGTTGCGCCGCTGCGGCGCTATTCGTTTCAATCGGAATATGACACACAACGTTACAGTTCAGAAGATTGGCGCCGCCGCTCCGCCGGGTGCAGCAGCGTCGCGGCAGGTTCCCATGCCGCCTCGCCGGGCCTCCCCGGATGCTTGGCGAAGGCCGGCTGCGCAGGTTTCTCGGCTTGACTCGGATGCTGCAAGCCATCGGATGCGTGCGCGCAAGCCCATGACCATGCCGCGAGTCGTATGCCCGAGCCCAGTCTCATCCGTGGACGGCAATCAGTCGATCGGCACGCTGACGCATGCAGGATGCCGTAATACAGTGGTGTTCTCTTCCGCGTCCGGGGGAGCGGGAACCAGCGTGTTCGCGGCGATGGTCGCATGGCGCTTGGCCCAGCGCAAGTTGCAGTGCGCACTGGTCGACTGCGATTTCGCGGCCGGAGGCATCGACGTGCTGCTGGGCATCGAAAACGAGCCGGGCCTGCGATTTCAAACAGTCGATATACCACTCGGGAAAACGGAAGGTGCGGCGCTGAATGGCGAGTTGCCGCAATGGGAGCGCGTGGGGGTGCTCGCCAGTCAACCTTGGAACGGTTCGGATCCTGAGCCATGGACGGTCTCTGCCGTACTTGAGGCGCTGGCGCAGGCCAATGATGTGGTGGTCGTCGATATCGGGGCTCCGAGCGCGTTGCATTCGCTGCCGATGCTGCGACAGTGCCGTCAGGTGGTATTGGCCGAGCTGACGGTGCTCGGTCTGGCGCGTGCTCGGGCGGCGAGGGCGATGATGATACGGCAAGGGGAGTCGCGCCCGATTATGGTCGGTGTCGTGCCCCGCGGACTGTCGCGCCGCGGCGGCGTGGTCGACGCGCACGAGGCATCGGAGTATCTGCATGAGGAGCTGGCCGGGGTGGTGGCTCCGGACCGCGGGCTGCATGGCGATGTGCTGGAGGGGCTGGGCATCCGGGCTATCGGCAAGAGCAGCCGCAAGGCGGTGGATGCAGTCGTCGGTGTCATCGAGACGGGGTTGGGAGGTGATGTCCCATGATTGAATTTGGGCCGTTGGATGCGCTGGCACGCGATCCAACGGTCACCGATGTCGCGATCACCTGCGAGGGAAGGGTGTGGGCGGACCGAGGCGGAGGAATGACGGAGTGCCGGTTGCCTATGCCGTTGCGCACGCCGCGAATAGTGCGTGAATATGCGGTGCGGCTGTGTGCGCAATTGGGACGGCGTCTTGACGACGCCTGCCCGATTGCGGACGCGTCGAGCGAGGACGGGATTCGCGTGCACGCGGTGATCGCGCCACTGGTCGCGCAGGGCGCGGCGGTGACGATTCGTTTTCCGGATCGGCGGTTGCTTGGATTGACCGGATTGCGTGATGCTGGGATGTTCCCGCCGGACTGGCTGACGTTGCTGCGGAATCTGGTGAAGAACCGGGCTCGAGTGCTGATTAGCGGCGGCACGGGCAGCGGCAAAACCACGCTGCTGAAAGCGCTGCTTGCGGAATGCGATTCATTGGACCGTATCGTCACCGTTGAGGAGGTTCGGGAATTGGGGGATCTCGGACGCGGCAACCATGTGTCGATGGTGGTGAGAGGGGCGAATGTGGAAGGCGCCGGAGCCGTAGGACTGCCGGAGCTGGTCAAGGCGACCCTGCGCATGAGACCGGATCGGGTGGTACTGGGCGAATGCCGTGGCGAGGAAATCGCCGATCTGCTGCGCGCGTTCAATTCGGGCCACCTTGGCGGTATGACCACATTGCACGCAGATGGCATTGACCGGGTGCCGGCGCGATTGATCGCGCTGGGCATGCTGGCCGGCCTTGACGCGCATACGTTGACGATGCTGGCGGAGGGGGCGTTCGACGTGATGCTGCATCTTGAGCGGCATCATGGTCGCCGGAGAATCGCCCAGATCGGGTGCCTCGGCATGCGCGACGGAGTGTTGTCCGGCGACGTGGTGGCGTTGTGGGACGGTGAGGGCGCCATGATGCCATGCCCGCGCTGGCATGATTTCACCGGGCGATGGGGCATGTGAGGTGGATCATGTGAATGAGGCATGTGAGGTGAGACATATGAGCGTGGGTGGGTTGCCGCGATGCGTCGCGCTGATGGTCGTGCTGGCATGGATGCTGTGGCCGTATGCCCCTCGCGGCCGTGCCCTGTTGCCGGTCTCTTCGAGGGTGCCGCGAGCAGGGCGAAAGACCGGTGCCGGTGATGCCGTCCGTAATGGCCGTGTGATGGGGCTGTCCGGCGTGATCGCGCATATGAGTTCGTCTGTTCGGGCCGGCGGCATGATCTCAGGTGTTCTTGCCGATGTCGACGGGAGCGGATTCGCAGGGGTGCCGTTGACCGCAAGCCGGTTGAAACGGCTGCTGATGCGACAGCGAATGCCGGGGGAGAGCGCCGCCCAGGCCGAACATGTCGCCTTCGAACTCGCCGTGGCCTGTGCGATGTGCGAGCGGTCAGGATGCTCCCTTGCCGATTGTCTGGATGTGGTCGGCGAGAACCATCGGATTTCCAGGCTGTTGCATGATTCCCGACGCAGTGCTTTCGCGGTTCCGCGCGCGACGGCGGCGCTGTTGGGCGCGTTGCCGTTGGTCACCATAGGTTTGGGAGAGCTGCTGGGCGCTCGCCCGGTGCAGGTACTGTTCGGCTCCGCGCAGGGCAATGCGTGCCTGGCGGTGGGCGGCGCAGGCTACGCGCTGGGACTGCTGTGGATGTCATCGATGATGCGGAACACCGGTACGAACATTGATACCGTCTGATTGCCGTCATGAACATTAAGGGGTGGGGTGATGTGGAACGCGATGGCGTGCGCCGTCATGGTGTTGATGGCATTGATGATATGGCCGGACTCGGCACGGTCGGGCCGCTTGACTGGCGTGCCGTCCGATGTTGCGGGAGAAGGGGTTGCTGCTGTGTCGTTGCCGTTGCTGATTGGACTGTTGTCGGTGTCGCTGCGGTCAGGCATGTCCGTCACGCGTTCTCTGGAGGGTGTGGGTGAGGCTGTCGGAGGGGCTCTTGGCGGCGGGCTGTGTGCGGTTGCGGACGCTCTGCACCGCGGATCGTCATGGAAGGATGCTTGGAATGCCGCCGATTTCGGTGATTATGCGGAGACTTCGGCAATCCTTCGTGGCGTGTTGGAGCCATCGTGGACTCGTGGTGTTTCGCCGATCGGCCCTCTGACGACGGCTTCGGAGCAATGGATGGAAGGCGAGCGAACCGCGATCGAGCAGGAGTCGGCGTCTCTGTCGGTGAAACTGCTGCTGCCCACGGGATTGTGCATGCTGCCGGCGTTCGTGTTTCTAGGCATACTCCCCTCGGTGATGGCGTTCGTGGGATGAACTTGGTGGCGACGCCACCCGATGGTCGGTGAAGAATGCTGCACGGCCGTCCGTCATCCACATAATGTGTGGATGACACGCCGCATTGTGGATAACTCGGCAGCCTTCGACCACATTGCCCGAAAACCCGATGGTGGGCGGGCCTGATGAGGCACAGTGGAAAGTGCCTTGTAGTTGGGCAAGGCCAGTCGAGAAAGGATTGTCATGAATATCGAGGAGACGATGATTGCCATTGACGGACGTACCGGGCCTATTGCGGCGATGACACGTACGGTGGGCAACATGGGGGCGTCGGCGCGGCGGGGCATTTGCCTGTTGGATGCACGGCTGCGCACGTTGAGCGCGGAGCCAGAGGAAGGGGCCACCACCGCGGAGTACGCGGTGGTGCTGGTCGCAGCCACGGGCTTCGCGGCCGTTCTGGTCGCTTTGCTCAAATCGGACACCATCAAGACGTTGCTGACCAACATCGTCAAGAAGTCGTTGAGTGTGGGATGACGGGCATTCACGATGGCGACGATGTCACATGCTGACAGTGGAGCCGCCACTGCGGAGTTCGCGGTGGTGCTTCCCGCTGTGGCCATGGTGGCGATGGTGTTGCTCTGCCTGACGAGAACGGTCACGGTGTCCATGCGATGCCAGGATGCCGCGTCGGCCGTAGTTCGCGAACTGGTGACGAGGGAAGGCGGCCTATCGGGAGCGGGGATGTCCGTCAACGCCGTGGCGAGTGGCATCGCGGGCGAAGGCGCAGTGGTGTCGGTCGCTGATGATGGCCATTCGATACGCGTGACGGCGCAATGCCCCGTGCTGCCGGATCCATTCGGCGTTCTACCCGTCAAAGTAACCGGCTCGGCCACAGGATGGCGGTGATGCCTAAGTCCGTCTTGCCCTCGCTGGCGGGCCGAGCCGTGAGCAAACAGCAGAGCTGTTTGTAGGCGAGGGGTGAACGTCAGTGAATCCAATGGGCGGCATGCGTAGCATGTCTGTAATTGCAGGGCCCGGAGGGCTGTCGCGGAGCGACTGTGCCGTCTTGCCCTCCCGCTGGCGGAGGCTGTCGCGCAGCTACTGGGGTGGTCAAGCTTCCCCTGCGCAGCTTGCCTCTGATGCGGTGGAATAGCGACGAAAGGAAAACACGATGGTGCAACGAATTCAACCTAGGAGACCATCGCCCGTGCGAGCCTATTGCTCGCGGCTGATGCAATCCGATGAAGGGTCGGGAACGATGGCCTGCGTGATGCTGATCGCGCTCGCGGCCGCACTGATAGCGACCGTCGCGTCGGTCGGAGGCGCGCTGCTCTGCCGGTCGCGTGCGCGGAGCGCTGCCGATGCCACGGCATTGTCGGCGGCGTCGGCGTACTGGTCTGGTGGCGCATCCGATCCGTGTGCCGTAGGGTGGCGTGCCGCGGCAGAGAATGACGCGCAACTGGAGTCGTGCGCCGTCGAGGGAGATGACATCGTCGTGACGGTGTCCGTGCCGCTGCGCCTGCCATTCATGTCACGTGTCAGCCAGCGTTCCCGCGCCGGGCCCATCAGCTGTGAATAGTCGATGGGGCCACTCGCGGCGGGTGTGGGCGGACAGCATTGATGCCGATGCCGAGACCGATTGCGGAGCCTGTACTGGCGGGGAATGCCGTTGATGCATTATGTTTGACGTATGGGCGAAGCGAAGACAATGGTGGCGTTGATCGGCAATCCCGTTTCAAACAAGGGGTGGGGTGCCGTCGTGGGCGAACAGGTATTCACGATGCTGGCCGAAGCCGGACAGCGGCATGGATTCGACGTAATGGATCTGACCGGCACCAGCTTTGATGATTCGCTGACGGCCGCTCGCGAGAACCGCGCCCTATACGACTACTTGGTGGTCGTAGGCGGCGACGGCATGATCGCCTTGGGGGCCAACGCCGTCTGCGGCAGTGGCATCCCGCTCGGCATTGTGGCGGTCGGTTCGGGCAATGATTTCGCGCGAGGTCTGAAACTGCCCGTCAACCGGGTCAAAACCGCGGTGGAAGGCATCGTCGGCGCCATCGCATGCGGCACTTATCTGGATGTCGATATGGGACGCGTGCGCTCGACGGAGATCGCCTGCATGGTGCATGGCGAGTCCGGTGAGCCCGTGGTGGATGAGGAAGGCCGCCCGGTGAACGGGCTGATCGACCGATACTATGCGGGGATGCTTAATTGTGGGCTTGACGCAAGCATCAACGATCGGGCCAACCATTCGCGCCTTCCCGGAGGGTCAGCGCGATACGCTGCGGCGGTGCTGGTGGAGATCGCCCGCATGAAACAGTACGGCTATCACGTCAAGGCCACGCTGTCGGACGGCACGGTGGAGGAACACGGCATCATCGCCCCTATGCTCACAGTCGCCAATGCACGGTACATCGGAGGCGGACTGGAGGTGTCTCCGTACTCCTTGCTTGATGACGGAATGCTGGATCTGGTGTGGCTGAACTGCAAGCCGAATGTCGGCCAATGTGCCAAAGCGCTGTCCAACGCCTATAACGGGAGGTTGCTCGCCAGCCAGATATTCAGCTGGAAGCGTGTGCGCCAGGTGGAGATAACCCGCGCCCACGAGGGAGACGAGCCTCCGGTGCTGATGGCCGATGGGGAGTACGTCGGGCATCTTCCAGTGACCGTCACCGCGCAGGCCAAGGCGTTGCGCGTATTGGTCCCGCCTGCGGTCGCCCACTGGCATGACAGCCGGAGCGAGGAGCATATCATGGCGGCGATCGAGCGCGACGGGCGTGACCCGGTGACCGGCGAATTCATCTGACCGGCGAGTCCGCCTGAGCGGAGCCTGCCTGTCCGGCGTCTTTCGGTCGACAGGCCAACGATTGACGTTGACGAGTCCGCAAACGTCGCTGCGGCGGCACCATCTGGGCAAGCCCCCGATGCGTGCGCAAGTAATGGGGACAATAGGGAAAGACACCCGGAAATAGCCGGGTTGCGATAGGTTGGAGCTTATGGCACTTGCACTGTATCGACGTTATCGACCGGACACGTTTGAGGGGGTCATCGGTCAGGATCAGGTCACTGTTCCGCTGATGCGGGCCCTCGACAGCGGCAAGCTCACGCATGCGTACCTGTTTTCCGGGCCGCGTGGCTGCGGTAAGACCAGTTCCGCGCGTATCCTCGCGCGGTGCATCAACTGCGCCAAGGGGCCGACCTCGCATCCATGCGGGGAATGCGCCAGTTGCAAGGACCTCGCCACTGGCGGTCCAGGTTCCATCGACGTGGTGGAAATCGACGCGGCCAGTCACAATGGCGTCGACGACGCCCGTGAACTGCGAGAGCGCGCCGGATTCGCCCCCGCTCGGGATCGCTATAAGATTTTCATTCTTGACGAGGCGCACATGGTCACCCAGCAGGGTTTCAACGCGTTGCTGAAGATTGTCGAGGAACCGCCGGACCATGTGATGTTCATCTTCGCGACCACCGAACCCGACAAGGTGATCGGCACCATCCGTTCGCGTACCCATCATTACCCGTTCCGGCTGGTTCCCCAGGAGGTCATGGGACCGTATCTGGAGGAGATTTGCGCCAAGGAAAGCATCAAGCCGGAACCCGGCGTGCTCAAGCTGGCGATGCGCGCCGGCGGCGGTTCGGTGCGTGACACTCTGTCGGTGCTCGATCAGTTGATGGTCGGCGCGGTTGACGGCGTGATCGCCCACGACGCCGCCGTGGCGCTGCTCGGCTTCACGCCGGAGGCGCTGATCGGCGAGGCCGTGGACGCCGTCATCGCGCGTAACGGCGAAGCGCTGTATGGCGTGGTGCAGAAAGTCGTGGTGGGAGGATTCGACCCGCGTCGGTTCGTCGAGGATCTGCTGGCGCGGGTGCGTGATCTGCTGGTGCTGACATTGGGCGGCGCTCAGGCAGAAAGCGTGCTTTCCGATGCTGCCGAGGCCGAGGACATGGACGACCTGCGTAGGCAGGCGTCGTCGCTTGGCTTGGGTGCGTTGACGTCGATGGCAGAAACCATCAATACCACCCTGGGGTCTATGACCGGGGCGATTTCTCCGCGCATGCGGCTCGAATTGCTCGCCGCGCGCTTACTTGCCGGGCGAGAGGGACTGGATGTCGCGTCGGCCGCGGGCGGCACTGCGCCCGGGGCGGACTCTGCAGGTACTGGCCGCGGAGCTGCAGGAGTGAATGCGCGAACAGGCGGCATCGCCGAGAGCCGGTCAGGCGGGACGACTCCGCGCAGGGGAGGATTCATCGGATCCGCTCGCAACCAGCAGACGGACGCTCGCCAATCGGCGACAAGCCAGACGAATACGTCACCGAGCCGAACCACCGGCACCCAACCTGATCGCGCACTCCAGACGGAAACGCCCACTATGGCGGAAGTGCCTGCAACAGCGGATGCGCAAGCCGGTGCCCCGTCTCCCGCCGCTCAAGCACCGTCCGCCGCTCGAGTACCGTCGGCCGGTGAGCCGACAGCCGCGCAATCCTCTCCGCAGGGCGACGACCGCACGCCGGACGAACGCTGGGATGCACTGGTCGCCGGATTGCCGGCGGACGTCGCCGCGTACGTGAACCGCAGCAAGGTGCCGCGCATCCACTTGGAACAGCACGAGCCAGGCGGAAAAGGCACGTTGTGGATCAAGTTCGACAAGGCGCTGAGCAAGTATGCCTTCGCGAAGGCCGTCGCTGGTGAGGAAGTCGGCGGAACCCGCAACGTGGTGCAGATCATGCGCGCTGAGACCCGCAAGGCGTTCGGCGACCAAGTGCAGCTCGCGCCCACCAAGAAGATGGCCGACGGGCAGGTCGCGCCGCCGTTCGGCCAGCTGCCGGCAGACGAGCAGCAGCGCATCAGTGCCCAGATCGTCAAAGCGAGTCTCAGCGCATCATTGGGGGCGATGAGCGTCGGCAACAATGCCAAGGAGCCGCAGACTCCTCCCGAAAGCGGCGACACCGCATCGGCCGATACGGACGAAGTCCATCGAGCCGTACACGACGCGCCGGACGCGACAGTGGCTCATGACCGCGACAATAACCGGGCGGTCGCACAGGATACCTCGCGTGCGGACGCGCAGTCGACAGTGGATCCGTGGGCGCTCCCGGAAGCGGGGGCTGGCGACGCTTGGTCACCGACTGACGATGCGTCTCACAATGTTTCACGGGATGTTTCACGGAATGCTCCGCAAGATGAGGGCCATCACGCGAAACACATCGCCGTGCCGGATTTGAGCGACGACACCGACCCGTGGGCCAACGACGGCGGCAACAGTATGCCCGTTGACGGTGTACGCGGTGGCGACGCGCCCGGCACACCTCAGAACGTTGCCCATGCGCAGTCACAGTCGCGAGAGGACTCCGAGCGCACCAACCCTGGCCCCACCGCCGTGCCGGAGTCCATGTCCGCGGAAGACCCCTGGGCTGGCATGCCGTCATCAGTCGCTTCCGCTTCGTCGAGCATCGCCGCGCCAAGCGCAGGCTCCCCGGCAGCTCTCCAAGGGTCTTCCGACGACTTGGCTGCGCCCGGGCGCCCGGAAAACCCCGGAGTCGAACCGGGAACGACGCATCTGCAGCAGACTCCCGGTGCCGCAGCCGGTCAGAGAGCATCCCGCCCTGCGTATAACGACACCGATCCGTTCGCCGGAGCCGACCCGTATGCGCAGGAGGACATTCCCATGCCGACCGTGGCGCCGGAAGACGACGAATATTCGATGAATGACGTTTCACTTGGCTCGCCCGAGACGATGAGTCTCGACGACGTCAAGCAGTTCTTCGAAGTCGTCAAGCCGGTGGAGGAATACGGCCCCGACGACCCCAAGAACCCCAGGAACATCCAGCACGTCAACAAACATGATTCGGAGTGAGCACACCAATGGCTTTGGCATATGACGGCGCGATACAGCGACTCATCGACGCATTTGCCGGACTGCCCGGTATCGGCCCAAAAGGGGCGCAGCGCATCGCCTTCTATCTGCTGTCGGCCTCCGACGAGGAGACGGGCAAGCTGGTCGACGCCATCACGGAAGTCAAGGAAAAAGTGCGGTTCTGCGACATCTGCGGAAACGTGTGCGAGGTCAGTCCGTGCCCGGTATGCGCCGACCCGAGACGCGACCACGGGGTGATCTGCGTGGTCGAAGAGCCGAAGGACGTGATGAGCATCGAGCGCACCCGTGAATACCGCGGCCAATACCATGTGCTCGGCGGCGCCATCAATCCGATGGCCAACGTCGGACCGGCCGACCTCAACATCCCCAAGCTTCTCGACCGCCTCAAGACTGACGAGGTCAAGGAAGTCATCCTCGCACTCGACCCCAACATCGAAGGCGAGGCGACGACGACATACCTGAGTCGTCTGCTCAGCCCGCTCGGCATCAAGGTCACCCGGCTCGCCAGCGGTCTGCCCGTCGGCAGCGACCTCGAATACGCCGACGAGGTCACGCTCGGTCGGGCCCTCACAGGTCGCCGCGAAGCATAAACGAGGCTGCCAGCGTCGGCCCGTCCCGGCGCCGCCGACGCGAATCATCGCCCGGATACCTGCGCCCGCAGCGCGGCCGTTCCTGTCCGCATGGCGGCGCACGCGTGCGCGGCAGTGCCGAAATTCCTATAATCGTGCCGCTTGCGTAGTATTGACGCAGATGCATTCCGCGAGAAGATAGGACAGCAGTGGCTCTCATCGTGCAGAAGTACGGCGGCTCGTCGGTCGCCGATACCGAATCGATCAAGCGCGTGGCCAAGCGCGTCGTCGAGACCAAGAAAAAGGGCAACAGGGTGGCCGTGGTCGTCTCCGCCATGGGAGACACGACCGACGACCTGATCGACCAAGCGCTGAGCATCGACTCCAACCCGCCCGAGCGCGAGATGGACATGCTGATGACCGCCGGTGAGCGCATCTCCATGAGCCTTCTCGCCATGGCCATTCACGCCGCCGGGGACCGTGCGCATTCGTTCACCGGTCAGCAGGCCGGATTCTTCACCGACACCCGTTACGGCGCCGCGCACATCAAGGCCGTGAAGCCCGACCGCGTGCAGAACGCGCTGTCGCTCGGAGACGTGGCCATCGTCGCAGGTTTCCAGGGCATCAACGCCAAGGGAGACGCCACCACGCTCGGCCGCGGCGGCTCCGACACGTCGGCCGTGGCGCTTGCCGTGGCGCTCGGCGCCGACATCTGCGAGATCTACACCGACGTGGATGGCGTGTTCACCGCCGATCCGCGCATCGTGCCAAAGGCCAGTCGCATTCCGGTCATCGGCTACGACGAGATTCTGGAGATGTCCAGTTGCGGTTCGAAGGTGCTGGCACTGCGCTGCGTGGAGTACGCGCAGCGGTTCAACATGCCGCTTCACGTGCGCAGCTCCTTCTCGCATCGTCCCGGCACGCTGATCGTGCCCGACGGAGTCGACCCGCGCAGCCTGCCCAACATCGACTGATGTCGTCCACTGACATACGACATATTCGAGACCTGATTTACCGTTCACACAAATATAAAGGCGAAAGAACATGAGCGACAACAACAGCAAATCCATGGGTGACCTGTTCCCCGACCTCGGCCCGGAAGCCCCGGTCATCTCCGGGGTGGCGCACGACCGCAGCGAAGCGCTGGCCACCGTGCGCGGCGTTCCGAACGAGCCCGGCATGGCGGCGAAAGTGTTCACCGAGCTGGCGACGGCCGGTGTGAATGTGGACATGATCGTGCAGGCCGGCGCGTCCGTGGGCACCGCGGAGATCTCCTTCACCGTGCCGGAATCCACCGTCAAGGAAGTCGAGAACGTGCTGATCGACAAGCATGACGAGCTGGGCTACAAGTCGTTCGACATCAACAGGAGCGTCGGCAAGGTCGCGGTCGTGGGCGTTGGCATGAAGACCCATTCCGGCCTGGCGGCCAAGTTCTTCACCGCTCTGAGCGACAAGGGCATCAACGTGCTGATGATCTCCACATCCGAGATCCGCATCGCGGCGCTCGTCCCGCTCGACCAGCTTGACGACGCCGTGCGCGCGCTGCACACCGCCTACGGCCTCGACGCCGATCAGGTCGAAGCCGTGGTCTACGGCGGCACCGGTCGCTGATTTTTGACGCAATCGCGTAATTGACCACCCCGCCCGCTATGCGGAATATCTCCGACAGCAGGAGCCGGCTGGGTGGTCAATTTATCTGGTTTGAGCGTTCTTACCTCCTCCTTCCGTATTCATTCGCGCTCCTGAGCCGAAGGAGGAGCACATGGAACGTTCCAACGGAATTATGCGGCTCCTTGTGGCAGCGACGGTCGCCGCCATACTGCTGCTCGCCATGGTCATAGTCGCCGTGATCGTTACGGTACGATTCCGCCGTAATCCGCGCGGCAATGCACGTCACCTGCGTTGGTGACGACACCCGATATGCCGAACGGCCGGGTTGACTGCGGAATCAATCCGTGGTCAACCCGGCCGTTCGATGGTCTCCAGCCGCAATTTCAGTCTCAGCGGCAGGCTGCCGTCACTTCGCGCTGATATAACCGAGCGCCTTGAGCATTTCGGCGCATTCGAGCGCGCCGCCGGCGGCACCGCGCAACGTGTTGTGAGCCAGCCCCACGAACTTCCAGTCAAAGATCGAATCCTCGCGCAGACGGCCGATTGACACGCCCATGCCGCCCTCGTAGTCCACATCGAACTTGACCTGCGGGCGGTCATCCTCGGTGAGGTATTGGATGAAGTGCTTCGGCGCGTGCGGCAGCCCCAGCTCGGACGCCTTGGACGTGTAGTTCACCAAGCGGTCGACGAGCTCTTCCTTGGTGGCCTTCTTGCCGAAGTTCAGGAATACCGTGGCGGTGTGGCCGTTGAGCACGGGCACGCGGATGCACTGCGAAGTGATCTTGAGACCGCCGTCGAACGGCACGATCTCGCCCTTGCCGGCATCCACGTGACCGAACACCTTGAGCGGTTCCTTCTCGCTCTTCGCCTCCTCGCCGGAGATGAACGGGATGATGTTGCCCACCATCTCAGGCCAGTCCTTGAAGGTCTTGCCCGCGCCGGAAATCGCCTGATACGTGCTGACGACGACCTCGCGCGGCTCGAATTCCTTCCACGCGGCCAGCGCCGGCGTGTACGCCTGGATCGAGCAGTTCGGCTTGACGGCGATGAAGCCGCGCGTGGTGCCGAGCCGCTTGCGCTGGTGCTCAATCACCGCGAAATGCTCCGGGTTGATCTCCGGCACGACCATCGGCACATCCGGCGTCCAACGGTGGGCGCTGTTGTTGGAGACGACCGGGGTCTCGGTCTTCGCGTACTCCTCTTCGATTGCGCGAATCTCGTCCTTCGACATGTTCACCGCGGAGAAGACGAAATCGACGCCATCGGCCATGCCGGCCACATCGGCGACGTCATGCACCGTCATGTCCTTGACGTACTCGGGCATCGGCGTTTCCATCTTCCAGCGGGGGCCGACGGCCTCTTCATAGGTCTTTCCCGCACTGTGCGCGGACGCGGCGAGTTTGACCACCTCAAACCACGGGTGGTTCTCCAGCAGTGTCACAAAACGCTGGCCGACCATACCTGTGGCGCCAAGAATGCCGACCTTCAACTTTTCGGACATAACAACCTCTGGGTTTGATTCGGTTTCCTATACAAGCGGCCGCAGTGACATGGCCGCACCTATCCAATGGTACGGAATGCGCGGAACAAGACGGGCCGCTTTCCCGAATGATGGCCGTGTTCGCCGATGGGTGGGTGCTGCGGCCGGGATTCGCGGTACTCTGGAAGCATGTCAATAGCATCGCAGGAAGCGCAGAAGCAGCTGGATCGTATCGTGGCGCTGGGTTACCCAGACGTGGCGGACATGAGCGCCGCCGCGTTCCGCGCGCTCGCACGGCCGCTGATCCATGCGTTGGAGCATACCGATCTGGGCTCGAACATCCTGCTGATCCCCACGCGCGAGCTGGTGTCGCCTGAGTCGCTGATCGCCCGAACCAGCATCAACCGCATGGCCGGTTTCACGACAATGCCTCCGCGCGACATCGCAAGCTTCCTGCCGCAGGACGGGTTCGAGCCGCCGGAAGGGCCGTTCTATCTGGTTGTCGAGCCGCATACCGGCACCTGCTACATCAATCGCGAGCCGGACGTGGCGCGCAAGCTCATCGATTCCGACGAGCGCACGCCACTGACCCTTGAAGAGGGTCTTGCCATTGCCACGCAGCACCCCGATTGGCTTGAGATCAAGAACGGGTTCAACCTGCTCGGCTCTCGCAGCGCCGACGGGCGCGTGCCCAGCATCTGGATGAGCCAGAACGCGCCGCGTCTGGGGGCCGTGTGGCCGAACTCGCGGCACACGTGGCTGGGTAACGCCTACTGCATGGCCCGGCGCGGCGTGAGTCTGTTCCACTGAATTTCGCTGGAGTGCTTGTCTGTCGCCTTCGCTGGGCCGCCGCACAGTGACGCATCTGGGCGTGACCGATGGATGCTTGGTGTTTCCTGATATGTGACACTGTGTTGTACGACGCCCGGTTTTATGATGTTCTTGATGTGTTCGCGAGCGCTTTCGCGCCGGCGGGCAATGATGAGAGACGCCATTGGGCGGGGGAGAAAGGCGGACACGCATGAAGTGCCCATATTGCGGGAATGACGAAAGCCCGGACAGCAAATTCTGTGGGAACTGCGGGCAGCCGCTGCAACAACAGGTATCACAGGCCGCGCCGGCGTCGCAGCCCGCAGTATCGCAGATGCCCCAGCCCTCTGCGGCGCAACAGCCGGCGACTCCAGCTGTACCACTGCCAGGCGGCGGATTCGCGCCGGCTCCTGCTGCACCTCAGGAGCCGCTCCAGCCAACACAGCCTTTGCAGCCGGCTCAGTCCCAACCTCAGCCGCAGCAGCCTGTTGCCCAACCGGCGTGGCCGCAAGCCCAGCAGTTCGCCCAGCCGTCAGGTGCCGGAGTCTCGACTCCGGCCGCGCCCGCAACCCAGCCGTCAGCGGCGACGCCGGCCGTGCCAGGGAAAACGCCGAAGCCCAAATCCAGGGGCAAGTTCATCGGCCTCATCGTGGCCGTGGTGATCGCCCTCGCGTTGGGTGTCGGTCTTGCCCTGTTCTTCACGTATCGCGCGGGCATCTGGGGCGGAACCCCGCTGCCTACCGCCGAAGAGATCTCCGGTGCGTCCGGCGGCGAAGCCACCGCCGATGACGTGGTCACCCAGCTGAAAGCCAAGGGCGTGAAGGCATCGAAGGCGATCATCTTCTCCGGCAAGAAGAAGGGCGTGTTCCTCGGATACGAGGGCATGAAGCCCGGCGACCGCGTCCAGAAGGACGCCGCGGTAATCGTCCAGGAGTCGGGTGGCCCCGGTGTGCCCAAGAACACGATGGGCAAGCAGGCCACGAAGGTCGTATCCACGTTCAAGACGATGGGTGTGCCGGTACATTACAAGCAGGTACCGGTGTCCGACACCAAGAAGAAGCCAATCGGTTCCGTGGTGGCGACCTACCCCGCCGAAGGACAGGCGCTGTCGGACGGCGACAAGGACGACGGCATCTACATCGGCGTCGCCACGAAGAGCGACGGCGGCGCCATCAGCATCGACATCGTCGGCCGGGACGTCGACACGGTGAAATCCGAACTGGAAAGCCAAGGACATGACGTGACGCTCGTGCCGCGCCTCGCCTCGAAGAAGTTCGTCGGCAAAGTGTCCGGTTCCGACCCGATGCCCGGATCCACGGTAGCGGAAGGCGATGCGGTCACGCTGTATTACGGCATCGACGCCAGCGGTGTCAAGGACGCCTACACGGTTCACGATTCCCCGGAGACCGGCGGCGACAATCTGCTCGGTGTCTCCGGTGTGGCCGCGGGAACGTGGTGCAACAACTCCGGTGACTGCATCACGTTCAAGGATGGCGGCGATGGCAGCGAAGGCAACTCGTACATCCCCTATCCGAAAGGTCGCGACGGTACCGAATACGGCGAGTACGAGTCGCTGAGCTCCTGCGATGCCATCCAGCAGCCGTACTGCTCCAGCCCGAAAGCCGACTACCTGCTCACCGGTGACACCGGCGCGTTCGAACTGTTCCCGCGATCCAGTATGACGAACTACTGGTGCGGCACCAGCCAGGAAGACTCGAATACGGCAGGCGGCATCGTCTGCAACAACGGCAAGATGGTCGAAAACGGCGATTACAACAATATCTCCGGCGCGACGTATCACATGCAGGACTTCTATCTGGTCGTGCCGGTCGGCGCGGACCTGAACAAGCTCGAAAGCGACGGGTACTTTGACGCGGACGCGCTGGCCGCGGCCAAGAAGCAGAAAGCCGTGAACACGACCAAGCCGTTCCTGATCTACCGTGACCCGAAGCTCTACGACAAGACCACGGCGGACATGACCAATAACTCCGCCAACCCGTTCATGCCGTACAACGGCTACGTCGGCAGCAAAAGCGACATCGTCAAGATGAAGCCCGCTCCCAGCGACGACACCGTGTACTATCTGACCGTCTCCATCGACCTGGATTGGGGTGAGCTGCCCGACGCCGATGTCAAGTAACCGGGCGGCAGCGCCGGCGCGGACGGCGGTGCATCATCGGCCAAGCCCACCAAGGACATGAGCCTGACGGATGTTCGCACCGCACTCGGCAAAGGCGATTTCTAGCCGATAGCAGGCAAATACTGCCTGAAAGACGACAGTTGGTGCCTGACGTTGGACGACAAGGGCAAGGCCACCTCGGTTGGCTCGGGCAAGCTCATGCTGAGCCCCGATGCTCCGCAGTCGGTCACGCTGCACGCCGGACGGACACGGGTGGTGACGATTGGTGGAAGGTGCCGTCGGACGTCGGCATCGAGCTCATGGGGCCGGATAGCGACTATCGCTGCGGCGGCAAGAAAGGATTCAAATCCTGCAATGGGTCGAGCTCGACGTATAGCGAGGCCGAAATCAACAAGCCGATGGACTCCATCTATGTGCCAGCCGGCATCAGCAGCGACAAACTGGAGGGACTGGCCGGCGCGAGCTACCAGTTGCCGACGTGTCAGGCCATGCCAAGCCTGACAGCTCCAAGCCGTTCCTGAAAATGGAGGGGTACCACATGAACGTCGTTCCCCCTTGACGAGAACGTGCTGTACCTGACCGAGTAGAGGTAGGGCCGGCCCGGGGATGAGCCGGGTGGATATACGGCGGATATGAATAGGCATGGTGTCGACGATATCGCCGCCGGAACCATGCCCTTTGTCGTCTGTTTGCCGCCGCTGCGCTAGCGTCGCAGACGCCGTGCGATGGAGCGCACGATTGCCGCGAAGCCGGCGGATAGGGTCAGGGCGACGGTGGCAAACACCTGCGGCCGGCGCAGTTCGTTGCGCAGGGTCGCGGCGCCCGTCACGCAATGATCCTCGAAGAACACGCGCAACTCATTGCCGCTGTAACGGCCGACCAGGTCGCCCCACGTGAGCATGCGGGTCTCATACGCGGCCGGGTCGTCTTCGCGGAACTCGAACAGGCGGATGCCGCGCAGGCGAGACTTCGGACCGTAGCATTCGAAGCCGCACGTCGGCGCATACCCTAGATCGAGGTCATGCACGTGCCCGACGAACGAGTTCTTGTGATCGTGCCCGCAGTACAACGCGAAATAGCCGCCCGCCTCGCGCAATGCGTCCACCTCGCCGACGTTCTCGTCAGCGCAGCCGATCGCCTCGCCGAGCCGTGACCCCGGCCGGCATACGGCGTCGTTGAGCACGTAGCAGCGCCCGGCGTAATTGCGGGCGCCCTCCACGGCGTTCGGCGTCCATGCCGGGACCTCGGTCAGGCAGTCATAGAATTCCTGCGGCGGAATATGCTGGAACGTGATCGACGGCACCGGTTCGCCATCGCCGTTGCGCTCGGCGAGCGTGCGCTGCACGTCGCCCAGCCATGCGATCGCCTCAGCGCTCGGTGTGCCGTAGCCGTCCGAATCCGCTAGGTCGAGTCCGCGCGAATGCGCCACATACCGCGGGTACTGGGCGTCATTCTCCTCCGGCTTGCCCGCATAATCGCCGGAATTGACCAGCATCACGCCCATCGCCACATGCTCCGAACCGTCGGAGGACAGCACGGGCAGCGCGAATGTGCCCGACTCGATGGCCAACGGCGAGCCGCCGGCAGCATCGGCCTCGGGATTCAGGCAGCCGGGGAACTCGCGGTAGATGTCGTCCTGCTCGTCAGGCAGGATGCCGCACTGGAAGTCGTGATTGCCATAGGTCGCGGCGAACGGCACGCCCGCGTTGATGACCGGTCCGAGGAACGCGCTGAACGTGTCGCGCACTTTCTGCCGGGTGTCGTTCATCAGGTCGTCCATCGTGACCACATCGTCCTGCGGTGGCAGGTCCGGATCGCGCCGCGCCGCGATGCGCCTGTGGATGCCGTGTAGCTTCGCCTCGATTTCGGTGACGAGACGTACGCGTGCGCCGGGGTTCTCGCCGCGCCGGCGCAGGAACGTGTCGATGTACGCGGGATCGTACCCGCGGATTTGATCGCCGGTGAACACCACCAAATCCGGCTTCGCCTCGTTGATTGCGGCCTCGATCATGCGGATCGTGTCGCGGTTGACTTCCGGGCCGTCCTGAATGTCGGCCATTTGCAGCACGCGGAACGTGCCGTCGTCGTGAAAACGCAGTGTCATGCCCTCCACTGTAGCGAGTCGTCCTGTGCGGCGCCATACTCTTCGCGAAGTCGCCACCACGCGTGGAGCGGGCGCCGCCATGCAGTCAACGGGCGTCCGGAGAGGGGCCGAAACGTTATCTCGGCAGGGTATCTACGTTTCGAGGGGGTGACTCGGACGCTCTGGAACATCTATCTGCATTTCGAGGGGTTGGTGGCCGAGTATCAATGGCATGGGAGCCGCATGATTCCAGTGGCGTCCATCATGCAATACCTCGAATATCGAGCAACGCCAACCCCTTGAAACGCAGATAGATGTTCGGCGGGCCTGAAATCACCCCCTCGGAAGCGAGATAACGCTCCGAAGGCCGCATGGATTGGCCGCATTCTTGATATCTCGGCGGTTTACCGGGGCGCTTCACGCTAGACTGATTAATTGCATGACCTATCGTGCGACGACAACATACGGCCGGCAGGCAACAGGCGCCGGCATCATCAAGTAAAGGAGGAGATATGGGTCAGGATCAATCATCAGTGTTTGATCTTGCGGCGGTCGCCGCGGCGTCCAATGGGGGGAACAACGACCCGCTGCTGCCTCCCGCACGATTCATCGGCGAGCCGCAGAAGCCGAGCGATATGCCTTACACCAAGTACGTCGCCTACGACAAGCAGGTGCCGTTCGACTATCCCGAGCGCACGTGGCCGGGCAAGCGTCTGCAGCGTGCCCCGCGCTGGTGCTCTGTCGACCTTCGCGACGGCAACCAGGCGCTCGTCAACCCGATGGACTCCGAGCGCAAGCTGCGCTTTTGGAACCTGCTCGTCTCCATGGGATTCAAGGAAATCGAGGTGGGCTTCCCGTCCGCCTCGGAGACGGATTTCGACTTCATCCGCATGCTTATTGAACGCGAGCTCATCCCCGACGACGTGACCATCGTCGTGCTCACCCAGTGTCGTGAGCACCTGATTCGCCGCACTTACGAGGCACTCAAGGGCGCCAAGCGTGCGATTGTGCACTTCTACAACTCGGTCTCTGTGCTGCAGCGCGAGGTCGTGTTCCGCAAGAACAAGGAAGAGATCAAGAAGCTCGCCACCGACGCGGCCGAGCTGTGCAAGGACCTTGAAAACGAGGCCAAGGGCATTGACCTGTATTACGAGTACAGCCCCGAATCGTTCACCGGTACTGAGCCGGAATACGCGGTCGAGGTGTGCAATGCGGTCATCGGCGTCATCAAGCCGACCCCCGAGCACCCGATGATCATCAACCTGCCGGCCACGGTCGAGATGACCACGCCGAACGTGTTCGCCGATGAGGTGGAGTACGTGTCCACGCATCTTGACGACCGTGACGCCGTGGTGCTCTCCCTGCACCCGCACAACGACGAAGGCATGGGCGTGGCCGCCACCGAGCTGGCCGTGCTGGCCGGCGCCGACCGCGTGGAGGGCTGCCTGCTGGGCAACGGCGAGCGCACCGGCAACGTGGATCTGGTCACGCTGGGTCTGAACATGCTCACGCAGGGCATCGATCCGCAGATCGACTATTCGAACGTTCCCGAGATCCGCAAGACCGTCGAGTACTGCAACCAGATCAAGATCTCCGAGCGTCATCCGTACGCGGGCAACTTCGTGTTCACCGCGTTCTCCGGCTCCCATCAGGACGCCATCAAGAAAGGCCTCGAAGCCCGCGAGGCCGCTGCGGACCGAGTCGGCGCCGATCTCGACAAGTTCGTGTGGCTCGTGCCGTACCTGCCGATCGACCCGAAGGACATCGGCCGCACCTACGAGGCGATCATCCGCGTCAACTCGCAGTCCGGCAAGGGCGGCATGGCCTACCTGCTCAAGACCAACCACAACCTCGACCTGCCGAAGCGTCTGCAGGTGGAGTTCGACAAGATCGTGCAAAACTTCGCCGACACGACCAAGAAGGAAGTCAAGGACGAGAACATCTGGCGTCTCTTCAAGGACGAGTACCTGCCGGTGGAGCAGTCCGGCATGACGGCCGCCGGCGTGGTCGTCGGCGATACGCATGACGCGACGCTCGCTCCGTGGGGCCGCCTCAAACTGCTCAAGGTGGCCGTCAGTTCCGGCGAGGATGGTTCAGACACCGTGCTCAAGGCGCGTGTGCTCGACCGCGGCGTGAACGTGGGCGTGGACGAACCTCACGAGCGTGAGATCTCCGGCATCGGCAACGGCCCGATTGCGGCGTTCCTCAACGCGGTTTCCAACCTCGGCATTGAGGCGTCCGTGATGGATTACGTGGAGCACACCATGTCCGTCGGTACCGACGCCATGGCCGCGTCCTACGTGGAATGCCAGGTGGGTGAGGACGCTGAGACCCAGATCATCTGGGGCGTCGGCATCGACTCCTCGATTACCACCAGCGCGCTCAAGGCGATCATCTCCGCGATCAACCGTTCGCAGCGCTGATATTTCGCGGTAAACGAAAGGGTGGCTGCAGGATTCGTCCTGCAGCCACCCTTTTTTGATGGTCGTGAGAGGCCGGAACCACCTCCAGTCGCACGGGGCCTAGCTCTCGTGCCCCCGCCGGCGGGGATGGTCAACGCACGCCAATAACCGCGAATCCGGCCTCGTCCCTCACTGCGACGCTATGCCGTTGGTGCTGGATTCATTGCCGGTGGAGCAGCCGGCGGCGGTGGGATCGGTCGCGCAATCCGAGCCTCCGCCGTTGTTGCCGTTGTTCCCTCCGTTGCCGCTATTCCCGTTGTTGCCGCCGTTCCCGCCGTTGCCATCGGACCCGTTGCCGCCCGATCCATTGCCGTTACCATTCGAACCGTTGCCGGTCTGCGGCTTCGTCGACTGCGAGCCCGACCCGTCGCCAGACTGCGTGCCGCTCTGCGACGACTGGTCGTCGCTCCTGCTGCCGCCCTGCGAATTCCCGCTCTGCGACTGGCCGCTGTTGCCCCAAGACGAGTATTGCGAACCGGTGCCCCACGTGCCATCGGGTCCACCGATCTTGCCGCTGTCGGTCACGTCGGGGAACTTCTCGTCCGCCACGTTCTCCAGCGCCCTCGACATGTAGTTGGTGAACAGCACGGCCGGATATCCCATGCCCTTGTAATACCCGTTGATGGTCGGCAGTTCCAGCGCCTCGCCGTTCGCTCCGGGATTCCAGATGGCGAACATGGTGAGCGTCGAGGGCGTGAACCCGATGAAGCTCACGGCCTTGTTGTCGTTTGCCGTGCCGGACTTGCCCGCCATCGTCTTGCCGATCGCGCTCGCCGCACGACCGGTACCGTATTGGATGGTGCCTTCCATCGCCTTGACCACCAGTCCGGTGTCGTTCGCGTCGAACACCTGCTCCGCGGTGGATGGCGCCTTGTACAGTTCCGGCCCCTTGCTGCTCTTCACGCTGGCGACGATGTGCAGCGTCGGCTTCTTGCCCTGGTTGGCGATGGTGGAGAAGCCGCGCGCCATGTCGATCATGCTCAGACCGGAGTTGCCGAGCGTCACGTAGCCGTCATCGGTGATCTTGCCTTTGATGCCGGCCGTGTGCGCGGTCTTGATTATCGTGTCCGCGCCGAGATGCTGCTGCAGATCCATGTACACCGTGTTGACGGAGTTCGCCGTCGCCTTGTACAGGTTGATGTAGCCGTAGCTAGCGCCGCCCGAGTTCGACATCGGCTGTTTCAGCCCGGGGAAGCTGCGCGGCGAGTTGCCGTTGAACACAGTATCGAGGCTGACGCCCGTCTGGACGGTCGAAAGCAGCGTGAACGGTTTCATCGTGGAACCGACTTCGTAGGTCGCGTCGGTGACGTTGTTGAGCTGTTTCTTCAGGTAATCCTCGCCCGCGTACAGCGAGATGATTGAACCGTCTTTGACGTTGACCGACAGGCCGCCGGTCTGTACGCCGTCCGGCATGCCCGCGTTGCCCTTGGTGGGGCTCGCGGTCTGATACATCAGATCCTGTTTGGATTTGTCGATGGTGGTGACGATGGTGTAGCCGCCGGTGTCGAGGTCGTCTTGCGTGAACGCCTTTGAGTTGATGAGTTCGCTGCGGACCATCTGCAGCAGATACCCGTTGGGGCCCTCGTAGATGTTCTGCTGTGCGTTGGTGACGGTTTTCGGCATCGTGGCTTCACTGGCCTGTTTGGCGGTGATGTAGCCGTCCTCTTTCATGATGTTGATGACGCGCTCGAATCGCGATTTCGCCTGCTTGGCGTTGACGGCCGGATCCCAGTTGCTGGGGGACGGGATGATGCCGGCGAGCATCGCCGCCTCGGGCACAGTCAGGTCTTTCGCGTCCTTGCCGAAGTACGCCTGGGCGGCGGCCTGGATGCCGTAGGCGCTGCGGCCGAGATAGATGGTGTTGAGATAGTTGCACAGGACGGTGTCTTTGTCTTGCGTCTGCGCGATCTTGACCGCCAGTATGGCTTCCTTGAGCTTGCCCATGTAGGTGGTGGTCTCGCCGAGGTAATACCGTTCCGCGTACTGCTGGGTGATGGTGGATCCGCCCTGGCGGGTGCCCTTGGTGACGTTGTTGATCAGCGCCCGTGCGATGCCCTTGAGATCGATGCCGCGGTCCGTGTAGAACGTGCGGTTTTCGGAGGCGACCACGGCCTGGCCCACGTATTTCGGCAGTACGGAGCAGTCGATGATCTCACGGTTCTGCTCGGCGAACGTGCCGATTTTCGTTTTGCCGTCCGCATAGTACACGCTGGTTTTCTCGGCCAGCGCGATGGTCTCCGGTTGGGGGATTTCGATGGTGGCGTACAGGTAGGCGAACGCGCCGATGCCGACGGCGAGGAACAGGCCGATGATGCCGAGCGTCCACTTGAGAATCAGATGCTTCTTGCGCCCTTTGGCTTTCGGGCCTTTCGAGCCGGGGGAGCGGTGGGTGCCGCCGCCGCGGTGTGTGCCTTCGGGCGGATTAGCGCCGCGGCCACGCCTTGAGCCGCTGTTGCGCTGCGCGCTGTAACCGTTGGTTGCGGAGGTGCCGCCGGTTCTCGTGCCCGTCGCCGCACCCGCTTGGGTGCCGGTCGCGGTGCGGCCTGAGGCGCCGGCCGCCCGACGGCCGGACGTTCCTGCCGCGCGTCGGCCTGAACTGGAATTAACAGTGCGCGTATGTGAAGCCATGATTCTACCGTAGTCCTTGCAATATGATGCGAACCGGTTTGCGCGTATTTTCGCGCTTTCCTCACCGGTTTTCCTCTGAATCCTTACAAACGTCGATATCGTGCTTGGTGCTTGTCTATATCTAACAAAACCACAACCATAGCCTCTCGGCGTGACGGTATCGTGAGAAACGTTGGAAAATAAGGGTTTTAGCCGGATGCGTCACTGTGCGAGGGCTCACACGGTGACGATACCGTCGCACGGTGACGGTCATGACCGTCCTTAATGTGAGTCGGATTCTGCATTGTGGGATTGTATGAATGCTTCGCTGGTTTGGGCCCGGCCAAAGCGGTGCGGCGTTGCCTCATCCGGTCATAGTCCCACTTTCCGGTGAGCGTATGAGACTGTGGCCGGATGAGATGGGCGGGAGATCCGGATGAAATGAGAAAAGGCGGCGGCGGAAGTGCCCGCCAGTCGGTGTCACCGGGCGCGCAGCATCGGCGCGACCTGCTCCTCATATGCGGTGAGGGCGGCGTCGATCACGTTGTGCATGTCGTAGTACTTGTAGGTGCCCAGGCACCCGCCGAACACGACGTTCGGCTCGGCGGCTGCCCTGGCTGCGTACCGCTCATAGAGCGCCTTGTCGGCGTCCGTGTTGATCGGGTAGTACGGTTCGTCGCCACGCTCGGCGAAGCGGGAGTATTCCTCCCACACCACTGTCCTGTTGTGGTTCTGCGCGTCACGCCTCTCCGGGTTGAAGTTCTTGAACTCGATGGCGCGGGTGTAGGGCACGTCCGCGTCGGAGAAGTTCATCACCGGGCAGCCGAAGTGGTCGTCCTCGTCGTAGCGCACTTCCTTGAAGTCCACCGTGCGCCATTTCAGGTCGCCGAGTTCATAGCCGAAATACCGGTCAATCGGCCCGGTGTAGACCACGGGCGTGCCGGCGGCGCGCAGCGCCTTCTTGTTGAGCGGCTGGCTCTCGTCGAAGAAGTCGGTGCCGAGCGTCACATGGATGCGCGGGTCATCGATCATGCGCTCCATCCACGCGGTGTAGCCGTCGCGCGGCAGTCCCTCCCATGTGTCTTTGAAGTAGCGGTTGTCGTAGTTGAACCGCACGGGCAGCCGCTTGATGATGCTCGCCGGCAGTTCGGCCGGATCGGTCTGCCATTGCTTGGCGGTGTAGTTCTTGATGAACGCCTCATACAGCGGCCGTCCGATCAGCTGGATGCCCTTGTCGTTGAGGTTTGTCGGGTCGGTGCCGGCCAGTTCACCGGCCTGTTCGGCGATGAGTTGCCTCGCCTCGGCGGGCGTGTAGACCGCCCGGAAGAACTGGTTGATGGTGCCGAGATTGATTGGCAGCGGGTAGACCTCGCCGTCGTGCGTGGCGTACACGCGATGCACGTAGTCGGTGAATGCGGTGAAGCGGTTGACGTAATCCCAGACGCGTTTGGTGGAAGTATGGAACAGATGGGCACCGTATTGGTGGATTTCGGCACCGGTCTCCTCGTCGATATAGCTGTACACGTTGCCGCCGATGTGGCTGCGCACATCGATGATCTCGACCCGGGCGCCCGCGCGCTCCGCCGCCTGCTGTGCGATGGTCAGGCCGAACAGGCCCGCGCCGACGATCACCAAATCCGCGTTCATAGCTTCCTTCCGTTGCGGCCCGCGCCGGCGGTGCCGGTTGCGCCGCGACCCTTCCATTTGATGATTCGCGCTGTTCCCCGCGTCGAATATGAACGGCCGTCATGTGCGTTTCGTTCTCAGCTCGACCAAGGATACCGCACATTATCGACCGCGCAACCATTCCTGTGAACGATTTGATGAACGTTCGGTGACGGCAAGTCCGGCGTCTTTTACAGCGCGCACACGACCAGATATATGGCCACCACGTGGCAGGTGTACCCGATGACCGTGCCCATGTGAAACACCTCATGAAACTCGAACCAGCCCGGAATCGGATTGGGTTTGCGGATCGCGAAGCATGTGGCGCCCGCAATGTAGGCGGCCCCGCCGCACGCAATCAGCACGGTCGCCGCCGGACCCACCGCGGGCGCGGTCCACAGCACCGGAAGCAGTGTGACCGGCGCCAGCCCCAGCACCACGTACACGACGGTGAACACCCAGTTTGGCGCTCGCAGCCATACGATATGCATCACTGTGCCGACGAGCGCCGCCGCCCATATCACCGTCAGGTACGGCCATCGGATCGAAGGGCTGAGCGCGAACAGCACCGGCGTATTGGTGCCGGCGATGATCAGGAAGATGTTGGAGTAGTCGATGCCGCACAGCACGCGCGTCACCTTGGCGCTGCGCCACGGTACGACGTGCAGCAGGGCGCTGTTGCCGAACAGCAGTATCGCCGACGCGCCGTAAATCGCGCACGCGGCCTTGACCGGTCCGGCCGGCGCGATGCAGATCAGCACGATGGATGCGGCGATGCACAACGGCAGGGTGATGAGGTGCTGCCATCCGCGCAGCCGAGGCTTGCGGTTGCCGAATGCATCGACCGGCGTGACCTGGCGTTCGGCGGCTTTCAGTGTGGCCTTGGCTTGGCGATAGCGTGCGCGCGCGGCGCGATACTGCTCGAGGGCGCGGTTCATCGCGGTGGCCGAGGCACCGGTCTGCGTCGCGGCCATGCCGGCAGCGGTTGCGGTCTGCGCTGTGGAGGCCGCCCGCATCCCGCCGCCCGCGGTCTGTCGCCGCGCTGTTTTTCGCTGCGCCGCGGACTTGCGTATGGATGGTGCACTGATTGACGCGCTCATCATCATCACCTCGCTGCGGCCGGAATGCCCGGCCTACACTAACTTACGCTACCGTAACTTAGTGTAGGTCGCTGATGGTTCGCTGACAATGCTTCTCTGATGGTGAATCGAATGCCGTCCGGGCCGCCGAAGGCAGCATGGCGGTTCGTGTGTATCATATATTGACCGTCAGCTGAAGATTTTCATAGTTTTTTCTTATAGCCGGGCATAAGCGGATTGTGGATGCGTCGGGATCCGGAAGTACGTGCTCGACTGCCGTAATGGATGCCGGTCGAATATGCTGTGGCCGCATGGGAGGGGCTGAAAAGCGCGGTCTGATGGAGGTCTGCCTGTCTGACGATGGCGTGCGTCATGCGCGGTACGTGAGAGTCGGCGTATATGGCATTGTGAGGTGAGTGTTAACAATATGTTTCTGAGACGTTGCGCGATGCGACAAAACGTAACGATATCGGACGAGCGCCAGGTCTAGTTTCTTTCACAGTGTCGTCGTGAGTGACGCACGCAAAGAGAGGAAAACAATAATGGCCAATAAGCAATGGCCTCGCTGGGTTGCCGCTGTAGCGGCCCTGGCGATGGCAGGCAGCCTGCCCGGTACCGCGCTCGCGGCTCCGGCACAAGGTGACGCGGCGTCCACGACGCCGACTCTGTCGACCGGCAATCTGAAGAGCAAGGTCTCATCCCAGCTTCAGCAGGCGAAGGGCGAGGTCACCGCATTCATCCAGACCACCAGCCCCTCCGCGCTGGAACGCAAGAACAGTGTGCTCAAGAACTTCAGCAGGCAGAGTTCCGCGCTGCCCACGCTGAAGCAGCGCGCGCAGTCGGCCCAGGCGGCCACGCAGAGCGCGAAGACCGCCGAGAAGACCTCGGTGAACGTGTTCTCGCAGCTGCAGTCGCTGGACTCCAGCGCCAAGAAGATCTACTCCACCTCGTATGCGCTGTCCGGCGTAGCCGTTCGCGCCGACGCGGCGTCGCTGCGCAAGCTCGCCGAGCAGTCCGGCTCGGTGGCGCACATCACGATCCTGACGCCCAAGAAGGCGCTCGACACGACCAACGGCAGTGGCGAAGCCCCCGCGAACAAGAACAACGACCAGCTGGTCAACGCCGTCAAGACTTGGGAACAGACCGGCAAGACCGGCAAGGGCGTGAACATCGCAGTCGTCGACACCGGCCTCGACTACACGCACGCCGACTTCGGCGGCGCAGGCACCACCGAGGCCTACCAGACCGCGCTGAACTCCACCGCCGACCCGCTGACCGACCCGAAGGTCAGCAAGCTGCTCGACAAGACGAAGTTCAAGGGCGGTTACGATTACGCCGGCGCCACGTATAACCCGAACGCCGGCAACAACAATCCCACCCCGGACGCCAACCCGATCGACGGCCAGGGCGGCCACCACGGCACGCACGTCGCCGGCACCGCGCTGGGCTACGGCGTCAAGGCCGACGGCACCTCGGGCAAGACCGATACCGCAGGCTACCAGAAGCTGACCGCCGGCGACATCGCCAGCTGGAAGATTGGCCCCGGCGCCGCTCCCGAGGCCGGCATCTACTCGTACAAGGTGTTCGGCGACAACGGCGGCACCACCGACCTGGTGCTCGAAGCGCTTGACGGCATCGCCAAGCACAACACCGAGGCGGAAGTCAACGGCGACGAGTCCAGCCGCATCAGCATCGTCTCCATGTCGCTCGGCGGCAGTTTCGGCGCCTCCGACGACCCGGAGAACGTGGCCGTGGATAACCTCACCGCAGACAACGTGCTGTCCGTGATCGCGGCCGGCAACGACGGCGACATCACCGACATCATGGGTGCCCCCGGCACCGCCAAGAGTGCGCTGACCGTGGCCGCGAGCCAGTCCGGCAAGGCGCTGCAGGACGCCGTCGAAGTGACCGACGGCCCGGCCTCGCTCAAGGGCCAGACCCTCGCCGGCCAGTACTCCGTGAACTACGCGAAGCTCGACGACTTCTCCCTGACCGGCAAGGTCGTGCGCGTCAAGGACAAGGACAACCTGGAAGGCTGCAAGGCATACTCCGCCGATGACGCCGCTGCCGTCAAGGGCAACATCGCCTACGTCGAATGGAACGACGCCGCTGTGAACTGCGGCTCCAAGACCCGCTTCGACAACGCCGAGAAGGCCGGCGCGACCGGCATCCTGTTCGGCTCGCAGGCGAACATCCCCGAGTCCGGCATCGGCGGCAACGCCGACATCCCCGGCTTCCAGCTGGTCAAGAACGCCGCCGAGAACAAGGACCTGCAGAGCGCCATCGATGACGGCACGCTGACGGTGACCCTGTCCACCAAGCTGCGTATGAGCAAGGACGCCGACTACTCCAGCGAGAGCGAAGACACTATCGCGTCCTTCACCTCCCGTGGCATCCACGGCTCCTATGACGGCACCGCCAAGCCCGATGTCTCCGCCCCCGGCGTGGGCATCGTGTCCGCTTCGGCCGGCACCGGCAACAGCGACGAGATCATGAGCGGTACGTCCATGGCCACCCCGTTGACCTCCGGCGTCGCCGCGCTGGTCCGTCAGGCCCGGCCCGAATACCTGGCCAACGTGGTCAAGGCCCAGCTGATGAACACCGCCAACCACGACGTGCTCACCGCGGATCGCAAGACCGCGTACGGCCCGCTGCGTGTGGGCTCCGGTCGTATCGACGCGCTCGCCGCAGTGAACAACAACGTGCAGCTTGCCGGAGAGGATAACGAGGCCATCACCGCGCAGTTCGGCGTCATCCCGGTCGGCAAGGACGGCTACACCGACAAGCAGACCATGCGGCTCGTGAACAACACCGATCATGACATTACGTACAAGCTCACATACTCGGCCCGCACCCCGGTGCCGGGCGTCACGTACTCGGTGAGCGGCGACAACGGTGGGGACACCGTGGTCGCCAAGTCCGGGACCAGCACCAGCTTCCGCGTGAAGATCAGCATCGACCAGTCCAAGCTGACCCGCACCCGTGACGCCACGCAGTCCGCGCAGGTCGCAGGCAAGGACCGCCAGTACGTGACCGACGCCAGCGGCATCATCACCGCGACTCCGGTCACCCAGGAGGATGACGCCACCACGCTGCGTGTGCCCGTCACTTCGGTGCCGAAGGCAATCTCCGAAACCACCACGGAACTGAGCGGCTTCAACAACAAGAAGGGCACGCTGTCCGTGTCCGGCCATGGCCTTGACCAGGGCGACACCGCCACCGGCTACCACTCCGAGCTCGTCCCGTTCGTGTACGGTGCCGAGGATCCGGCCGACGGCTACACCGGCAACGGTGACGCCGCTCGCAGCCTTGCTGCAGGTGACATCCGCGCGATCGGTTATTCCAGCACCGCACCTCAGCTCTCCGATCCGTCGCAGGGCCTGCTGAGCTTCGGCATCATCACCGACAAGACGTGGTCCCACCTGGGCAACAATTTCGTTCCGGACGTGATCTTCGACGTGGACGGCGACATGAAGGCCGACTACATGATCTCGGTGAGCACCACCGAAGGCAACACGCAGTACGACACCGCATGGGCCACGACGACTTCCGCGACAACCGGCAAGGTCGTTGACGAGGAGCCCATCGACCCCGCATATGTCTCCGACTCCAACCAGGTCGTGCTCTCCGTGAAGCTGTCCGCCCTTGGATTCACCAAAGACACCAAGGTCGCCCCGATCGCCTACATGGCACAGATCGAGTCGATTTACGCTGCCGGCGCGAAGGATCAGTACATCGTCGACACTGCGGGCGGTTCCAAGGACGACTCGTTCGACGCGTACCACCCTGCCCTGTGGTTCGGCGACTCCGCCACCGAAGGCAACGGCACGGTCAGCTTCCCCGACGAGAACGGCACGAAGGTCGCCGTCCACACCGCGGATGATTCGTCCGAGACCGCTCCGAAGGTGCTGGCGCTGCACAAGAACGGCTTCTTCCCGAACATCGAGACCGATGAGCCCGTCATCGACGCGCACACCGTGAAGAACATCGACAAGGCGCTGCTGGAGACTCTGGTCTTTGCCGCTAGCAAGTACCAGGAATCCAACTACACGGCGGATTCGTGGGCCGCATTCAAGAAGGCCTTCGACGCGGCGAAGAAGGTGCTCGACTCCGACACGGCCACGCAGCAGCAGGTCAACGACGCCTACACGGCGTTGCGAACCGCCATCAACGGGCTCGTCAACGCGACCGCCAAGCCGTCTAAGGACAAGCTGAAGGCGGCGGTGGATGCTGCGGCCAAGCTGAAGGAATCCGACTACACGGCGGATTCGTGGGCTGCGTTCGTCAAGGCGCTTGATGCCGCCAAGGCGGTGCTCGCCAACGACAACGCGACTCAGGAAGAGATCAACAACGCGACCGGCGCTCTGTTCAAGGCCGAAGAGGCTTTGGTGAAGAAGGCCGGCACGCCGACGAAGCCCGGCAAGCCGAGCCAGCCTGGCGCCCCGGCGAAGCCCGGTGCGTCGGGCGCCAACAGTGGCCAGAACGGCAGCAATGCCGGCGTCGCCAAGACGGGTGCCGCTGTCACTGGCATCTCGGGCGTAGTCATGCTGCTGCTCGCCGCCGGGGCCACGCTGGTGATCATTCGCCGGCGTGACGCGGTGCGTCGCTAGTCTCCCATAGCCGATAATGCCCTTTCCCGCGAGCGCGGGGAGGGGCATTATTGTCGTTGCGCACCCGATATCCGGGGGTGATGTATACTAGTACAGCCTTCACGTGGCGTTATGTCACCCAATCCCCCCAGGGCAGGAATGCAGCAAGGGTAAGTGGCCTCTGTCGGGTACGTGAAGGTTTTCTTTTTCTTTTCTTGGCCCCTCACCCTGACCGTCGCGGCACCGTGAGGCTTAAATTACAGGTTGAAATCGCCGTTCTTGGCAATTCCCCGTGCGAAATCGCCGTTTTTGGACCTTGAAACGGCGATTTCACACGGGGAATAGTAGATTTCGGCGATTTCAACCCGTATTTTGATATGCCGGGGCCAGGTTTTCGATTATTCTGTCGGAATATGGGCGCGATGAGGCGACTGACACATGTACAGGCTCTACAGTCTTGAACTATGAGTGAAGAACAGCGTGTTGATGATCCCGCCGAAATCTCGCGTGACGGTGCGATTCCGCCTGACGCCGTGCAAGTCAGCGGCGACCGGGCTGATGCGGCAACGTCGGCGGAACGCCTGCCGTCCACGGAGACGACCGATGCGCCCGCTGACACGCCGAATGAGCCGGATACCGCAGCCGCATCGGATACGACGTCATCTGGCGCGTCGGCATCAGCCCCCGCACCAGAACAGGCGCGCTCGTCGGCGAAACAGGAGCCAGAACCCGTGGTGCCGCAGGCGTCCCCGGCCAGCGCATGGTCCGCTTTGGAGACGACCGCGGATCATCCGCTGCGCACCCTCGGATCGCCCGCGCCGGCCGCGCGCAAACGTAAGGCCGCCGCGCCCGACGAACACGCGGCGGACATCGAGCGCGGATTGGCGCGTCGCGACCCGCTGACCGTGCGCCCGCGCGTGTCGAGCCGTGTGCTGTGTGCGGTGTTCGGCGTGCTGATGATCGCGATCTCGTTCGGCGCATGGTGGATCGCCGTGCGCACCGAGGACGGGCAATCGTACGAGGATATGGTGTTCAGCGGCTTCCACGACAGCCTGCCGTCGTGGGCGTCCGCTCTGGTCGCCCCGTTCATCAGCCGCAATATCACGTCAATCGCCGGGCATCCGTTGAACTTCACCGTAATCGTCTCCGCGCTGCTGATCGTTGTCGCGGCGGTGGTGATGCTGGTACGCAAGCGTTGGTGGCTGGTCGGGCAGTCCGCGGTGTTCGCCGCGCTGTGTTTCGCGTCCACATATCTTAAAGGTGTGCTGCCGCGGCCGTTCATCATCAACACCGTGTCTCAGCCCGCCAATTCCGCGCCTTCCGGTCATACGATGCTGGCCGTCGTCGCGGGCGTGCTGCTGCTGTTCGCGGTTCCGCGCGGATGCCGTGCGTGGATGGCGCTGGTCGGGGCCGCCTATGCGCTGGTCATCGGCCTGTCGGTGATCGCGGGGGCATGGCACCGCCCGGTTGACGTGGTGATGAGCCTGCTGCTGGCGGGCGGCTTCGCGCTGCTGGCGATGGCATTCACGCGCACGTCCGGCATGGACGCGCCCGGCAAACGCGCGTCCTCGCCGAGCGTGCAGATCGTCGGCACGGTGATGATCACGGCGGGTGTGCTGTGCTGCTGCTATGCCGCATACATCATGTGGCAGATTGAGCCCGGTCTGAGCCTGAGCGCGAGCTGGGCGAGCGTCGGCGCCCACGTCTCCACCTTCGCGATGATAGCCGGCGTTTCGTCGCTGGTGTTCGGGATGCTGCTGGCGATGCGCCAGATCACGGCGTCCCCGTTGAGCCGAGCCGGCCTGGTGGGGGCGCCGCCGGCCCCGCCGAAGAAAAAGCGGTGACCGCCGCGGAGCCGCGCGATTTGCCGTTTGACCATGCCGCGTGAGTATGATGAAGGCCAATGACATTGTAGGTAAGGAGAGACAATGGGCACCGGCAACAAGCTTGTCATCGTGGAGTCTCCCACCAAAGCGAAGAAAATCGGTGGGTATCTTGGCAGCGGCTACACCGTCATGGCATCGGTCGGTCACATCCGTGACCTTGCACAGCCCAGTCAGATTCCCGCGGACGACAAGGCCAGGTTCGGCAAGTTCGGCGTGGACGTCGACGATGGCTTCAAACCGTACTACATCGTCGACGGTGACAAGAAGAAGACCGTCGCCGAACTGAAAAAAGCGCTGAAGAACTCCGACGAGCTCTACCTCGCCACTGATGAGGATCGCGAAGGGGAGGCGATCGCCTGGCATCTGGTGCAGACGCTCAAGCCGAAGGTTCCCGTCAAGCGCATGGTGTTCCACGAGATGACCAAGGACGCCATCAAGACGTCGCTGGGCAACACCCGCAACGTGGACGAGGACATGGTGGACGCGCAGGAGACCCGCCGCATCCTCGACCGCCTCTATGGCTACGAGCTGTCGCCCGTGCTGTGGCGCAAGGTGGGCCCGGGATTGTCGGCCGGCCGCGTCCAGTCCGTCGCCACACGCCTGATCGTCGAGCGTGAGCGCGAGCGCATGGCGTTCGTGCGCGCCTCCTACTGGGACGTGACCGCGGTGCTGGGCGCGACGGACGCGGAGGGCGAGCCGGCGTCGTTCGAATCGCGCATGGTGTCGCTTGGAGGCAAGCGACTTGCGGGTTCCAAGGATTTTTCGGATGACGGCAAGCTCACGCCGTCCGGTTTCGCTGACAACGTATGCCAGCTGGATGAGGCCCATGCGAACGCCCTCGCCAAGCTCCTGGCCGACGCGACCTTCACCGTGGCATCGATGGAGACCAAGCCGTACCGTCGCCGCCCGCTCCCGCCGTTCACCACATCCACGCTGCAGCAGACGGCCGGCAACCGCCTGTCCATGAGCTCGCGTCAGACCATGCGTGCCGCGCAGGGGCTGTACGAGAACGGTTACATCACGTATATGCGAACCGATTCGGTGACCTTGTCGCAGGAGGCCATCGCCGCCGCCCGTGATGCCGTCGAATATCATTTCGGAAAGTCGTTCCTGTCCGATGGGCCCAAGCAGTATGTGACGAAGACCGCTAGTGCGCAGGAGGCCCACGAATGCATCCGACCCGCCGGCGCGCGGTTCCATGACCCGGCGGAGCTCTCCGGCAAGGTGCCCGCCGACCAGCTGAAACTGTACACGCTGATCTGGCAGCGCACGCTCGCTTCCCAGATGGCCGACGCCACCGGCTCCACCGCGACCGTGCGTCTGTCGGCTCCTGCCGGCGAGGACGGCGAGGCGATGTTCCAGGCGTCCGGCACGGTGATCGAGTTCCCCGGATTCATGAAGGCCACCGGGGAGGGCCGTCGTGCGGCGGCCCCCGCTGCCTCCTCGATGGGTGCCGGTGACGGCGAGGCCGCGGCGAAACGCGCCTCGCGCGAAACCGACGACAACGGATCGCTGCCGCCGATGCAGACCGGTGACCGTCTCGCCGCGTCCTCGGTGGAGGCTGACGGGCACGAGACCCAGCCGCCGGCGCGATACACCGAAGCGTCGCTGGTGAAGACGCTGGAGGCCAAGGGAATCGGCCGTCCTTCAACCTATGCGAGCATCATCTCCACCATCATCGACCGTGGATACGTCTACGAGCGCGGTCGCGCCCTGATTCCATCGTGGCTGGCGTTCTCGGTCATCAAGCTGCTGGAGACGAAATTCCCCAAGTACGTCGATTACCAGTTCACCGCGGATATGGAGAACGGGCTCGACCAGATCGCGCACGGTCAGGAGACCGGCCGTGACTGGCTGACCCATTTCTATTTCGGTTCCGGCGGCGACGCGGCGACTTCGGCGGACGAAGCGCACGCGGGCCTGCAGCAGCAGGTCGCGCAGCTGGGGGAGATCGACGCCCGCGCCATCAACACCATCGACATCGGCGACGGACTGCACGTGCGCGTCGGTCGGTACGGCCCGTATCTCGAAGACATGAACCACGTGGATGCGGCGGGCAACCCCAAGCGGGCCTCCCTGCCCGACACCATGGCGCCCGACGAGCTGACCGTGCAGGTCGGCCATGAGCTCATCGACAGCAATGCCGGTGGCCCGCGCGAGCTGGGCGTCGACCCGGCAAGCGGCGGCACGGTCGAAGTGCGCAACGGCCGGTTCGGCCCGTATGTGGCCTTGGTGCCGCTTGAGACGGACGGCGGGTCATCCGAGACGAAGTCCAAGAAGACCACTGTGCCCAAGCCCAAGATGGCGTCCCTGTTCAAGACGATGAGCCCCGAATCGATCACGCTGGACGATGCGCTGAAACTGTTGTCGCTGCCGCGCACCGTGGGCGTTTACGAGGAGGCCAACACCGAGACCGGCGAACTTGGCGAGGTCACGGTCGAGGCGAACAACGGCCGGTACGGCCCCTACCTGACCAAGACCGGAGCCGACGGCAAGTCCGAGACGCGGTCTCTCGCCTCGGAGGATGAGATCTTCACCGTGGACGTCGACAAGGCGAAGGAACTGTTCGCCCAGCCGAAATACGGACGCGGCCGTGGACGCGGCACCGCGAAGCCGCCGCTGCGCGAGCTCGGCCCCGATCCCGAAACCGGCAAGAACGTGACCATCAAGGATGGCTTCTACGGCGCCTACATCACCGACGGCGAAACGAACCGGACCGTGCCCAAGCAGTACACGGCCGAGTCCATCGAGCCGGCCGAGGCGTTCCACCTGCTGGCCGAGAAGCGTGCCGCCGGCCCGTCCAAGCGCGGGCGTCGCAAGACGACGGGCGCCGCCGCGAAGAAGACCGCCGAGTAGAGTCACGTCGCAGCCGCCGCGATGGCGGCCTGGCCGCGTCGCATGCCGCCATCGCGTACACTGTGGGCAAGGGGGTAGATATGACTGGATTGTTCATTTCTTTCGAAGGCGTTGACGGCGTAGGGAAGACCACGCAGGTCGAGCGCCTGCGTGACTACTTGGAGGCTGCAGGCCGCGAGGTCGTGGTGACGCGTGAGCCGGGCGGCACGGCATTGGGCGGCAGCTTGCGTCAGCTGCTGCTGCGTGAGCCGGGAGACGCCGCGGAAGCCGACGGCGCCGATATCGCACCGCGCGCGGAGGCGCTGATCTTCGCCGCCGACCGGGCGCAGCACGTGGCTGAAGTGGTCCGTCCGGCGCTGGAACGCGGAGCCGTGGTGATCACCGACCGGTATCTTGATTCGTCGCTCGCCTATCAGGCGGGAGGCCGTGAACTGACCGCTGACGACGTCCGCGGGCTGAGCATGTGGGCGACCGGCGGGCTGATGCCCGTGCGCACGTACCTGCTCGACATGGACCCGACGGCGGCGCACCGGCGTCTGCAGCATGACGCGGATCGCATGGAGTCCGCGGGCGACGAATTCCAGCAGCGCACCAGGCAGGCGTTCCTCGATCTGGCAGGCCACGAGCCGGGCCGTTTCCGCGTGATTGACGCCGCATGGCCGATCGAGGCCGTATGGGAGCACATCAAGGCGGACGTTGACGCGGTGCTGGCCGATGCCGCGGCGGATGAGCGGGCCGCGGCGCAGGCGGCTGCCGCTCAGGCTGCCGTCACTAAGGAAAGCGACGGTAACACTCCGGCTGGAGGTGCGCGATGAGCGTATGGGACTCCATTGTCGGCCAGCAGGCAGTGGTCGGCCAACTGCAGGCCATCGTCTCCGGCGACCCGAAGGCGCTGGCCCAGTCGTGGCTGATCTGCGGACCGCCCGGTTCCGGACGCTCGAATGTTGCGCGCGCGTTCGCGGCCGCGCTGGAAAGCCCTGACAGGGGCCTTTCCGACGAGCCGACCAATATAACCCGTCAGGTGCTGTCCGGCACCCATCCCGACGTGACCACGTTGGCCACCAACAAGGTCACCATCGGCATCGATGACGTGCGCCAGCTGATCCTCACCTCCGAACAGATGCCCAGCACGGCGCCGTGGCGGATCATCATCATCGAAGACGTTGACCGCATGCTGGAACGCACCACGAACGTGCTGCTCAAGGAGATCGAGGAGCCCAGCCCGCACACCATATGGCTGCTGTGCGCCCCCAGCGCGCAGGATGTGCTGCCGACCATCCGCTCGCGTACCCGCATCGTCAACCTTGCCGTGCCGTCCACGAAAGCGGTCGCGGATTACCTGATGGCATCCGTCAATCCGGCGCTGCCGGCGGAACGCCAATTCGACCGTCATGTGGCGGTGCGCGCGGCGCGGCTCGCCGAAGGGCATATCGGCATAGCGAAACTGTACGCCTCCGACACGCAGGTCATGTCGGACCGGGACGAGCTCATCGTCGGGCTGCTGGGACTGCGCAAGGCATCGGATGCGGTGCTGCTGGCCGATGATCTCATCGACACCGCCAAAAGCCAGGCGGAAGCCGACGTGAACCGGCAGACGGCCGCCGCCGAAGCGGATTTCCGCCGCATCAACGGCCTCGGCGAGCAGGACCGCATCCCGCCGAAGCTGCGCGGCGCCTACAACGCCATCGCCAAGAAGGACGAGATCAAGCGGCGGGCCACGCGCCGGAGCCGCGACGTGCTTGACCGCGCGCTCAACTCGGCCGCCAGCATCTACCGCGACATAGCGGTGCTGCAGAACAACGCCGAGGACGCAGTCGGGCTGATCAACATGGAGAACCGCACGGCCATCGCCGAGCTGTCGGCACGGCTGAGCCGTCAGGAAGTAGTCGATCGGTTGGAGGCCATCACCGTGGCCAGGAAGCGGTTGCTAGGCAACGGCAACCCGATGCTGGTGTTCGAGGCGCTGTTCTGCGCGCTGATTCCGGGGAGGCTATGACGGCACCTGGTCAGGAACGCACGACGGTGGAGCCCCGGACAATCAATTGGGGCAGCAGCGAGATGTGCGCCGCCTGATCGGGCCCCTGCCCGATCAGGCGCAGCGCCTCGGTGACGATCTGGAGGAACGGCGGGCGGACCGAGGTCAGCGTCGGCATCGTCGTCAAGGCAAGCGGGGAGTCGTCGTAGCCGACCACGCGCACGTCGTCGGGCACGCGGATGCCCAGCGTCTGCAAGGCGATCATCGCGCCCAGCGCGATCATGTCATCGGCGCATATCACCGCTTCGGGCGGTCGCGCATCGGAGTCGGCGAACATGCGCCACACGCACTGATAACCGCGCTCCACGGTCGAATCGCCGAATCGGTTCCATGAGGTGTCGGTGACGAGCCGGTGCGTGCGCATCTGCGTATGGAACATCGCGAACATCTCGGCCGATTCGAACGATACCTCCTTGCCGGCCAGATAGGCGGCGGAACGCACGCCCTGCTCGGCGAGGTGCGCGACGATGCTTTCCATCGCCGCATTCTCGTCGATGCCGACCATGGACGTGCGGAAGGATCGCTGCCGTCCGCCGACCTGTACGATGGGCGTCGTCATGGTGGTGCGGTCAAGCGTGTGGGCCAGATCGACGCCCGCGGCAGGAACGATGATGATGCCGTCGACCTTGCGGGCCACCAGCGATTCGATGCGTTCGTCCTGCGTATGCTGCTCGTTGCCGATGCCGAGCAGCAGTTGCTGTCTTTCCATGTCGATGACCGGTTCCAGCTCATCAAGCAGTCCGGCGCTGAAATGGTCGGTCGCCGAAGGGATGACCAGTCCGATGGTGTTGGTGGCGGCGCCGCGCAGCGAACTCGCCGCATAGTTGACCGAATAGTTGAGTTCCTCGGCGGCGGCCCGGACCCGCCGTGCGATGTCGTCGTCCTTGGTGCGTTTGCCGGAGAGCACACGGGAGACCGTGGCGATGGAGACGTGGGCCATGGCGGCCACGTTGGTGATGGAACTGGTCGCCGGCTGTGGGCGTTGTTCCGGGCCGGGCGCCGGGTCGTCGTTGACGGGCGTCGTGTCTGGCTTGGATGCCGGTATGGCGTCCATTACGGCGGATGGCTGTCTCTTCATGGGGCTCGCAGTGTTCGGTATGACGGCGGGCGGCCGCCATATGCTTGCGATGCGCGTCGGTGCGCATCTGGTGGATGGGAATACGCTGACGGCCGCCCACGCGGTTCGTGCGGGCGGCCGTCGAATGCGTGCGCAGGTTACTCGGCCGCGGTGAGCGTCTCGATGAGGCTGTCGATGACGGTCTCGGCGTTGTCGCCGTCCACGGTGACCTCGACGGTGTCGCCCTGCTTGATGCCCAGGCCCATGATGGACAGGATGGAGCCGGCGGGAACGGGGTTGCCGCCCTGCTTGGCGATGGTCACGGTGCAGCCGGACGCGGTCGCGGCCTGAGCGAACTTGGCGGCCGGACGGGCGTGAATGCCGACGGGATCGGTGATGGTGGTAGTGCGGGTAACCATGGAGACACTCCTTTGCGTCGTCGCGCCGGTGGTTCCGGTGCGGTTTGTCGTGCGTCGATATCGACACTCGTCAGCGTGCGTGTGCCGTGTTGGCCCGCGCCGATACCGATTAGCAATAACATTACTCTATGCCAATTGCTGGGCGGCCGTTCTTCTGGCTGCTGACATAACAGTGTACCATGATTTTCCAATTTTCTGGAAAACGTTTACTTCTAGTCGTGTCGCGCTTTTGAGGGTGTATACTGGCGTGGACAGAAAATGATTTACCGGCGATGAAGTTGGTGGGTCAACAAGGCGGTCCGCGGATGGGAAGTACCGGTCATTCGCGGCGAGAGGCCATAACATAAGGAGAACATATGGTTATCAAGGGTGTTGGCATCGGACGCGGCGTTGCGGTCGGCCCGGTCATTCGTATGGCAGCTGCGCTTCCCGAACCGTCCGATGCGCCTCGCGCCGACAGTGTCTCGGCCGAATCCGAGATCGAGCGCGTGACCAAGTCTCTGGCGCTGGTCAACGCGGATCTGAACCGCCGTGCCGAAGAGGCCGCGAACGGCGACGAAGGCGCCAAGCAGGCTGCTCCGATCCTGCAGGCCATCGCCATGTTCGCCTCCGACCCGGCGCTCGCGCAGAGCATCAACACGCTCATCGAGCAGGGCAAGACCGCTGAGCGCGCCGTGCTGGAAGGCTTTGGCGCCGTGGAAGAGATGTTCAAGGCCATCGGCGGCTATCAGGGCGAGCGTGCGGCGGATCTGCACGACGTCGGCCAGCGCGTCATCGCCGACCTGATGGGCGTTCCCGCGCCGGGCGTCCCGGTCTCCGACACCCCGTTCGTTCTGGTCGCGGAAGACCTGTCCCCGGCCGACACCGCCGGCCTCGACCTGGACAAGACCCTCGCCATCGTCACCTCGCAGGGCGGCCTGACCTCGCACACGGCCATTCTGGCCCGTGCCCGCGGCATCGTGGCCGTCGTGTCCGCCGCCGGCGCCGACGACCTGAAGAACGGCGAGACGGTTATCGTCAATGCCGCGGAAAGCACCATCACCACCGAGCCGAGCGACGAGCAGGTCGCCGCCGCCGAAGCCGCGAAGGCCAAGGTCGCGAAGGCCAAGGAGCTGCGCGGCAAGCCGGGCGCCACCAAGGACGGTTATCACATCCCGCTGCTCGCCAACGTCGGCAAGCCCTCCGACGGCAAGACCGCGCTGGAGTACGGTGCGGAAGGCGTCGGCCTGTTCCGTTCCGAGTTCCTGTTCATCGGCAACGCCGAACCGCCGAGTGTTGAGGAGCAGACCAAGGCGTACGCCGAACTGCTCGCCCAGTTCCCCGGCAAGAAGGTCGTCATCCGCATGCTGGACGCCGGCGCGGACAAGCCGCTGCCGTTCCTCACCCCCGAAGACGAGCCGAACCCCGCGCTTGGCCTGCGTGGCCTGCGCACGCTGCGCACCCACATGAACGTGCTTGAGGGGCAGCTCAAGGCGCTTGCCGCCGCCGATGCCCAGACCGACGCCGACCTGTGGGTCATGGCGCCGATGGTCGCCGACGCGCATGAGGCCGCCTACTTCGTCAAGCTCGGCAAGTCCTTCGGCCTGAAGAAGGTCGGTGTGATGGCCGAGGTGCCGTCCATCGCCCTCATGGCCGATCAGGTGGCCAAGGTCGCCGACTTCGTGTCGATCGGTACGAACGACCTGACCCAGTACACGCTGGCCGCCGACCGTACGCTCGGCTCGGTCGCCAACTACCAGACCGCATGGCACCCGGCGGTGTTGCGCGCGATCAAGCTGATCGCCGACGCGGGCAACGCGAACGGCATGCCGGTGGGTGTGTGCGGCGAGGCCGCCGCCGATCCGGATCTGGCCGTCGTGCTCACCGGCATCGGCGTCAACTCCCTGTCGATGACCCCGGTCGCGCTCGACGACGTGCGTGCCGAACTCGCCGGCGTCACGCTTGAGGAAGCGCAGGAGAAGGCCGCCAAGGCCCTCAACGGCGACTTCTACAACCCGTCCGAGTGGAACATCTGAGGGAGTCACGCCTATAAGACCATAATGTGATTCCACTGCCTCAAACGAGAGCGACGCCATACGAGATTCGGCTGTTTTGCCGGCTCGTGTACGGCGTCGCTTTTGCATATGCGGTGTGATGAGGTGCGGTAAAGCGCGTGATTAATCATTGTCCATACTAAGATTTCGCAAATCTTAGTATGAATGATTTAAAAAAATGTACAGCTAGTGTTATGGAGAAAGAAATGTTCGCGCCAGATGCGCCCGGCGAGCTGGGGGGACCTGCCTAACCCCGATATGCTGCGTCGCCCGACCATGCGTCGCGAAGCGCAGAGCACCAGCGCCCTGGAAGGCACGTTCGAGCCGCTCGAAACCGTTCTCGCTCAGGATTATGAGGTGGGCGAGGACAAAAGCGGACTGAGCGAGTCCATGCGCGAGGTGCTGAACTACCTCGATGCGGCGGAATGCGGCATAGGCCAGATTCAGTCCGGGCATCCCATAAGCCTGCACTCTCGTGCGCGAATTGCAGAAGCTTCTTGTGAAGGGCACGAAGTCCGACAATCCACAGGCCTGGGATATACGATCCACCCAAGTGTTCATCGGTCCACCCACGCGGCGCATCGAGGATGCGCGTTTCGCGCCCATGCCTCCGGGGCGAATCGGGCGGTTGCTGGTGCTGTTGCAGATGATGAGCCGAGGCCTGCTGAGCCAGCCGCTGCTGTCCGTATCCCCGTGGTTCGAGCGCCGTCGACCCGAATATCAGGACAGATTGCTCGGTGTTTCCACGAAAGGGGATTGGGACGACTGGATACTGTTCTTCTGCCAAGACATCGAGGAATCCTGTGAGGACGCGCTGCTGCGCGTGAAGCGTCTTGTCAATGTGCGGCAGAGGTATCGCAGTCTATTGGATGAGCACAGATACAGCGGCCTGTCCGTGCAGACGGCGATGTACCTCATCGGGCAGCCCACCGTCACGGCGAGTATGTTGAGGAGAAGGTTCGGCAAGAGCCCGTCGGCCGTACAGCACGCGCTGTCTCGTCTGGTGTCCGTGGGTATACTCCGTGCATATCCGGCCGGAAGGGGCAACCTGTATATCGCTCCGGACATCCATAAGGTGCTTGCTGCACCGCTCGGCGCGGCGATTGACGTGTCGGCGCCACTGATGTGCGAGCGTGGCGAATAGGCACAAGAAAACCTGGCGGTGGCATGACGCAGGTGCTCCCTCCCGCATTGTTTATACGGTGAAGAAGTTGCCGGGGAAGTGACGGCTCATGATGGCCGTGCGGTCGGCGTGCACCGCGGCGCATTCGAAGTCGAATGCGCGGGCGAGCTCGTCCGGTGCGGTGACGAAGCAGGCGGTGGCGAGTCCATCCGCCAGCGCGGTGGGGTAGGGTCGGCCAGCCGCCGATGGCACATAGACCCAACTCGCGGCGACATCGCGCACGGGACGGCCGTCGACCGCGTTGAGCAGATGATGCAGCTGACGGCCTGCCTCCTCACCCCAATGGCGTCGGCTGGGGGCGCTCGCGCAGAACGCCCCGTCAACGATGCTTGCGATGCCGATCGCCTCGGTTCCGGGGTTGGCGGGATCCTCCAGGGCGATGGTGACGGTGTCGCCGGTGTCGTGTCCTGACCCCTCGGCGAGTGGGGCCGGTTGAGCAGGCTCGCCCGTGCGGATCAGCAGATCGCCGCCCGCGTCGATGATGTAGGGCGCGTGAGAGCCGGGGCCGGTGGCGGATTGCCGGACGGTTTCATCGCCCGCGTGCCCGTCCAATATCGCGCCGATCAGATCGGCGCAATATCCCTTGCCGAAAGCCCCGAAATCCAAGTGAACCGCGCGCTGCGTCACCAGCGTTGTGCCATGACGCTCCACATCGTTGCGCCATGTCGGGCGCCCGTGGACGGCACCGAGATGATGCTCCGCATCGGGTTCCATTGTCATCGAATACCGTGCGTCATAGCCAAGCCGGATCAGATCCTCGCCCACACACGGGTCAAGCGCCCCGTCGGTCGCGGTGCAGAACGCATCGGCCAGATCGAACAGCCCGGAGGCCCAATCGGGAAAATCAAACGAGCCGCCATGCGAGGATTCGCCCATTGCGGTCACCAGCGAATCGGCGCGGAACCGCGACAGCACGGACTCGTACCCGTCGATGAACGCGTCGAGTTTCGAGCGGAAGCCGTCGTCGAGGGCCGTCGCCGACTGAATGATCATTCCGGTGCCCATCGCGCGTTCAAACGCAGTCGTATACGGCATCCGCCCATGCAATCCGCTCATGCCCCTCAGCGTAGCATTTCGCCAGCGGGGGCAGTCGCCTTAGCCTACGTTGATGCCGGAGATTTTGAGGCCTCCGGGTGAGATGGGACGGTAAGGGTTCCGCTGGAGGATGCGGTGTCCAGCCGTTGCACGCTGCCGTCGCTCAACACCACATGATGATGGGCCAGACGGCTGGCGTTCGCGATGAAGATGGGCCGATGCTGCTGTTCACCGGCGTCTCCGCGATCGGCGTGGCCTCGGGCGCGGGCTACCGCATCGCCGCGGTGTGCGCGGCCGTGCTGTGCGGCATCGGAGGCATCGTCTTCGCGTTCTACAACGAGCGGAAGGTGTTGAATCGTCTTGATGGCTGAAGCAGGCTCTCAAAACTCACAGATACAAGGGGAAAAACCCGAAAAACGTCTTGTATCTGCGAGTTTTGAGAGCGGCCCCTAATGGGCCACCCATACGATGACCACAATATGAGACATTTCGGCCTCAGGGGCCGCTCTATTACCGCATAAAAATTCAAAAGTCAAGACTGTTCTTTCAGGTTTTTTTTCTCTATATTGCATAGATGGTTTAGAAAGCGTTGATATGGAGAGGAATCCAATATGCGATGTCGTGCGGTAGCGCATCTTCGGGCGGTTGGATGTCGTTCGCTGGCCGTCGTCGCGGCGCTGTTCACGGTGATGGCCGTCATGTTCGCCCCGCAGGCGATGGCCGCCGACGGTTCCGCGGATTACGACACATGGGCCGACGTCGCCGCCGCGATGGACAAGCAGCTACAGCAGGGGCAGAAGGAATACGAGGACGGCAACACCGCCGGTTCCACGTCCGACTTCATGGCCGCATACAACGAGATCTATGTGGCGTCCAACTTCACCCAGGTCGTGACCGACAACATCGGCTCCGACAAGCAGGCCTCCCAGCAGCAGGCGTTCCAAGACATTCAGGACCTGTCATATGTGACGGGCAACGAGGTGAAGATCGAACAGAGCGTGACCGCGCTCGTCTCCGACCTCGACAGCACCGCCAAGCAGCTCGACGCGAACACCAAGCTCGCCAATCCCCGCGACTACGACAAGGCGCTGCAGGAGCAGATCGCCAAGGAGCGCAAGGTTCTGCAGTCCAAGCAGAAGAAGAACCCCGGCAAGGGCGACCGCAGCTGGACCGACGTGGCCAACGAGATGATGCCGATCCTCGACAAGGCCTACAAGTCGTACGCGGGCGGCGACGGCGCGAAGGGCGCTACCCTCGTCAACGACGCCTACTACCAGTACTACGAGAAGCTCGGCTTCGAGAAGAACGTGATGAACGCCATCAGCGGCGACCGCGTCTCGCAGGTCGAGTACCAGTTCAAGATGTGCCGCAAGTCGATGAACACAGGCGCCTCGCTCAAAGACACCAAGAAGCTCGTCGACGATTTGAAGGCCATGCTGGTCGAGGACGCCGGCAAGCTCGACGGCGGTGCCGCCGACAAGGAAGGCAGCTTCACCAAGTTCATCACCAGCTCGGTCGGCCAGGCGTTCCTGATTCTGATTCGTGAGGGTCTTGAGGCGCTGCTGGTGGTCGCGGCCGTGGTGGCGTACCTCGTCAAGTCCGGCAACAAGCGTTTCACCAAGTGGATCTATGTGGGCGTGCTCGCCGGTCTTGCCGGCGCAGGCGTGGTCGCGGTCATCTTCGTGCTCGCGTTCGGTGGGTCCGGCCCGATTCAGGAGATCATGGAAGGCGTGTGCGCCCTGATTGCCATGGCCATGCTGCTATGGACCAGCAATTGGATGCTCAACAAGTCCAGCGTCGAGGCATGGAACCGGTACATCAAGGAGAAGACCGAAGCCGCGGTGGCCTCCGTCTCCTCACAGGTCGATGCCGGCGAAAAGGTCGCGTCCCGTACGGTGATCTCGCTCGCCATGCTGAGCTTCCTCGCCGTGTTCCGTGAAGGCGCCGAGACGGTGATCTTCTACCAGTCGATTTACACGATGAGCCGCGATGCGCATGGCATGGTGATTGGTGCCGTCGCCGCCGCGGTGGTGCTGCTGATCATCTTCTTCGTGATTCGCTTCACGTCGGTGAAGATTCCGATCGGACCGTTCTTCCTGGTCACGTCGATCCTGATGTCGGTGCTGGTGGTCGTGTTCGCCGGCGGCGGCGTGCACTCGCTGATCGAGGGCGACGCACTCCCGGCAACGTATCTGCAAGGCGTTCCGACGAACGACTGGCTCGGCTTCTACCCGTACGTCGAATGCATCATCGCCCAGGTGATTGCGGCCATCGCGGTGATCGCCCTGTTCGTGGTCGGCTTCATCAAGCAGCGCAAGGCGAAGGCCAAGGCTGCCGTGACGGCCGGTGCCCCGAACAATCAACCCAACAATCTGTGAATACCATTCACTACACAACAAAGGAAATAGAGAAATGATGAAGAACAAGAAGATCGCCGCCCTGCTCGGCGTGCTGCTGGCCGGTTCCATGGCCTTCTCGCTGTCCGCGTGCGGTTCCACCAACAATGCTTCCGACAACAAGTCTTCGGGCAGCTCCTCTCAGTCCAGCGACAAGAAGGACAACTCCAGCTCCGGCGCAGGCTTTGAAGAGGTCCCGGTCGGCCCGTCCGGCACCGCCGAGGAGCAGGACAAGGACACCGGCCCGCTGACCGTCGGTGCCGTGTACTTCCAGCCGATTGACATGGAGCCCGCCTCCATGGGCCTGAAGGCCGCTGATTCGAGCTTCCACCTCGAAGCCGACATCCACGCCAACCAGAAGGGTACCGAGCTGGGCTACGGCAAGGGCGACTTCGTCCCCGAGCTGACCGTGAACTACACGATCATCGACAAGTCCACCGGCAAGGAAGTCGAAGGCGGCAAGGCCACCTCCGGTACCTTCATGCAGATGAACGCCTCCGACGGCCCGCACTACGGCACCAACGTCAAGCTCGACAAGGCCGGCACCTACCAGCTGAAGCTGTCGATCGAATCCCCGGCCAAGAAGGGCTGGATGCTGCACGTCGATCCCGAGACCGGCGTCAAGGGTCGCTTCTGGACCGAGCCGATCGAGGTCACCTTCGACAACTGGGAATACACCCCGCGTCAGTGGTGATTGACATTGCCTGAGTGAAATGCTCCTCTCTGCCCGAGAGGAGCTTTCGCTGTTTTTATGACGGAATGAACGGAACATAATAGACGGAACAAGGAAAGGGTGCGAATGCTCGAACAGTTCGTAGCGGTGATGCCGGGCACGCTGGGGCCCGCGTTGCTGGTCATGTGCATGAGTGTGATGCTGACCGTCGGCGAGGGGCGTGACAAGCCGATCAGCTCCCGATGGCGTCTGTGGGGAATCCTCATCGGATTGGTGGCGGCGATCGTGTTCGCCGGACTGCGTGCATCCGCGGTGATTAACCAGCGTACATTCATCAACTACCCGGTGCTGTGGTGCTGCGTGGTCATCGACCTCCTGCTGATCGTGTTGGTGTTCGTGAACCGACTGATCACCCGCAATTGGCGTCGGCACGCCGCGGTGATGCATCTCGCCAATCTGGTGGCGGCGTTGGGCATCGCGCTCACCGTGTTCTATGCGCTGCCGGACGTGATCCTGCAGCTGACCATCTGGGTCGAGCCGGGAGACCCGATCTTCACGTCCGATATGCTGCTGCGTGCGCTCGGCTTTGTGCTGGGCATCATCGCGTCCGCGGTCATCGCCGCGATCTTCCGCACGATGCGTTCGACGGCGGTCCGTCCGGCGTTCCTGTCCGCGGTGCTGGTGGTGCTGGTGATCCAGCTGATGCAGCATCTGACCGGCTTGCTGCAGATCATGCAGGCCCGCACGCTGCGGTTCCCGCACATCGCGTTCGTGATGCTCGCCTGGCTGATCAACAACAAGTCCGGTTTGATTATGGCCCAAGCGTTCATATTCCTGATTCCCGCCGTCGCCTCGGTGGTGGCCGGCTTGCGTATGCCGGTTTCTGCGAAGCGACTCGCGGCCGACGTCAATGCGGCCACAGTGCGCAAGCACAAGGCGTTCCGGCGCCGTGCGATCGCCGCCGCCGCATGGAGCATGGTGGCGATGATCGGCGTTACCGCGACGCTGACCTTGGGCGTGGCCGCAATCAACCAGCAGCCGACTCTCTCGCCGCCGGAAGCGTATTCGCTCAAGGACGGCGTGGCCACGATCCCGTTCAGCCAGGTCGAGGACGGCCATTTGCACCGCTTCGAATACAAGGCCAAGGACGGCACCGTGATGCGCTTCATCATCATCAAGAAGAACGGCGGCGCGTACGGCATCGGCCTCGACGCCTGCGAGAACTGCGGCGACGCCGGATACTACGAGAAGGACGGCAAGATCATCTGTAAGAAGTGTGAGGTGGCCATCAACCTGGCGACTATCGGCTTCAAGGGCGGGTGCAACCCGATCCCGTTCCCGTACAAGACCGGTAGCGGCAAGATCACCATTCAGACCGCCGACCTGGACGCGCTGAGCGCCCACTTCCAGTAAGGCAGGAAGGGGTTTAGACCATGTTCTTTCTGAGAATGATCAGGCGCTCGTTCACCCGCCAGTTACGCAGGCGCCTGCTGATCGCGCTGACCGTGTGCCTGTCGGCCACGGTGTCGGTGTCGATGCTGGGCGTCGTGTTCGACGTGGGCGACAAGCTCAACGCCGAGCTGAGCACGTATGGCTCGAACATCACCGTGCAGCCGAAGTCCGATGCGGTGGTGTCCGACCTGTACAACATGGAGGGCGGCCCGCAGTCCGACGCGGATCCGACCTCGTTCCTGAAGGAGTCCGACGCGGCGAAGATCAAGACGATTTTCTGGGCGTTCAACATCACGAATTTCGCGCCGCAACTCAACGTCCACGCGCAGGTGAACGGCACGGCGGCGGCGGTAGTCGGCACGTGGTTCAACAAGACGCTGAAGCTCGCGTCGGGCGAGACCACCGTCGTGGGCGTCGATGGCATGCGCTCATGGTGGAAGCTCGACGGCAGCTGGCCGAAGGATGACACCGATCAGGGTGTGATCGGCACGACGCTCGCGCAGCAGCTCGGCGTGGGACGCGGCGATACGGTCACCTTGCGCAAGACCACGGCGGCCGGGAACACGCACGAACAGAAGATTCGCATCACCGGCGTCTACGATTCCGGCGACGACGACAACAGTGCCATCTACATCTCCTCGTCGGTGGCACAGGTGCTGTCGGATCTGCCGGACTCCGTCGACAAGATCGAGGTGAAGGCGCTGACAACGCCGGAGAACGATCTGGCGCGCAAGGCGGCCCAGAACCCCGCCGCGCTCAGCCAAGACGAGTGGGAGACCTGGTATTGCACGGCATACCCCAGCTCAATCGCCTATCAGATCGAGGAGGTCATTCCCGGCGCGGTCGCCAAGCAGGTGCGGCAGGTCGCCGCGCTGCAGGGCAACGTGCTGCAGAAGACCCAGGCCGTGATGATCCTGATGACGGTGCTGAGCCTGCTCGCCGCGGCCGTGGCAGTGGCCAACCTGATGGTCGCCTCGATCGGCGAGCGGTCGAGCGAACTGGCCCTGCTCAAGGCGATCGGTGCAACCGATGGCGCGGTGTCGCGCCTGATGATGGCGGAGACCGCGGCGATCTCGCTTCTGGGAGCCATCGTCGGCGCCGCTTTGGGCTCGGGCGTGGCGCAGATCATCGGGCAGGTGGTGTTCGGTTCGGGCATCACCATGCGCCCGATGGTGTTCGTGCTGGTGTTCGTGCTGCTGGCGCTGACCGTGCTGCTGGCATCGGCGTCGTCGATTCGCTCGATTCTGAGCCTCAAGCCGGCGGAGGTGCTGCATGGACGCTGATCGTAAGACGATGATGAAGGAGGTGTGCTGAGATGACCAATACCGGTATGTTCTTCAGGATGCTGTTGAGTGCGGTGTTCCGCAGGCGGTCTCGCGCGGTCATGGCCGTGGTGGCGTCGCTGGTCGGCGCCGCTACGCTGTCCTGTCTGGCGATGATCTGCATCGCCGTGCCGCAGCAGATGAATCAGGAGATGCGAGCCTATGGCGCCAACCTGATCGTGACGCCGCTCGCCGATTCGGAGAACGGCAAGTCCGGCATCGATGACGCGATGGTCGAGCACACCACGGAGATGGTGAGCGCCAAGGGCTCGGAAAAGCACGCCACGTACCGTTACGAGAACGTGCGCGTCAACGCGGCCCCGTACGTGATGGCCGGCGTCAACCCCGCGCAGGTCAGGAACCTCAACCATCATTGGGTCGTCGACGGCTCCTGGCCGTCCGCGGGCAAGGTGCTGGTCGGCCGGGACGTCGCCGATGCGATGGGTTTGAAGGTCGGCGGCAGCATCACCATCGGCTACCGCGCATCAGACAACGCCGCGTCCTCGGGACAGGCGAGCCAGTCCGGTACTGACGGCACCGATGGCACGGCGCAGTCCGGCACTGGCGGCACGTCAGACGGCCAGACCTCGTCCGGCTCCACCGGCGCCCAGCAGACCCAGAACGGCCACGTCTCCAGCGACATCATGGACACGTCCGGCACCGAGTTCCGTGTGGCCGGCATCGTTGACACCGGCGGCAGCGAGGATTCGATCATCTACGCGCTGGCCGGCGACGTGGACAAGCTCACCGGCTCCACGCGCGGCGTGGACGTCATCGAATACTCGTCGGGCGCCTCGGATCTCACCGCGCTGGTCAACAGCATCAACGATATGACGTCGATGCATGTCAAGGCGCAGCAGGTCACCAAGATCACCGCTTCCGACACGCGCGTCATCACGATGCTGCAGACGCTGTTCTGGATCGTGTCGCTGGTTGTGCTGGTGTTCACGCTGGTCGGCGTCGGCACCACGATCAGCTCCATCGTCTCGCAGCGGCGCAACGAGATCGGTCTGCGCAAGGCGCTCGGCGCGAGCTCGCATGCCATCGGCGTCGAGTTCTATGTGGAATCGGCGGTGTATGGCCTGCTCGGCGGCCTGCTTGGCACTGTGACAGGCTATGGCATGGCCCGCTGGCTGTGCGCCACCGTGTTTGAGCGTTCCATCGGTTTCAACTGGTGGCTCGCCGTCGTGTCGGTGGTGTTCAGCGCGCTGGTCGCCGTCGTCGCATCCATCCCCCCGGTGCATCGCGCCACGCGCATCGACCCCGCGGTCGTGCTGCGCGAGGAATAGTTGGAATAGTTAAGGAATAATCATGGATATGCTGCTTGAACTCGATCATATTTCCAAGATCTACGGCGACCTGCATGCGGTCGATGATCTGAGCCTGACCGTTCCGCAGGGCGAATGGCTGGCCATCGTCGGCTCGTCGGGTTCCGGCAAGACGACGCTGATGAACATGATTGGCTGCATGGACACGCCGAGCAAGGGCTCCGTTTCGCTGGAGGGCCGCAAGCTGGAGGATCTGAACGCCGGCCAGCTCGCCGACGTGCGCAAGAACCTGATCGGCCTGGTGTTCCAGAAGTTCTATCTGGTGCCGCACCTGACGGCCGTCGAGAACGTGATGGTCGCGCAGTACTACCATTCGGTCGTCGACGAGAAGCAGGCCCTTGAGGCGTTGAAGAAGGTCGGTCTGAAGGACCGCGCCCACCATCTGCCGAGCCAGCTGTCCGGCGGCGAGCAGCAGCGCGTGTGCGTCGCGCGTGCGCTGATCAACAACCCGAAGCTGATTCTCGCCGATGAGCCCACCGGCAACCTGGACGAGAAGAACGAGAAGATCGTCCTCGACCTGTTCCGCCAGCTGCATGAACAGGGCACCACGGTCATCGTGGTCACCCATGACGCTCTCGTGGCGAGTTGCGCCCAGCGTGAAATCATGCTCAACCACGGCGTGCTCGTGGGCGAGAAGTGGAATGATAAAAATGCACGTGATGCGTACGTAGCGGCCGGTGGCAAGCCTGCGTCCACCGGTTCTGACGCCGAAGGTGCGCAGCATGGCGATTCTTCCATTGATTTCATTGATCCTACCAAGGCGGCGAAGACAGGTGGTGACCATGAGTGACGGTAGCGCTCTGCAGCATGACGGGCTTGCGGACGGCGGTTCCCCGTCGAAATCCCGCACGCTGAAGAGCGTGACGGTGGCGGCCGCGGGACTGATCGCGGCGACCACGTTGCTGGCCGGTTGCGGCGAGCCCAAGGCCGCGCCGATGAACGACGAGTATGCTGGCAATTCCGGCGAGACCGAGAAGTCGCAGGAGAGCGAGTCCCAGTCATCGAGCGGCTCCGACAGCTCCTCCAAGCGCAAGTCCACGACCTCCGACAAGAAGGACACCGGCAACTACAAGGACGGCACCTATTCGATCAACGGCCAGTACGGGCCGGTCGGAGAGGATTCCATCGACGTGCACCTGACCATCGCCGACCAGAAGGTCGAGAAGGTCGAGATCGTGGGGCATCCGTTCACGACGATCTCCAAGAACCACCAGAATGACTTCGCCGAGGCAATCAATGGCGTGGTCGATGGCAAGCCGCTCAAGGACCTGAAGGTCGACAAGGTGGCCGGAGCCAGCTGGACGTCGGACGCCTTCAACAAGGCGTTGGAGGTCGCGCGGCAGGAGGCCTCGATTCAATAATCGCATGTCGGTTCGTATGGCGCTTGGGTGGCATGGCATGTCGCCCAAGCGCCATTGTCGTATAAAGGGTGCCGAGGCGCACGATATTACGATTATCATGTACGATTGTACATGTTGTTATTCGAATAACCGTGTGTTGTGCGATAAAATCATGATGTCATGGGATGCGGTGTCTCTGGCGGTGATGGGGGCCGCTGCATCGGGCGGAATCAGACGGTAGGAGGAATGATGGCTCAGGATTACCGCGAATTGGCCACGACTCTCAGAGGCCGTATCGATGCCGGTGAGTTCCGGCAGACCGGGAAGCTGCCCACCGAGGACCAGCTGATAGAGGAGTACCAGACCACGAGGTACCGCGTGCGCAATGCCATCGCGGTGCTCGCCGAGGCCGGCGACGTGTTCCCGGTGCGGGGCAGCGGCGTGTTCGTGCGCGAGGACCGTGAGGGCGATTACCTGTCGATCGGCACCACGCGCGGCATTTCCGCGGAGTACCCGCATCGCAAGGTGACGTCCGTGGTGCAGGAGTTGTCGCTGCTGCAGGCCGACTCCGTGCTGGCCAAGCGCATGCACTGCGCCGAGGGTGATCAGGTGTGGCGTGTCGTGCGTCTGCGGCAGGTCGACGGCAATCCGCTGGCATATGAGACGGCGTGGTATCTCAAGGAATTCGTGCCGTTCATCAATGAGCAGATCGCCGAGGGGTCGCTGTTCGGGTACGCGCGCAACGACCTCGGTCTGAATTTCGGCTTCGTCGACAAGGTGCTGTACGCGGGCAAGCTGGAGGCGGACGCGGCCCGGGTGCTTGGTCTGAACGAGGGTGATCCCGCGCTGTACCTGGAGGATGACTCGTTCCTGACCAACGGCCGTCTGTTCAACTCCTCGTTCATCGCATACCATTACGTCAACGCGAGGTTCTTCACGATGACCTCGATGCGCTGACGCACGGCAGCCGGCTCCGCTCGTAAGGCCGCATGGCCGCCACGACCATCGACGAAAGGCGGACGACGATGTCCAAGATCATCCTGTTGGACGTGGACGGCACACTGGTCGACTACGACAACAACCTGCCGGACTCGGCCGTGAGGGTCATCCGCGCGGCCTTGAATTCTATCTGGAAAGCAACAACGGCCCGAGGGCTTCGAGGAGGGCGCGCTCGACGCCATCCGCGAGTATTCCGCCCGCAAGGGCAAGGAGAACGTCAATCGCCTGACCGTGCGCGAGGCGTTCCCCGACATGATCTTCGACGGTGAGCTGTACCGGCACGACGTGAACAAGATCAGCTACGTGCTCGGCTCGTACCGGGACTTCCTCGACACCCGCGGGCGTTTCCCCGACCTCGAATCGGGCACGTGGGGCGGTAGGGGAGCGACGGCGCTGTTCGGCGATCTCGGAGTCAAGGGCATCACCAAGGCCCATGCGATTGACCGGCTGCTCGCGCATCTCGGCGCGAATCGGCAGGACACCGTCGCGTTCGGCGACGCGGCCGTCGACATCCCGATGCTGGAGTACTGCGCGGTCGGCGTGGCGATGGGCAACGGGTCGGAGGACATCAAGGCGATGGCCGGCATCGTCGCCGGCGATGTGGAGGAGGACGGGCTCGCCCGCGCTTTCGAACGGCTCGGCCTGATGTGAGCCGTCGAAGTAAAAACGATTAATTTATTCGAATAAATTTTGACCACCGGCGTGTCGCAATCTTGACCAGTGAGCGCTGACAATGGCTGAATTATGCCGATAATCGGTGTAATAACAGCGATGTGACCATATTTGACAGGATTCCCATAATCCGTATACTAAAAGCACAAGTTATTCGAACAACAAAAAGTATATCGAATAACTGAAGGCTGAAAAGCCGTGCTGGAAGTACAACAGAAGATGCGGACTACGAAGTCCGCAGATGTCCAAGGAAGGACTCCTGTGATGAAGGAAAGGTTCACCAACGTCGCGCAGAAGACGCTTGACGTGTTCGTGAAATTCGCGAGCACCAAAGCCATCACCGCGCTCAAGGACGGCTTCGTGCTGTCCATGCCGATCACGCTCGTCGGCTCGATCTTCCTGCTGATCGCAAACCTGCCGATCACCGGCTACACCGATTTCATGGCCCGGATCTTCGGCAGCGATTGGAATCTGGGTCTCAACCAGATCAACAACTCCACGTTCAACGTGCTCGCGATGGTCATCGCCGTCGGCATCGGCTACTCCTACGCCCGCAACGAGAAGATGGACGGCATCTCCTGCGGCATCCTGACGCTGGTCTCGTTCCTCATCGTCTCGCCCTCCACGCTGACGGTCACCAGCGACACCATCAAGGCGCTGGGCGGCGACACCGCCACCATCTCCAACGTCCTGCCGAACACGTGGATGGGCGGCAACGGCATCATCTCCGCCATCATCATGGGCCTGATCGGCTCGTGGGTCTACACCACCTGCATCAAGAAGAACCTGCGCATCAAGATGCCCGACGCCGTGCCCGAAGGCGTATCGAACGCCTTCTCCGCGATGATCCCCGGCTTCTTCATCATGTGCTACTCCGCGATCATCTACCAGGTGTGCCAGGTCTTCGGCGGCGTTTCGCTGACCGAGCTCATCTTCAAGATCATCCAGACCCCGATGCAGGGCCTGACCGACAACTGGGCCGGTGCCATCATCATCGTGCTGCTCATGTCGCTGCTGTTCTGGTGCGGTCTGCACGGTCCGAACATCGTCTCCGGCATCATCTACCCGGTGCTCACCGCCAACTCGCTGGTCAACCAGAACCTCATGGACCAGGGCATCAAGGCCACGCAGGCCAACGGCGGCCACTATCTGGTGCCGCAGCTCATCGACTGCTTCTGCAAGTTCGGCGGCGTCGGCCTGACCCTCGGCTTCATCGTCGCGGCGCTGCTGGTCGCCAAGTCCGCCCAGGTGCGCGAGCTGTCCAAGCTGTCGCTCGTCCCCGGCATCTTCAACGTGAACGAGCCCATGATCTTCGGCCTGCCGATCGTCTACAACCCGATCATGCTCATCCCGTTCATTTGCGCCCCGCTGGTCGCCGTGATCCTCACCTACGGTGCCATGGTCATCGGCTTCCTGCCCGCCTTCGGCGCCATGCAGGTGCCGTGGACCACGCCGCCGATCATCTCCGGCTTCCTGCTCGGCGGATGGCAGGGCGTGGTGATCCAGGTGCTGATCTTCGCGGCCTCCATCGCCATCTGGTTCCCGTTCGTCAAGATGCAGGACAAGATCTGCCTCAAGCAGGAGCAGGACGCCGCGGCCGAGTAACCGTCAGGCCGCCGGACGGCCACTGCGGCCGGCGACCGGTCCGCACGACACAACTTCAACCCAACCCCCTCAACAAGCCAACAAGTCAACAGCGTGGCCGCAAGGCCGCACCCCACGAAAGGAAACCATCATGCATATCGTCCTTTGCTGCAACCAGGGAATGTCCACCTCCATGCTCGTCAAGAAGATGCGCGAAGCCGCCGCCAAGAACGGTGTCGACGTGCAGATTGACGCCTACCCGATCTCCGAGATCGAGGAGAAGGCTCCCGACGCGGCCGTCATCCTGCTCGGACCGCAGGTGCGCTTCGAACTGAACCGTGTCAAGGGCCTGTTCCCGAACATCCCGGTCGAGTCCATCAACCCGCAGGACTACGGCCTGGTGCGCGGCGAGAACGTGCTCAACCACGCGATCGAGCTCGCCGGTAAGTGATCTCCCTCTCCCGGCGTCGCCCGATACGACGGTGCCGGGCATTCCCTCCCTCATTCCCCACCACCCAACCCCACGAATGACCGTCCGCCGCGAGCCGGTGACCGGCGCGGCGAACACCGACGAAAGGACAGTCCAATGGCGGACGCACCCGAAACCCTTGACATGGAAGTGCTGTGCATGCAGATGATCGTCGCTGCCGGCTCCGCGAAATCCGATTACATGGAAGCGCTGCAGGCCGTCAAGGCCGGCGACTATGAGACCGCCGCCGCGAAGATGAAGTCCGGCGACGAGCAGTACGCGGTCGGCCACGAACAGCACGCGAAGCTGGTGCAGCAGGAGGCGGCCGGCGACCCGGTCACGATGTCGCTGCTGCTCACCCACGTCGAAGACCAGATGATGTCGACCGAGACCGTGAAGCTCATGGTCACCGAGCTCATCGACCTGTATCGAAAGCTCAACGGCTGAGGGCCTTCGGCGCACGACACGCATATCACGTACGGCAAACACAAGTAAAGGAACAAGCATCATGGGATTTCCCGAGAATTTCCTCTGGGGCGGCGCGGTCGCCGCACATCAGCTTGAAGGCGCATGGGACGTGGACGGCCGCGGCCCGAGCATCTGCGACGTACTCACCGGCGGGGCGGCCGGCGTGGCCCGCAAGATCACCGACGGCGTGATCGACGGGCTCAACTACCCGAACCACCGCGGCATCGACTATTATCACACCTTCCGCGAGGACGATGCGCTGTTCCGGGAAATGGGCTTCAAGTGCTTCCGCACATCCATCTCCTGGTCCCGCATTTTTCCGAACGGCGACGAAGAGGAGCCGAACGAGGCCGGACTCAAGTTCTACGAAGAGCTGTTCTCCGACTACCGCGCCAAGGGCATGGAGCCGGTCGTCACCCTCTCCCACTTCGAAATGCCCCTGCACCTGGCCAAGATGGGCGGCTTCACCAACCGCAAGGTCGTCGACTGCTTCGTGCGCTTCGCCACCACGGTGATGGAGCGCTACAAGGACCTGGTGACCTACTGGCTGACCTTCAACGAGGTCGACAACCAGATGAACATGCACACGCCGATCTTCCCGTACACGAACTCCGGCATCATCCCCAACCCGGACGACACCCCGCACGAGGTGGAGCAGAAGGTCTGGCAGGCGATTCACAACGAGTTCGTCGCCGCGGCCATCGCGGTCAAGCGAGGACGCGAGATCAACCCGGACTTCCAGATCGGCTGCATGCTCTCCTTCGTGCCGATCTATCCGGAGACTTGCCGCCCGGACGACGTCATGCTCGCCCAGGAGCAGATGCGCAAGCGCTACCTGTTCGGCGACGTGTACGTGCACGGCGAGTATCCGCGCTACCTGCTCAAGTGGTGGGAGCGTGACGGCATCGACATCGCAATGGAGCCGGGCGACCTCGACGCCATCAAGGACGGCATCGTCGACTACATCTCCCTGAGCTACTACATGTCCGTAGCCGTCAGCTCGCAGGGCTCCACGCTCGACGCGATGGAGCACGGCCTCGACGGGCTGGTGCCCAACCCGTACATCAAGGCCACCGACTGGGGCTGGCAGATCGATCCGGTCGGCCTGCGCTACTCGCTGTGCGAGATGTACGAGCGCTGGAACAAGCCGCTGTTCATCGTCGAGAACGGCGTGGGCATGTACGAGACGCCCGACGGGAACGGCTACATCGCCGACGACTCGCGCATCGAATACCTCAAGAGCCACATCGCCGAGGTCAAGAAGGCCATCGACCTGGACGGCGTGCCCGTCATGGGCTACACGGTCTGGGGCTGCATCGACGTGGTGAGCTTCACCACCGGCGAGATGAAGAAGCGCTACGGCCTGATCTACGTGGACGGCGACGATGAAGGCCACGGCTCGTACAAGCGCAGCCGCAAGAAGTCCTTCGGCTGGTACCAGCACGTCATCGCCACCAACGGCGAGGAGCTGTAAACCCGAATCCCGCCGCGCGCGAGCAGACGCGGCGGGATGGCGTTACGCTCGGCGACCTGGTGCCTGGCAGCAAGGGCGGGGGACTGCGTTTCGCTGCGGCCACCATGGGCGTGCCGCTCGCCGACACGGTGGCGATCGGCGACAGCGACAATGACCTGACCATGAACGAGGTGGCCGGCATCGGCATCGCGATGGGCAACGGGGAGCAGTGCGCCAAAGACGCCGCCGATTGGGTCGCCGATGCGGTGGACGCGAGCGGCCTCGCGCACGCCTTCGAGCGGCTGGGCGTGGTGTAGCAGCCCCAGCCCGCGCACGGCACGGCTTTCCGGCAAGGAGCGTAATCCATCTGACTGTATTACGATGGAACATGATTCGTACACCGACGTCGGAGGTATCGCCGTTATGACATCCAAGCAGAACAACTATCTGCGCGAGCGTGAAAAAGCCAATGCGCGCTCGCCATTCTCCAAACGAACGCCGGAACGTGTGATCATGTGCGCCGGTGCCGTGTATTCGGTCGGCATGGCCATCTTCTTCGCGCTGTCGTACTTCGGCGTGATTTCCAGTACGTCCGAGGCCGCCCGGACGTCGGCTCAGGCCGTGACCGCGCTGAGCCGCAACAGCAGCAACACGGCGCTCATCATCCTGTACGCCATCGTGACGGCGGGAGTCGCCGCGGTGACCATATATATGGCCGTGAAGCACATGCAGCCCGGTCCGCGGTTCAAATGGACGGTCGGCTGGATGATCTTCGTGATGGTCTTCTCACTGTTCACCGCTGACATGGTGGGGCTGATCGCGTTCGGCGTGGCCTTCGGCATGTACATGACACGCGATTGGCAGCTGCTGCGTGCCGTCAACGCCGCGAACGCCGGCAAACGCTCGTCGAAGCGCTGATACATGGCCTCTGACACGACCAGTCAGCGTCGCGACGGGCAGGAGCTCGCCGCGGACGTCGACGCACTCGCCAACCAGGCGGTACTCGCCGACGTCGAACAAGAAGCGAAAAGCCACTCCGGCAAGGATGCCGCGGACAGGCGGCTGCCGCTGATCGCCCGCGTCTACGGCGTGCTCGTGCTGCTGCAGGGCGTCATCACTCTCCCCGTCATCGTGCTGATGGCGGGATATTCGGTGCATGAGATTCTCGACGGCCGTGTGACCGTCGACGTGCTGAACCTGACATTCATCCTCACATGCGCCCAGACGGTGGTCTCCAGCGCCAACGCGGCATGCCTGACCGTGCTGGGCGTGCTGCTGATCCGCAACCGACGGCGGTATTCCGCCTGGTGGTCGTATATCGTCATGATGGTGACGTTCGCCGAGGGACTGCTGTCGCTCGCATTGGACGGGTTGGGCGCGAATCTGCTCGTGCCGTCCATCCAGATGACCATACTGGTCGCGCTCGCCATAACCCTTGACCCGACTCTGCTGGAGGAACGGCGGCTGCAGCGCGCGCTCAGGCGCATGGATGAGCGCGACGAATACGAGGCGGCGCTCGCCAAGGGCATGGTTGGCCGCGACATGAGCGGCAAGGGCTATATCTCGCTGGATTTCTTCAACCTGTTCTGGATTTTCGTCATCGGCTGCATGATCGGGCTGGTGGTCGAGACGATATATCACTGGTATTACTACGGCGAATATCAGGATCGCGCTGGCATGCTGTGGGGGCCGTTCTCGCCGATCTACGGGTTCGGCGCCGGATTCATGACGATTCTGCTCAACCGGCTGTGGCGCTCGAACTGGGTGCTGATCTTCTTCTCCAGCGCTCTGATCGGCGGCGTGTTCGAGTACTGCTCCAGCTGGTTCATGGAGGTCGCGTTCGGTATCAAGGCCTGGGATTACACGGGCGAATGGCTGTCGATAGGCGGTCGCACCTCCGGCAAGTACATGGTGTTCTGGGGGATTATGGGACTTGCCTGGATCAAGTTCGTGCTGCCGTACCTGCTGAAGTTCATCAACCTGATTCCGTGGAAGGTACGGTATTCGCTGACCGCCGTGGTGTTCGTGCTGCTGTTCATCGACGGCATGATGACATTGATGGCGTTCGACTGCTGGTACGGGCGCATGGCGGGGCATGCGCTGGATTCGCCGATCACGCAGTTCTTCGCCGACCATTTCGGCAACGATTTCATGGCGAACCGATTCCAGACCATGTCCATCGACCCGTCCAGGGCAGGGCGCATGTAGGTCGTGGGCCGTGCGCGGGCGGGGCTGTGCCGAGCCGGGCCGTGCCGGGCCGGGCGGAGTGCAAGACCGCCCGAAGTCCTACACTGGTGCACCGGAAGCGCCTGGAGAAGGCGCGGGAAGGGTGGCAATGTCCAGCAAACTGGTGTTTCTCGATATCGATGGCACATTGGCCGACGAACGGCATGAAGTGCCGATCTCCGCGCAGGAGGCATGCAAGGCGGCCCGGTCGCGCGGCCACAAGCTGTTCATCTGCACCGGACGCTCGATGCCGAAGATCGAACGCGGCATTCTCGATCTCGGATTCGACGGCGTGATCTCGGTGGCCGGAGCGCAGGCGGACGTCAACGGGCGGGTGCTGTTCCGGCATGACATCGCGCCCGAGGCGATCGACGCCGCAACCGCGTATTTCGAACGGCACGGCATCGAGAACTACCAGTGGCAGGGCGCGGACGGCATGTACATCTCGTGCGGGTATGCGCGGCATCTTGAACCCAAGGGGTCGGCCGTGTGGAAGAACGGTCAGTTCGCGCGGTACTGGCATCTGATCGACGACATCGCGGTGCCGGACGGTTCCACGCTGGGGCATGTCATCCATGCGAGCAAGGGCTCGTATTTCTCCGGAGCGGATCCCGATGTGAGTTTTGATGACGTATCGCGTGATTTGGGGGAGTGGTTCACGCTGGTTCACGGCTCGTACGATGATATTTCGCCCAACAACGGCGAGTTGCTCATCAACGGCGTCGACAAGGGCACGGCCCTGTGCGATGTGGCGAAGGACCTCGGCTACAGCATCGCCGACACAATCGCGATTGGCGACAGCGACAACGACACCGCGATGCTCAAGGCCGCGGGCACATCCGTGGCGATGGGCAACGCCACTCATGGCATCGAGTGTTTCTGCGACATGACCACCACCGACATCCACGACGACGGTATCGCCAACGCCTTCGTCACCCTAGGCCTGATCTGATTCAGCGCGTCGCGGGGCGACTGCTGTCTTGCCCCCCCGCTGGCGGGCTGAGCCGTTAAGCAAACAGCGGAGCTGTTTGTAGGCGAAGTCGAGCTGACAGGCGAGCAGCAGAATGGTCGTGCGTAGCACATCCGTAGTTGCAGGGCCCGGAGGGCTGCCGCGTAGGGACTGTGCCATCTTTTGCCCCCCCCCCGCTGGCGGGGGCTGTCGCGTAGCGACTGGGGGTGGTCGTCAGTCAGCGCGCGCAAGATGCCGCCTGCGCGCAACGCCGTACTGGACATTGTCCGGTGTTCGCGTGTATCTTGGTAATGTTGCCCCTTTAGCTCAACGGTTAGAGCAGCGTCCTTTTAAGTCGTGGGTTGTGGGTTCGAATCCCACAGGGGGCACGGTTAAGTCCTTGGAAATCGGCGTTTCCGGGGACTTTTTGCTTGCCATTGACTTTCGACCCTAGTAGGGGCCTGATGGGAGGTGCTTCCTTCCGTCGATTCATTGCTCGTGTTGAAATCCAACATTCGGATATCATGAAAATTACCAATACCCGCCTGAAGCCGTGACTGCTGCTCTTACATGTGGCGGATTTTTTCATCTGCGATATCAGAGGGGAGTGTGGCGATGGCGTCCATTACCGTACATCCAGCCACGCTCCGGTGGCTGTAGCACATAGAGATGGTCTTGCCGAGCTTCCTCAATGGCTAAATGCGGATGCTCCGTTGGACTTGTCTTTTACCAAGCTATCCACGATTGGTTCTGCGTTGCAGATGCCGTTTGGTGCGTTGATGCGTTCCGTGGTTCCTGAAGCTCGTGAAGACGAGCTGATTAGATATCGGACGATTAACAATCAGGGAGTCGAAGCGAGCCGGAATCTTCGAGATACGATTGTTACTTCAAGGATTTCATGGCTCCGAACGCAGGGGATCGCCATTTCCGTGTCTTCCGGGTGCCGGCCAGTGTCTTTCAAGTACCGGTCGGCGGCGACGGGAGACCGCTCGCCGACGTCCTTCGTGGCGAACGGGCTCCGATGGATGCGCTCCATCGCCGGCCCGAAGCAGCATGCCCAAACGTTTGGCAACGTATAGGAGTGTCGGAACACGACGGAAGACAGGCCGGGGCCGGACCCCGGTCACGGAACCGCCTCCGCGCGTGGGAGCGGGCCCGACGATTCATGGGAACGGCCGTCCGCCCGTCGTTCCTGACGGACCGCCGAGACGATATGGGGGTGGCGTCCTTCAGAAACGCGGCGTGTCGGAAAGGAAGGGGCAAAGGGGCGGGGGGGTGATGTCATGGCTGCCGTCCGCGGCAAAGGAATCCCGGCTTCGTACGGCGGAGAGGGGGGCGCGTCGGGTGGAAGACGTCCCTCGTCGTCGTTCCGCGTTATTCTGCCTTCCACAGTGAGGGAACCAAGCCGATCCGTCCGGAGGGAGGTGCGCATGCCGGCATCGTCGAAGACCATCGTCCGTGGTTGGGGAGCCGTCCTGGGCCTGGAGGACGTCCGGAAGGCTTGCGACGCGCGCCGCCGGGCGTCGTTCAGGGGAAGGCTGCTGTCCGTCGTGTCCGTCGCGCTCGTCGTGTCGGGGCTGGTGGTGGTGTCCGTGCCGGTCATGCTGCAGTCGCGGTCCGCCGGGGAACAGTCCGCCACGTCTGATCGTCTGGAGAAAACGGTCGCGGGCTGGCCGTATCCGCGGGCGGAGAACGAATTGAAGGAGGCGCGCGCGTACAACCGCGACCTCGCCTCGCATGGACAGTACGTCCTCGGCGAGGCCAAGGACCCGTTCACGCAGACGAAGGGTTCCGTCTCCGACAAGAGATACCTCTCCATGCTTGACGCTGGCGGGGGCGTCATGGGGTCGGTCACCATCCCGAAGATTGGGGTCGACCTGCCCATCTACCACGGCACATCCGAATCCACGCTCGAGCTCGGGGCAGGCCACCTGTATGGCAGCAGCCTGCCCGTCGGAGGCAAGGGCACGCACGCGGTCATCACCGGGCACAGGGGCTTGGTCAAGGCATTGATGTTCACCAGGCTCGACGAGCTCAAGAAGGGCGATTCCTTCTACATCAAGGTGATGGGCGAGACCCTGGGCTACAAGGTCGACCGCGTCAGCGTGATCGAACCGTCCGACGTGTCGAAACTCAGGATCGTCGAGGACGAGGACCGTGTCACCCTGATGACATGCACGCCGTACGGGGTGAACACGCACCGTCTGCTCGTGTCCGGACTGCGCGCCGCGATCCCGGCGGAGGTTCCAGACGAGTCACAGGTCATCGACCCGCGTCCGGTTCCTCTGTCCGTGGTGGCGGCCTACGTGCTCGCGGCGTTGTGCATACCGCTGTTGTTCACAAGAGATTCTGATCCGCGGCGTCATAGTTCGGGCGTGAAATCCGATTCCGTCCTTGGAAGGAAGCACTGATGAGAATGGCAGAAAACGGAAAAACCACCGGGGGGGGGGTATAGGTTCCTCCTGGCTATAATGGTCGTCCTCGCCATGGTGCTCGCGTTGTCGGTGGGCGGCACCGCGAGCGGCGAGGACATGCCGGCCGGCACGTCCACGGCGGAGACAGCGGTGAAGTCCGCCGGCAAGACGGGCGAGATCACGTTCCCCGTCGGCTCGTACATCGTCGACATGGGCAACACCTCTTCTGACGACGCCCAGCTCAAACCATACGGCCTCATCTACGATCTCGTCCTCAACGCCAAGGTCCCGGTGTACTGGGTCATCAACGGGAGCAAGACCAGCCAGACCGGCGTGGACCTCACCTACAACGGCAAGGGCTACATCTCCGGCCCGTTCGTCATATCCGGCGACGACGTCGATTACAACGTCAGGTCGATGCTGTCCAAGTGGCGCGGCTACGGCGTGTCCATCGACGGGCCCACCGACACCGCCGTCACCGTCGATAACAGCCGGAAGATCTCCTCGGTCCCCCGCGTCGTGCTCGACAATCAGAACGGCAAGATAGCCAAAGGCTACCTCGTCAAGTCCGGCATCCTGCGGAACGAGAATACCACCGATGACCGCGTCTACAAAGAAAAAGCGACTCCGGCGGACCTGGACTCTTCCTGCGACGACATCTACGTCATGCCGCACGCCGAACCGACCACCGCGACGCATAGCCCACTCGCCTCCTTCAACAAGGGCGGCGGCTACATCTGGGCCGGATGCCACGCCGTCTCCTATCTCGAAAGCAATACCAAGGGCAAGGGCGTGGATGACGGTTCCATGTTCTTCCTGTCCGCCAACGGCCTGCTCATCGGAGACAAGCATAAAAAAGCGTCGGGTGTAAGCGGCGCCTACCGGGTGACGGGCGCCGCGTCGGACCCGATCATGCAGTTCGTCGGGAACACGTTCGCCGCGCACGCCAACGGAGCGGAAGAGATCTACATGCCCGCCCCCGGCAGCGCGTGGCGCGCCACCACCAGGGTGCTGGAGACCGACCCGAACCAGCGGCAAGTCCTCGCCGGTATGTCTCCCGGTCCGGCCGTGTTCATGGCCGTGGGTCCCGGATACGGCGACTACGGCAACGGCATGGTCATGTACGAGGCCGGACACGAATTCAAAAAAAACACCGACGCCGACCGCAACGCCATACGAGCGTTCCTGAACTTCCTCATCCTGTCCGGAGTGGAGAAAAGCCTCGACGTGAAGGCCACGATCCCGTCCGACGCCACGGCCGGATCGACCGTGCAGGCTTCCGTGACCGTCACCAAAGGCACGCCGCCATACACGTACCAGTGGCAATCCGACTGCAACGCGTCGTTCTCCGACCCGACCGGATCGGCCACTTCCATCACGTTCCCGAACGAAGGCCCATGCCATGTGAAGGTCACGGTCAAAGACCAATGCGGCCGCGCCACGTTCGACACCCGGCTGGTCGACGTCAAGACCCGCAAGGGAACCGTCTCATGGCGCAAGACCGACACCGAAAACAATCCGCTGGCCGGATCCTCCTGGACTCTGACCGGCCCGGACGGCCAGTCCAGGACCATCACGGACAACGGCGACGGCGACGAGGACCGGACCGACGGATCGTTCAGGGTGACAGGCCTCGACATGGGCGCGTACACGCTCACCGACTCCCAAGCCCCGTCCGGGTTCCACAAGGATGACAGTAGCCACCCGTTCACGCTCGACAACACGCATCCCGACTGGACGTTCACCAGTGGATTCGTCAACAGTCCGACACCCGCCACGGTCACCGTGAACGGCTCCAAAACTCTGACCGGCCGCGATTCGAAGAACGGCGAGACGTTCAGGTTCACGTTCATCCCATCCGACCAGGCCACCAGACAGGCCGTTAGGGACAAGACCATCACGGTATCCAAAACACGGTCCGTCGGCGGTCTGCGGGACGGCGTGGCCAAGGCCGGCACGTATACGTTTTACGCGGCCGAGGACCGGACGGACTGCCCGGGCGACCTTGCCTGCTCGAAGGCCGGATACCGGATCACCATCACGGCCACCGGCGGCACCGCATCCAGCGGCGCCCTCACCGTCCATGCCTCCATCGCAAAGACCAAGGACGACGAGGGAAACACGGCCGACGTCACCGGCATCGCGAAGGCGGCGTTCACGATCACGCGGGTCGCACAGAGCGCGCTGCCGTTGACGGGTGCGTCCGAGGCCCGGAACAACACGATGCTCGGCCTGTCCGTCATCGCCGCAGCGCTCGTGCTGGCCGTCCTCGGAGCGAAACGCTCCAGGGCGTAGCGACAGATTTCGCGCGCCGCATGCACGCCGGCGCGCGGCCCGTTCGACCGTCCGGCCGAACGGTCTTTCATGAAAGAAGGAGAGTTCCCCATGAAACTCACTAAGATCACGGCGATGGCGGCCGCCATCGCCACCGTCGCGGGACTGGGGGCCGTCGCGGCGTCCAGCGCGAACGCGCAGGTCGTCACGGACGGTGAGAAGACCATCACGTTGAACGCCACGAGCGCGGACCAATTGACTGGACACACGTTCAAGGTCGTGAAGGTCGCGTCCTACGACGTGTACGGCACCGCCCCGAACCAGAGCGTCACCCTCAAGACCGAGGACGGCCTCAAGAAGGATATTGCCGACTACCTGAAGTATACGGGCACCGGCGATCCGCTCGCCTGGGCGCAGCAGCAGGACCAGGCCAAGCTCGACAAGTCCACCACGAGCCCGTGGCTGGGCGACGGCACCACCCGCGGCCTCGCCGACAAGCTCGCGTCCAAGGCCACGACCACGGTCACGTCGACCCTGTCCAACGAAAACAAGCAGGCCACGTTCACGCTGGACAGCCCGGGCCTGTGGCTGATCGTCGACCAGGTCGTGACCGGCAAGAGCAGCAAGGCCCTGCCGATCCTCGCCGGCACCAAGCTGACCATCAACAACACGGTGTACTCCTCCGGTTCCATCGACATGAAGAACCAGACCGCGTCGGTCAGCAAGACCGTGACCGACCAGACCGTCGCAGCCGGGCAGGATGCCTCCTACACGATCACGACCAAGGTTCCGAACTACGTGGGCTACAAGGTCAACGGTTACCAGTTCACCGTGTCCGATAAGTTCGCGCACAACGCGCCACTGTCCTACAAGACCGACACCCTGAAGGTCACGGTCGATAACAAGCAGCTGAGGGCCGGCACCGACTACACGGTCGCCGGCTTCGACGCCACGTCCAAGACCTTCATCATCGACCTGAGCGGCTACATCAAGGCCAAGGGCTTCAAGGGCACCCCCGTCGATGACTCCAAGTTCACCGACGCCGACCTGGTCGGCAAGAACGTGACCGTCGAATACAAGGCCACCGTGACCGGCAGCACCGGCAACACCGGCGCCGCGAACACCCCGACGATCAAGTATCCGAACGATCCGAGCAACAACGAGAGCAAGCAGGAAGTGCCGGGCACCCCGGTCAAGGTCTTCAACTTCGACTACACCCTGGTCAAGAAGGACAAGACCACCGGTGCTGCGCTCGAGGGCGCCAAGTTCGCCATCAAGAATGCCGCCGGCAAGTACCTCGCCTACACCCGCGACCAGGACGGCAACGGCAAGTGGATCACCCTCGACACCAAGCCGGAATCCACCGCCGACGGCACCCTCTCCGGCGTGTTCACCACCGACCCGAACGGCAAGGTGACCTTCACGGCCCTTGACGAGGGCAAGTACACCATCGAGGAGATCGCAGCCCCGAACGGCTACGTCAACGTGGGCGTGTCCTTCAGCTTCACGATCGCGGCCAACCTCTCCGGCACCGGCGCGGACCAGACCGCGAAACCGTCCTACACGATCGACGCCGATGGCGTCAGCAGCGATCGTTGGGGACTGGTCTCCGACGGCAGCACCGCCGAAGTGGTCGTGGAGAACGTGAAGAGCATCACCCAGCTGCCGCTCACCGGCGGCGCGGGCACCGTGCTGTTCACCGTGGTCGCAGCCCTCCTGATCGGCGCCGGCGTGACCGTCGGCGTCAAGTCCCGCAAGGCGAGCACCATCGCCTGAACGGTCTGACGGATGCCCCGGCCCTTCGGGTCCTTCTCCCTCAAGGGGACGTCCGTCCGAGAGGCCGGCATCCCATGGAAACCGCCATGGGATGCCGGCCTTTGCCGTATATGGCGTCTCATACGGAAAGGAACGGCGATGAGAAGGGAGTTCACTCCTGACGAACCTCGTACCTGCGCGGCCTGTGGGCCGTGTCCAACGTCACTCCGACGCGCATCATCTATTCCGACGAGTTCAAAAGATACTTCCTCCGCGAACACGGGAAAGGCAGGGGAGTGACCGAGATCTTCCGCAACGCCGGACTGCTGGCGCTGATCATCGGCAGGAAACGCATCGAACGCTGCGCCGCCCGGTGGGTCCGGCCGGATCATTGTCGTCACCAATGAGCAAGCAATACATCCCATCCCCAACAACCCGTTGAAGAAAGAGCCTAAGATTCCCGATGTGGTCGAGGCGATGGGCGTGCGCTCCATAAACCTACGTGAGTTCTATGACGCTAGCGGCGATCTCATTCCCCTGCCGTATCCCATTCGGCCGACACTCTGATCGTGTGCTGTCGGCGCGGCGTAGCGGTCATCGTGATCATTTGTCGCATCCTTTGCTGTTCCATTCGTGTGCGTCATCGGCGTAACCATCTCGCGTGTGTCGCCCGGGACATTGAGACAGAACAAACGCAATGGCTTCCTGAGCCGTGGCTTCAATGGAGGGTTTTAATCGTGTGCCGGCGCTGTTGCGGCAGCGAGGCGTTCCCTCTGGCGCAATCGCTGAAATGCCTGTATGATTGTCCTTATGTCGGACAATTCAGAGAATGCCGCTGTGGGGCATGGCGGCGAGAGAGACATGGCTCGGGATATTGAAGCGTCATCGATCGCGAGTCATATCGATTTGTTCTTCGATGAACTGCATCGCATTGACGTGGCGTATTCGGATTACGCTCGCCGAGCCGGAGTGTCGGATAATGTGATGTGCATTCTGGACTACCTCAAGGACCATGATGGGGCGTCGCAGCGGGCGATCTGCGAGTACACGCTGTTGCCGCGGCAGACGGTCAACAATGTCATCGCATCGTTTGTGGCGCATGGGTTCGTGGAGCTTGGGGACGCCGAAGGCGATCGTCGGGTCAAAACGGTCCGTTTCACGCCTGCCGGGCGCAGATATTGCAACAGCTTGATCGCGCCGAGTCGCGCCGCGGAGTATCGGGCGATGAGCGAGCTTCCTGACGAGCTGCGCAGCGCGTTGCTCAAGGGCATGGGCGTCTACGGGCGGGTGTTCCGCAAACAGATGCATGACATTTCCGTGTAGTTTTCCCGTCTCGGACTTCGCCACGCCGTATGGCTCAATTGTCCTACTTCGGGACAATACTGAGATATGAGCGTAGACGATTTCGCGAGGGGAAGGAAGAAGCATGCGGCTGGTTGCCCGTTTCATGAAGCCATACTGGGCGCTGTGCGCGGTGACGACGGTGCTGCTGCTGGTCGATGTCGTCGGCGCGCTGGTCATTCCCACATTCGCCGCGGAGCTGCTGAACGAAAGCGCGACATCCGCATCATTCAAGAAGATGACCATCACGGCGGTCGGCATGGGCGTGGCCGCGCTGATTTCCGGCATGTGCGCCGTGGCGGGCGGATGGTGCTGCTCGCAGTTGACCTCTCGCGTCGGCAAGGACATGCGCATGGCTCTGTACCGCAAATCCATGGATCTGTCGATCTATGATTTCCGCAATTTCGGTACGGCATCGATAACCACGCGAACGATCAACGACGTGGTCAACATCCAGATGGCCATGACCAATGTGCTGTGCATGCTGATGCCGGTGCCGATCATATTCATCATCGCGCTGACCCTGTCGTTCCGGCTCGACGTGACCCTGTCTCTGTGGCTGCTGGTGGCGATAGCCTTCGTGTGCGTCGTGGCGCTGTTCATCATGCGATCCGCGGCGCCGTTGTTCCGCAAACTGCAGAAACTGCTTGACCGCATCGGCGCCGTGCTACTCGAAAACCTTACCGGCGTCCGCGTGATCCGCGCCTTCAACAAGGAATCCCATGAGCGGCGGCGCATGGACGGCACGTTCGTCGACTACGCCGATACGTCCATCAAGGCGAACCGGCTATTCGCGAACCTCGACGGCCTGTCGTACTTCGGCATGAACGCATTCATCGTCGTCGTGTATTTCCTCGCGGGAGGACGCATCAGCGCCGGAAACTTCCAAATCGGCGACATCACCGCCATCGTGGAGTATGCGATCATGGCGCTGTTCTATCTGATGATGGCGCAGATGGTGATCATCACCTTGCCGAGGGCGCTTGAATGCTGCGAGCGTGTGCGGCTGGTGCTGGACCACAGTCCGCAGATCGCCGACCCGGAGCCGGGCGCGGCGGTGGATATGAGCGGTCGCGGTCCGCTCCCGGACGGCGAGGTGCTGGCGTTCCGCGATGTGACATTCCGTTTCGCGGACGCGCAGGAGGACACGTTGCGACATGTCAGCTTCTCCTGCAAGACGGGCCAGACCACGGCGATCATCGGTGGCACGGGCTCGGGCAAATCGACGATCGCCATGCTCGCACTGCGGTTCCATGACGCCAATTGGGGAGAAGTCACCCTCGATGGCGTGGACGTGCGCAAGATGACGCAGCACGATCTGCGGCGCCGCGTGTCCTACGTACAGCAGCAGGCGTGGTTGTTCTCGGGGACGATTGCCGACAATCTGCGGTACGGAGACCGAGATGCCTCCGATGAGCGGCTGAATCATGCGATCGATGTCGCGCAGGCCCGCGAGTTCGTCGATTCGCTGCCGCAAGGACTGGAATCCCGCGTCGCGCAAGGCGGTACGAACTTCTCCGGTGGGCAGAAGCAGCGTCTGTCGATTGCGCGCGCACTGACCGGAGACACCCAGCTGGTGGTGTTCGATGACAGTTTCTCGGCGCTCGATTTCAAGACCGACGCCGCGTTGCGGCATGCGCTCGCCGCAGAGACGAACGGGCGTGCGGTGCTCATCATCGCGCAGCGCGTGAGCACCGTCCAGCACGCCGACCAGATCGTCGTGCTGTCGGACGGACAAGTGGCAGGCATCGGCAAACATGACGAACTGATGGCGGACTGCGAGGTGTACCGCGAAATCGTCGAATCGCAGACCAAGGAGCCGGCAATGGGAGAGGAGGCGTGACGAGAATGACAACGCAGAATGACGATATGACGGAAACCGTTGTGAACGCGGGCGACACGGTAAAGACCGACGACATCGAGCTCGAAGCGCCGAAGAACGCGATGGCCACAGCCCGGCGGCTGTTCGTGCAGCTGGGCAATCAGCGGGTGCGCCTGTGCGTGGTCGCCGCGTCGATTCTGCTGTTCACGTTTTTCCATATCGCCGCTCCGATGTACAGCGCCGTCGTGGTGGACTCGATATGGGATGCCGTGCAGGGCGCATGGCGTGACGGCGTTCCGTTCTCAGTAAGCTGGAACGCCGGCGGTATCGGCTGGACGATCCTGATTCTGGCAATCCTGTATCTCGGCGAGTGGGGCTTCTACTACCTGCAGTCCTATCTGATGGCGTCCGTGGCCGAAAACCTCAACCTGACGCTGCGCAAGCAGATCAGCGCGAAGATCCAGCGGCTTCCGCTGCGCTTCTTCGACCGCAATAAGCCGGGAGAAGTGCTGAGCAAGGTCACCAACGATCTTGACCGTATCAGCGAAGTCATGCAGACGGGGTTGCTGCGACTCATCACTGCCATCACCACGGTGACCGGCTCGCTGGTCATCATGGTCTACTACTCGTGGCTGCTCACGGTCGTGTTCCTCGTGTTCATGGCATTGAGCATGTGGGTAACCAAACTGGTCGCCCGCAAGAACCTCGAGATCGCGTCATTGCGTCAGGAGACCATCGGAGAGCTGACCGGCCTGGCCGAGGAATACTACAAGGGCCGCAACATCATCAAGGCATACAATCGCGAGGAAGACAGTGCGGCAGCGATGGAGGACGCCGCCGAACGCACCCGAAAAGCCGCGCAGCTCGCCGACTTCATCACGATATCCGTCAATCCTCTGATCCGCATGATCGCGCGGTTCTCGCAGATGGCGGTGATGCTGCTCGCCGGTTGGATGGTACTTGGCGGCCGCATGACCGTCGGCGTGGCGCAGGCGTTCTACCAATACATCAACCAGGTGTCCGAACCGTTGACCGAAGCCAGCTACATGATCAACTCGCTGCAGTCCGCGCTCGCGTCCGCCGAACGCACCTTCGAGCTGTTGGACGAGGAAGAGGAACGGCCCGACCCCCAGCCAGCTGACGCGGCGAAGATCGCTGAGGAGCCTGTGCAGGGCCGTGTGGTGTTCAACCACGTGAGGTTCGGATACGATCCGCAACGGCCGCTGATGAAAGACGTCAACTTCGTGGCCGAGCCAGGGCAGAAGGTCGCAATCGTCGGGTCAACCGGCGCGGGCAAGACCACGCTGATCAACCTGCTGATGCGATTCTACGAGATCGATGGCGGCGCGATAACGCTTGACGGCGTATCCACAGCCGCCATGACGCGAGGCGATCTGCGCCGCGAATTCGGCATGGTGCTGCAGGATACGTGGCTGTTCGGCGGCACCGTGGCGGAGAATCTCGCCTACGGGCGGCCCGATGCGACCCGCGAGGAGATCATCGCGGCGGCCAAAGCCGTGCGCGCCGACTACTTCATACGCACGCTGCCGCACGGCTACGATACCGTACTCGACAACGAGGCCGGGAACCTGTCGGTCGGGCAACGCCAGCTGCTCACCATCGCCCGCGTCTTCCTTGCGGACCCGCCGATCCTGATACTCGACGAGGCTACCAGCTCCGTCGATACCCGGACCGAGGCGGAAATCGGCAAAGCCATGACAAGACTGATGGCAGGACGCACCAGCTTCGTCATCGCGCACCGGCTGTCGACGATCCGTGACGCGGACCTGATTCTGTATATGGAACATGGTGACATCATCGAGCACGGCAACCATCATGAACTGTTGGAACGCGGCGGCCGTTACGCCGCACTGTACAACAGCCAGTTCGCGTGACACGTCAAGGCTCATCGACGGGCGATCATGCCGGCGATGAGCCTATGCCTCGCGGTCGAGCGGAGGCAACTTGTGCAGGGCCCGCACGATGTCGCATTGGTCGCGCAGCGTGCCTTCGTCGGCGCACATCGTCGGGTACCACATGCGTTTGCGCAATGTGGACTCCGCCCTCAACAGCATTCCGTCATCGCTGGCGTACTGAAAATGCAGATGACTGAGCAGGCCGCCGCTCGCCAGCGCAGCCCGTTCGGGCATCGGATCCATCGCCACCAGCACACTGAACGGGCAGCCTGCCGGCGCGTCCGTCGCATGAAACACATAACAGGGTTTGCCCTCCAACCCCTTGGCGATGGTCCGGTCAAGCCGATACCGGTAGCGGCCCAGTGAACGATCCGGTCCCACCAGCCAGTCGATGATGAATCCGTCGGCCTCGTCGGCCGCCGTTTCGACGCCGGCGCTCTCCTGCCGCGGCGCCCCGTGGCGAGGCGCCATCCTCCGAATCCGCATCGGCCTGACGGTATCGGAACGAGCAATCGCGCAACCGTATGATCACATCGCTCATAGTACACCGCCGATGCTCAGTGCCAGCGGGATCGTGCAGACCGCCATCGCCGCCCAATCAAACCAACGCTGTGAATCTCCGTTATGCAGGTATGCCGGCCGGGCCGTCCCAATCCCTTGGTAAGTGCCGCGACCGACAGGTCATGCGAGACGATCGTCGCGTTCATCAACAGCGGAACCAGCACGAACTCCAGCGACTGGGCCGGATGCCGCAGCAGCGCGAGTCGGCCGGAGACAAGACCGCGAAGGGCCATCGCGTCGCGGGTTCGCCGGTAGTCCCGCCCGATCGTCGGAAAGAACCGGATGACCACCATGCAGGGGATGGCCACCGATTCGGGCACGCGCATACGACGCAGCGCGCACACGAATTCGCTGACGCGCGTGGTGGAGAACGCGTAGGCACCGGTGATGAAACAGGGCATCATCATGCGAAGCCCCACGGAAAACAGCCCGACGACATGTATCCAGGCGTCGGCGTCAGAGCCGGAGGCTGACGCGGCGCCCGAAGCCCCGCCGTGTCCAGCGTCGCCGCGTCCGACCACAATCCCCACCCCAGCAGAACCGCATAGCAGGCCGTCAGCCGCAGTCCCATACGCCAGCGTCCGGCAAGGAACAGCGGCGTGAGGAACAGTGCCGTCAGCAGCGCTTCGGCTCGCGCATCCGCGTGGAAGAACAACAGCGTGTTGGCGAGCAGCATCAGATACAGTTTCGCCCGAGGGCCGAGGACGACGGCCGCTGGCGCGGGAGCGGACTTGGATCTGCTCATGCCGTCTGCGCCGGCTGCATATGCGCCGGTTCGCCCCGCATGGCTGCTCTCGAATGTTGCCCGTGAATTCATGATGTGTCGGTGTCGATGTTCGCGAACACCACGTAGCTGATGAGGATGCCGATCTTGCTGGAGTATTTGCCGGCTTTGGCAATCAGATCGGCGACCAGCGCGAAGTACAGCGCGGAGAACACGCCGATGTTGATCAGATCGGGGATGTCAGCTTGCCGGAGCGGCTCTGGCGTGCGGTGCCGGCCTCGGCGGGGCTTCCCGCCTGTGCGGTCGGGCGGGCGCGCCAGACAAACTGCGCCGATTGCGATGCCTTGCCTAGATGCGTGGGCCGGGGCGCCACAATACGGGTTGAAATAGCCGAAATCCGCAATTCCCCGTGTCAAATCGCCGTTTTGTGGCCCGAAAACGGCGATTTGACACGGGGAATTATCAAGAACGGCTATTTCAACCCGTGTTTTGGTGAAGTGCGACACCGCGATGGAGGGGCGCGGAAAAAGAGAAAGCCCGGCGGGGAAGCCGGGCTTGAGAGAGAAGAGAAGAAGGGGTTCAGTTATTGCGGCCTTGCGGTCGTGATTACTATATAAACGCATGTTTCGGGGCAAGTCATGTGGTTTACCTGAAAAATTCGTGTGAAACCCTGCGTATTTGGCTGAGATGACATAATATTTGGCCTTCCGTAGTATTTTTTCTGCCGCAGCCGTCCCGTTGATGCGCGATGGTGAGGCCGGCTCCTACAGTGGTCGGCATGTCATGCACCACATTGCTTATCGGAAAATCAGCCAGCTGCAGCGGCGCGACGATCATCGCCCGCAACGATGATTCCGGCTCCGGCCGCTACGATCCCAAGCGGCTCGTGGCCGTGGCGCCGACGGACCAGCCGCGCCACTACCGCAGCACGCTCAGCCATGTCGAGATCGACCTGCCGGACGACCCGTGCCGCTACACCATCGCGCCGAACGTGCTGCCGAACCGAGGCGTGCTCGCCGAGGCCGGCGCAAGCGAGCGCAACGTGGCGATGAGCGCCACCGAAACCATCGCGGTGAACGAGCGCGTGCTCGCCGCCGACCCGCTGGTCGAGCTCAGGCCAGCCGAAGGCGTGCCGGGAGAGGCCGGCTATCGGCCGGAGACCCCCGGCGGTATCGGTGAGGAGGACATCATCACGCTGGTGCTGCCGTATGTCTCTTCGGCCCGCGAGGGTGTGGAACGGCTCGGCGAGCTGCTGGAACGGTACGGCACCTATGAGTCGAACGGCGTGATCATTTCCGACGTGGACGAGATCTGGTATGTCGAGACAATCGGTGGGCACCACTGGATTGCGCGCCGTGTGCCCGACGACTGCTATGCGACGATCCCCAACCAGCTGGGCATCGACGACTTCGACTTCTCCGACGCGTTCGGTGAGCGGCGGTTCTTCATGTGCAGCGCGGACCTGCGCGAATTCATCGATCGGCACCATCTGGGCCGTGCCATGCGGCCCGCGCAGGGCGCCGGTTTCGGCGTCGCCGCCGTGCTGCCGGACCACATCAACCCGCGTGTGGTGTTCGGCACCAGCACCGTCAAGGACCATATCTACAACACGCCGCGCGCCTGGTACATGCAACGTCACCTGAACCCGAGCGAGGATTGGGATTCGCCCGCGGCCCGCTACACGCCGACCTCCGACGATATCCCGTGGTGCCGGGCTCCGGAGAACAAGGTGACGGTCGAGGACATCGACTTTCTGATGTCGTCGCATTTCGAAGGCACACCTTTTGACCCGTACGGAACGCTCGGTACACCGGAAAGCCGGCATCGCTACCGTCCGATCGGCATCAACCGCACTGGTCACATGGTCGCGATCGAACTGCGGCACGACGTGCCGGCCGCAGCGGCGGCGGTGATGTGGATCGCCTTCGGTTCCGGCCCGTTCACGGCGGTCGCACCTTTTTATGCGAACGTGGACGACACTCCGGCGTATCTGCGCGACACCACGCCCGAGGTCTCCACCGACAACCTGTACTGGACGAACCGTCTGATCGCCGTAATTGCCGACGCGCACTGGTACGAGACGCGCAACGCGATCGAATACTATGGCGAGCAGGTGCGGGCGTTCGGGCATCGGCTCGTCGAAGAAACGGATGCGGCGCTCGCCGATGCCGAAGCCGGGGACATCCGCGCGGCGCTCATGGCTGCGAACGAGACGATGGCCGGTCGTCTGCAGGATCTGACCCATAAGCTGCTCGATAACGTGCTGTATACGTCGAGCAACCTGATGCGCAACTCGTTCGCCATGTCCGATAGGTGGGTCTGAGGGCTTGCTCCCTTGTCGCAGCGAACGGTTCTCAATAAGAAAGGTGCGAGTCCGTGTGACGGGGGAATGAACACGAAAACAGCAGAAAGCCCGGAATTCCGGGCTTTCTGCGCAATGTTCGCTTGTTCGAAAATGTGCGGAATCCTCGCACCTTTCTTAATGAGAACCGTTCGCTGCTACCTCATACGTCTGCGCGTGGAAATCACACGTCACGGCGGTGCCGTCGGCGAAGACCGAGCGCTGCACCAGCGGGTCGCCGCCGACAAGGTCATGCCGCACGAGCTCCTGCATGCCGACGCGCAGGTGCAGCCCGGCCACGACAGCACACCGCTCGATGTCGTTCTCGGTACGGGCGCGCAGTGCGGCATTCATATCACCGTCCATGCCGGCATATGCGGCGTCACGGATCAGGTACGGCGCACCGCCGTTGAGCAGCGCGTACAGCATGTAGTCGTCGCCACCGGCCACCCGATCCATCATCCACGGCTGGATCACGCAGTCATGGTAGACGAGGTTGTACAACGGCACCGGGATGCCGTGCCGAGGCGCGTCGGGGGAGCGCATCTGGAAGTCGTACGGCGCGTAATGGCAGAACACCAGGCTCGGCATCGCCCAGTCGGACACCTCCTCGGACGAGGTGAGAATGCCGTGCGCCAGCAGGTATTCGAAGCATTCGGCGCGGCGCTCGTAGCATTCGCGGCGGGTCATGCGGTGCTCGGGATGCGAGCATTCGTCGCCTTCATTGCAGGTGAACACGTCCAGATACGCGCAGTCCAGCGCGATGCCGTGCGTGGCGATCTCACTGAAGTTGCGGCGCACGTAATCCGGCGCAAGCTCGGCGCACAGGTACGTTTGGCGCCCGCCGGCCCACATCGCGTGCTCGGGCATCGTGCCGTCCGCCAGTCGGATCGCATTGCGCGGGTCGAACGTGCGCGCGGCGAAGTAATAGTCGCGGTATTGGTCATGCGTGCCGAACAGGTCTCCCTGCTCATGACAGGCGTCGACCAGCGATTTCATGCCCTTCCAGCCGCCGGCCTCGCGGCATGCGGGCAGATAGTCGGGATGGCCGTTGTCGTAGCCGGGCTGCGCCCAGCCGTCCAGATGCAGGTACAGCCGCCCGGCACCCATTTCGTGCAGCGTGCGCATCTGCCGTTCGCGCTGCGCGAACGTGACGAGCGAATCATTCTTGCCGGGCTGCGCGGGATCATAGAACGACGAGTCCGGCTGAACCTTCGTCTTGATGCCGACATGCACCCATGAACGGCCGAGCAGGTCACGCACTGACGGGTTGCGCGCCGCCTTCTCCGCCAGCGTGCGCAGCCGGCCGCGTTCGTTGACGTAAGCGCGGTACGTCTTGCAGACGGCGGTATGGTCGGCGTGGTCGAGGAGACGATATCGCACGACACGACGGTAATCCATGCGGCCGAGACTTGGCTCGAACCACATTCCGACGTGCGTGTACGGTCCGCCGGCCGGATGGTCGATGTCATATCCTGCGTTCCATGGCGTCTCGCAGATGGCGATGTACGCATGCCCGTCGCTGCGCAACTGCGCGAACCAGGGCATGTACCCGCCCGCAGTCTCGAACCGCCCGCCGAAGGAGACCGCATCAGTGCCGACCTCGGTAGGCCAGTTATTCGGTATCATCACGCCCTGCTCGTGGGTGATGAGCGTCACGTCATGCGCGTCCGCATGGTCGAAGGACAGCGGCGCAGGCCAAAGCACCCTGTCGATGCGCGGCTCGGCCCCACACTCGCGCAGTGGCACCCATTCGCATAGCACGTCGCCGCTCGACCGCTCGATCCAGATATACGTCTCAAAAGCGTAATCCGCACCCGCGAACCCGGCGAACACGCTGCGCACGCCGACTCCGGTGCCGGTCTCGATCCGCTCATGCGTGACGGTAGCGGCGCCGGCGAACGAGAATGAACGATCCTCGCGCGTCAGCTGCGGCTCTATGCCGTCGCAGCCGCTCCAGGTCGCACCGTCGCGGCTGAATGAGAACCGCAGCGTCGTCTCATCGAAGCGCAGCATGGTTCCGGACATGGTGAATTGCATCATGGATGTTCTCCTGATCGGTGATAGAGGGGCGAATATCAGCTGGCAGCCCCGCCGCGCGGCACGTCAGTTGAAGCCGACGACCTTCTCTGCGACGACATAGCCGCGTCGGATCACCCAGCGCCCGACAGACCCACGCAGGTTCAGCGCGCGCGACACCAGCTTGCGCCGCACGTCACGCCCGATGGCCGGCGACGCCTTGTCGATGTCCGCCCACAGTTCGTCCTTGAGACGGTAGTTTGCCTTGTCTTTCGACAGGATCAGGAACACCGACGTGACCGAGCTTTCGATCGCGAGGAAATGAATCATATAACGGTATAGGCCGTCCGGCACGGTTCCCGGTTCGGGAGTGGCCTCCACCATGCGCTGGTTGACGAGCCGCAGCTGCGCGACGCGGCGGATCATCACGTCGGTCTGTACGCTCTGCCCCTCGCGCCCGATGAAGTAGTGGTAGAACGGGATGTCCATGTACAGCATCGACTTGACCCACGGGAACGGCTGGTATGCGTAGATGAAATCGACGTAGAACGTGTGCTCGGGCAGCTGCATGCCGGAGTCGCGCACCACCTGGGTGCGGTAGATCAGAGCGTGCATCAGTATGTATTCGGCGACGCCGAAGCAGCCGAGATCGTCCCAGCCGAGCACGGTGTTGGCCGCCATCGCATGACGGAAGTTCACTGTGTGCTTGACGCGCTTGCCCACCTTGTCGTACACGTAATTGGTGACGATCATGTCGACCGGATCCGTGGCGACGCGCTGCACCCGCAGCGTGCCCATGAGCGTGTCGATGGAGGGCATATCCACCCAGTCGTCGGCGTCCACGACCTTGACATACATGCCGGTCGCGTTGGCGATGCCGGTGTTGACCGCGCCGCCGTGGCCCTTGTTGACCTGGTGGATTGCCCGCACGTTGCCGGGCCAGCGCCGCTCGTACATGTCGGCAAGTTCCGGGGTGCTGTCCGAGGATCCGTCATCGACGATCAACACTTCGATGTCGCTGTTGTCCGTCGCGGAGAGCAGCGACTCCACGCAGCGCTCCAGATACGTTTCCATGTTGTAGGCGGGCACCACGAAGGTGAGTGTTTTCGACGATTGTTCCATAGTTCCTCGTTATACAGGTGTCGCGGGGATGACGTGCGACACGTCGCCTCGGATGTTGCAGCGAGTCTAACCTCTACAAGCAAAGCTATCACTAAGCGGCGTTCAGGCAAGTCCCGTCGTCCGTTCCGCCGTTTTTTGGGCTTCCGGCTTGTGCGCGGTTCTGATGATCAGTCGGCGCTCGCGGGCAGGTATGCCGGTTCGTCCGGTTCGGCGGTCTCGACAGGAGCGTCCGGCTCGTCCGGGACCGTTGTCTCGCTCCGCTCTTTGTCTCGACGTTCTTTGTCTTCCTTGGCTGCGAGCTGCTTCGCCTTCTGGCTCTCGAACCGCAGGATCGGCTTGGAATCCAGCCGGCTCAGGCCGTGCCATGCGAGGTCGACGACGTATGCGGCGAGCTGCTCCTTGTTGACCTTCGGCCGATCCGCCCAATATTGACCGGTGAATACGGTCATGCCGACCAGCATCTGCGCATAGTATGGCACGCCCTTGGCGGAGAGTTTCCGGCGTTTGAACGCGGCGGTGAGCAGATCCTCCACGCGCAGGCTGATGTCGCCCAGCAGCGAGTTGAACGATCCGGCCGGGTCGGTGGTCGGCGAGTCGCGCACGAGCACCTGGAAGCCTTCGGAGTTCTCCTCAATATAGGTGAGCAGGGCGAGTGCCGCGCGCTCCACGATCTGGCGGGGGTGCGCCTTGGTGTCGGACAGCGCCTCGATGAGCGCATTGGTCAGCTCGCGCATCTCACGGTCGACGATTACCGCGTACAGTCCCTCCTTGCCGCCGAAATGCTCGTAGACGATCGGCTTGCTGACCTTCGCGTTCGCGGCGATCTCCTCGACACTCACCGCCTCGAACCCCTTGGATGCGAACAACGCTCGCCCCACGCGGATGAGCTGTTCGCGGCGTTGCAGCGCCGTCATTCTTGCAGTATTGGCCATGAGCTCCAGTGTAGTGGTCGCGGTGCCTAGCGCCTATACCTCCCGAAATGTTGTCGGGTCTACGTTTTCGTGGTAGGTCGTGCGAGGGCCGTGCGGCTGAGGAGAGTCGATCATGAAGACGTATGTAGCCCCGTCGATGATGGCGAGCGAGTTCGACAACCATGACATCGTGTCGTGCGTGTCCTGTTTGATACGTGTTTTCGGTGGCGGTCGCGAGTATTACCACGATGAGGGTGGGGCGCCATTGCCCGACTTGTTCTATGTTGAATATCATGGGACCGCTGGCAATCCGGTGCCGTCTGGTATGCCGCTTTATGCATTGGTGGCAGATTTGCCTATACCAGCGTCTTCCCCGGTTCGATATGTAGGGACGACTCAGGGGCAGCGTCTGTGCCAGCAGCCCAATTAGTCGTCGACTTGGCTGCAACAATGCGACGTATGTGGTATTCCGGCAGCTGTCCGTTGCGGTTTTTAGGCTGGAGCCATGGATACGAATCTGATTATCGGCATTGTCGCCGCAGTGGTGATTGTCGTCCTGCTCATTGTGTGGGGCGTAGTACGCGGCAAGTCGCGTAAGAACGAAGTCGTCGGCCGGCCGGCGGAAACCGCAACATCGCCGCGCCAGGCGGGTCGTGCGGGTGAAGAACCCGAGACGGTCGCCGCAACAGTTGACAGGCAGCTCTCTGCTCCCGAAACCGAGGGCGAAGCCGCCTCCCCTCGAAGTGAGGAAGAGCGTAAACCGGTCGAACCGACGCAGGCCGCCCCGGCCAAGCCGGCGGCTCCCGCATATGATGTACCGGAAAAATCCGGCTCGCGCATTCAGCGGCTCAAGGCGAAACTTTCCAGGTCCTCGAATCCGTTCGGCAAGGCGTTGTTCAACATCCTCACCAAAGACAACCTCTCCGAATCCGATTGGGAGGACGTCGAGGACACGCTGCTGCTGGCCGACGTCGGTGCCGAAGCAAGCGAGCAGCTAGTCGGCGAATTGCGCCGCGATGCGCGCATCACCGGCAAGGCAAGCCCCGACGAGGTGCGCGCCACGCTGCGCGACAACCTGCTCGACCTGGTCGGCCGCGACACCGACCGCCGTCTGAACGTCGACAAGCCGGACGCGCACAAGCCCGGCGTCATCATCATGGTCGGTGTCAACGGTACCGGCAAGACCACCACGGCCGGCAAACTGGCCCGTCTGTTCGTCTCCGAAGACAAGAAGGTCGTCATGGGCGCGGCCGATACGTTCCGTGCCGCCGCAGCCGACCAGCTCGAAACCTGGGGCGCCCGCGTCAACGTGCCCGTCGTGCGCAGCGACAAGGACGGCGCCGACCCGGCATCGGTCGCGTTCGAGGCGGCGGCCCGCGCCAAGGAGGACGACGCCGACGTGCTCATCATCGACACCGCCGGCCGCCTGCAGAACAAGTCGAACCTGATGGACGAGCTCGGCAAGATTCGCCGTGTCACCGAAAAGAACCTGCCCGTCGACGAAGTGCTGCTCGTGCTCGACGCCACCACCGGCCAGAACGGCATGGCGCAGGCGAAGGTGTTCGCCGAGGCGATCGGCCTCACCGGCGTCGTGCTCTCCAAGCTCGACGGCTCCGCCAAGGGCGGCATTGTCATCTCCGTGCAGAAGGAGCTCGGCGTGCCGGTCAAGCTCGTCGGCCTCGGCGAAGGACCGGACGATCTCGCGCCCTTCGACCCGGAAGGATTCGTCGACGGCATTCTCGCGTGAGGTTGTTCGCAAACCGTCGGACATGAACCCTGCAAGCCGGCAGTCCACAACGTGGACAGCCGGCTTTTGCATTCCGGAACCGTTGCCTGCGCCGGAATCCGGCCGAAAGCCAAGACCCGCGTCATCGTGCTTTACATGAGCGTAACGTGTCGTAACGTGTTGAAAACTCAGCGAGCGTTGCATATCGTTGTGTTGATTCCCCCTATCAGGGGATGTCAGATGAAGTGGTAACGACCCGCTTCCCGCGCGGTCAAGATGCGCGGCGGCGGGAACGAACAAGAGAGGAAGGTAACGATGGACTCCGGTAATACCGCATGGATGCTCACATCCGCAGCCTTGGTTTTCCTCATGACGCCTGGCGTGGCGTTCTTCTATGGCGGTATGGTGCGCGCCAAAGCCGTGCTGAACATGCTGATGCTGTCGGCGGCGGCCCTGTCGGTCACCGCGGTCGTATGGACGCTGTGGGGCTGGTCGATCGCATACGCCGGCAGCAGCATCGGCGGCATTTTCGGTGACCCTGCGACCGGGTTCCTGCTGAAGGACACGATGGTGTTCGACGCCGGCACCCGTCAGTACACGGCCGCCGGTCTTGCCGCGAACGGCAACAAGTACCCGAGCAGCGTGGACGTGTCGTTCCAGGTCACGTTCGCGATGATCACCGTGGCGCTGATCTGCGGCGCGATCGCCGAGCGCGTGAAGTACAGCACGTGGATGCTGTTCGTGGCGCTGTGGGTCACGTTCGACTACGCGCCGATGGCGCACATGGTGTGGAATAACGGCCTTCTGAGCGCAAAGGGCCCGATCTCCACCGCGATCGGCGCCGCGGCGCATGATTTCGCAGGAGGCACGGTCGTTCACATCAACGCCGCAATGGCGGCCCTTATCATCGTGCTGATCATAGGCAAGCGCAAGGGTTTCGGCACGCAGCCGATTCGCCCGCACAACGTGCCGTTCGTCATGCTGGGCGCGTTCCTGCTGTGGTTCGGCTGGTTCGGCTTCAACGCCGGCTCGGCGTTCGCGGCCAATGGCACCGCTGGCTATGCGTGGATGAGCACGACCGCGGCGACCGCGGCTGCCATGCTCGCCTGGGGCTTCACTGAGAAGATCCGCACCGGTCATTACACGGCTATCGGCGCGGCCTCGGGTATCGTCGCCGGTCTGGTTGCCATCACCCCCGCGGCCGATGTGGTGTCACCGTTGTGGGCCATGGTCATCGGCGCGATCGCCGGCGTTCTGTGCTGCTTCGCATGCGGCCTGAAGTTCAAGCTCGGCTATGACGATTCGCTCGACGTGGTGGGCGTGCATGGTGTCGGCGGTTTGACCGGTACCGTGCTCATCGGCTTCTTCGGCGAGGACGCTGGTCTGCTCGCCGGCGGCGACTGGCGCCAGCTGGCCGTGCAGGTCATCATCGCCCTGTGCGCGATGCTGTACTCCGGCGTGGTGACCGCGATTATCGCGTTCGCGCTGGAGAAGACCATCGGCTGGCGTGTGACCGAAGCCCAGGAGGTCGGCGGCATCGATCTGGCCGATCAGGGCGAACGTGCCTATGATTTTGCTGGTACTGCCAGCTCGGTTCTCAAGGAGGTGAGGTGAGATGAAGCTCATCACTGCCATCATTCAGCCCCATAAGCTCGATGACGTCAAGGAGGCGCTCGCCGCTGCGGGCGTGCACGGCCTGACGGTCTCGGAAGCCAACGGTTACGGCCGCCAGCGTGGCCACACCGAGGTGTACCGCGGGGCGGAATACACGGTCGATCTGATTCCGAAGATTCGCGTCGAGGTGCTGTCCGATGACGCGGACGCGGAGACCCTGGTCGGCGTGATCGTCAAGTCTGCCGGTTCCGGCACGATCGGCGACGGCAAGGTGTGGGTCGCCCCGCTCGATTCCGTGACCCGCGTGCGTACCGGCGAGACCGGCTCCGCCGCGATCTGAAAGCGGCCCGTGGTTTGGCGCTTTCCGCCGGACGCGGGTTATCGGTAAGACAAGTCCCCGCACGCCGTCACCTGACCATGCGGGGACTCTTTTATATATCGACATCCTTGCCTCCGGTGACGGAGGGCAAGGATTGAAATTGCTCCCGCTGGCGGGAGCTGGCTCGCGTAGCGAGACTGAGGGTGGTCTTGTGCACCCGGGTGGGTTTGACCACCTCCAGTCGGCTCCACCGACAGCCCCCGCCTGCGGGGCGGAATTTGGTGAAGGTGGTGTGTCTTGAGTTCGGCGGTCGATCATCTCAAGCAACGGTTCATGGACATGAGCCAGCCGGATGCTGACGGCGTGTACCGGGGTGGCTCCGCGAAGCGCCGGGCGCGAACGGAGCTCGCCATGGATTGCCTGCGCCGCCTGTGGAGTGACGCGGTGGCCGCGGTGCCGTTCGACGTGCCGTCCACCGGCATCGGATTCGGCGCGGTCGGGTCGCTCGCACGGGGGCAGATTGGCCCGAGCTCCGACCTGGATCTGGTCATCATCTATGAGCCACATACGATCAACGACCAACAGCTCAATGAGCTGACCAACAAACTGTGGTATCCCCTGTGGGACAGCGGCCTTGACCTCGATCAGTCGGTGCGCACGCGGCAGCAGTGCGAGGCCGTGACCGATTCCGATCTGCCGGCCGCTATGGGCTGGCTGGATGTCAAGCCGATCGCCGGCGATACGGCGCTGATTTCGGCGACGGCCACGTCGATTCTGGAACGCTGGCGTCGAGCGGTCCGCAAGCGGCTGCCGGAACTGCTGAATTCGGCGCGCAAGCGACTGGACGAGTTCGGACGACTCGCCTACCTGAACCAGCCCGACATCAAGGAGGCGCGAGGCGGTCTGCGCGATTCGGTGCTGGTCTCCGCGTTGACTGTGTCATGGCTTGCCGACCGACCGCACGGCCGGTATGACGACGAGGTCGAGGCATTGCTGGACGTGCGCGATTGCATTCATCTGGCTGCCGGCAAGGACGCGAATCGGCTGCTCGCCCCATATCAGGCGCAGGTGGCAGCGATGCGGGGTCTTGCCGACCCGACACTGCCGCCGGGGGAGCGGGAGGCGCGTTCCATCGAGGACTTGCAGACCCGGCTCGCCCGCATAGGCCGACAGATCGCGTTCGCGCTGGATTCCACGGCGTCGCGTGCCGAGCATTCGCTGACGCATGAGCGCCCGCGTTTCTCGTTCTTCCAGATGCTGTCGCCGCGCGGTGGAGGCAGGCGAGAGGCCCCGAAGTTCGAACAGGTCGCGCCCGGCGTGGCCAAGCACGAGCAGGAAATCGTGCTGGCTCCGGGCGTGGAACCGGAGTCGGACCGGTATCTGCCGTTGCGCGTGGCCGCGGCGGCTGCCGAGTTCGAGCTGCCGATCAGCCCGGTCACCTTGCAGAACCTGCGGCGCTGCCCGATCCGCGATTCCGTGTGGGATGATGAGTCGCGCCAACTGTTCGTGCGTCTGCTGGCCTCCGGGCCGGCGCTCATGCGCGTGTGGGAGGAACTGGATTTCGTGGATATACCCGGTCGATGGATGCCTGAATGGCTGGGCATACGCAATCGCCCGAGCGCGTCTGCAGCGCACCGGTATACCATCGACCGGCACAGTGTCGAGGTGACGTCACGGCTCGCGCGGGTTTCGGCGGCGCGAGGCGAGCGGTATGACGACCGTCACTACACGGCGCTGCTATTGGCCGGCCTGCTGCATGATGTCGGCAAACGTCCGTTCGTGACCGATCATGCGGCAGAGGGCGCCCGTCACGCCGCGGTGATCATGAAGCGCATGGGATTCGACGCGGACATCGCGCGATGGGTGCGCATCCTGGTGCGGGAGCATCTGACGCTCTCTGAGTTCGCGACCGGCAAGAACCCGAACGATCCGGCCGTGGGGGAGTCTCTCGCCCGTTGCGTGGGCCGTGATCCGATGCTGCTGGACATGCTGTATGACCTGACCCGCGCCGACGGGTCATCGCTCGGGGCTACGGCCGGTGAGGAGATATCCAAGCGATACGGGTGGAGCCATTGGCGCGAAAGTCTGGTGCGTGCCATGTACAGCGCCGCCCGTGAGAGTATCCGGGTACAGGTTGAAGGTGGCTATGCCGACGTTGACTTCGGCTGACACGGGATTGCCCGCCGCGTCGAGGGCGCGTACCACGACCAGGTCCTGCGGCATGTATTCCTGACCGCCGACCACATAGGTGTCGTTGCCCTCTCGCACCCAGCTTTCGAACCCGCGACCGGTCAGGCGCGCGCTGAACTGCCTAGCGGCCTTCTCCCGCACGTCGATCATGCTTCGCTTATCTGTGAGTATTCGGATGTCATCTGATTCGGGGCGGAATCTCCTTCCGCGTGGCGTCTCCCATCTTCGGGAGCCGATGCCATTATCATATGATGCTCAGCTGAGGCAAAGGCGATGTCAAGGTGGGTGTTCCGCAGCGCAGCGAGGGCTGTCGCGGGCCGGTCGTTAGAGGGCGGTCTGACCGAGCCATGATTCGCCGCGTATGCGCAGGCCATTGAACAGGCCGCGGCCGCCCATGAGCACGATATTGAACATCGCCCATAGCAGCACGGTCGAGGCCAGGTCGCCGGGCAGCATGGGCGCGGCCGCATCCACGCAGATCGCGGTCAATGCGATATACACCGTCGCGGTCAGTGTGCAGGTAATCGCCAGGTAGCGGAAATCGCGGGCGCCGATCAGTATGCCGTCCAGCGCCATCATCCACCCCTGTAGTGGCAGGAACGCACCCATCGTCACCATGCCGGCGGCGACCAGCAACTGGACGTGCGGGTTGGGCGAGAACAGGCGGCCGACGAACAGGCCGGCCACGGCGAATCCGCAGCCGATAGCGGCTCCGGCCGCCAATCCGGCTCGTCCCGTGGCCCGGGTCAGTCGCAGTGTGCGTGCGCGGTCTCCTGCGCCCATCGCCGCGCCCACCAGGGTCTGACCGGCGATGCCTACCGAATCCAGCATATTCATCGCGAAATTCCAAGACGAGTTCACCGCCTGGAATCCCGCCAGCACTGTCGTTCCCAATCGGGCCGCCGAGGCGACCGTCATCACCATCGCGGCGCGAATGGCGAGTGTGCGGATGAATAGCGGCAGGCCATCCCCTCCGGCGGCGGCGATGCCCGACAGGCGTGGTCGCAGCGCAGCGCCGTCGGCCTTCGCCCATAGCGCCGCCGGAACCGTCAGGAACAGCCCCATGAACCATTGTGCGATCATCGTCGCCGCGCCCGATCCGGCGATGCCCCAGCCGAATCCGAACACGAACAGCACATCCAGCATGGTGTTGAGCACTGCACCGCACACCGCGGCCACCAACGTGATGCGTACCTTCTGCAAACCGCGGAAAATGCCGTTCGCCGCGTACACGAGCAGCATGCCAGGGGCGCCGAGTACCACCGTCTGCGTATACGCCACCGCCTGGTCGAGCGTCTCGCCCGTGCCCCTGAGCGCCACGCACAGCGGCCGGGCCCCTGCGAACAGAGCCGCCGCCAGCACGATGCCGATGCCGAGAGCCAGCCATAGTCCGTCTATGCCGGCCTGCAGCCCCTCTCGGCGGCGGCCCGCACCAAGCAGGTGAGCCACCTGCGCGGTGGTGGAGTAGGCGAGGAAGATGCACAGTCCCACCGCGGTGAGGATGATGGTCGATCCGATTGACAGTCCGGCCAGGGCGGAGACGCCGATGTGCCCGACGATGGCCGTGTCGATGAGCACGAAGGTCGGCTCGGCGATGAGCTGGCCGAATGTGGGGAGGGCCAGCGCGAGTATGCGGCCGTATGCGGCTCGGTTACCGGTGCGGGCCGTGCCGGCGGTCGCGGGATCGGATGATTGTGGGTCAGGGGTGTGCACATGCACACTGTAGCTCATATGGGCGGGCGCGTATGCGGCATCGAAGAGCTGAAAGCGCGGCGGTGAGCCGAATGGGGCGCCGCTTATATCGCATGACGACGTGTTTGGCAAATCGAGTGGGGGCGTTTATGGACTTATCCCCATGTTATGCACAGAGTTATCCCCCTGATGTGGATAACTGCATATGTTATCCCCAGAGTTATCCCCTAAATGTGGATAACTCAACTTTTTTGTCCACATGACGTCACCCGTGCGTGTCGCGCAGGTAAACGCCGGCTGAATATGACTTGCGAGCAAGCCGTGCGTGACGGTGACGAATGTCGCGTCCGCTTACCGCGACATGCCGTCCGAGAGATGGCCCTGTGCATTTTTCGCCAGATATCTTCCACCGGAAAAGCTCCGATATATACTCAAGTCTTATGGCAGCAGAAGAAACGAATTGGGGAGGGCCGCGCCCACAATCAGGTGGCTCGTATGTGCAGGGCGACGCGGGGTCGCCGGGACGCGACGCCGTGTTCGACCGCGTGCCTCCGCACGACGACGAGGCGGAGATGGCGGTGCTCGGCGGCATGCTGCTGAGCAAGGACGCCATCGGCGAGGTCAGCCAGATGATCGACGTCACCGACTTCTACCAGCCGAAGCACCAGACGATATACGAGGCGATCATCGACCTGTTCTCGAACTCGCAGAACGTCGATGTGGTGATCGTCGCCAACCAGCTGATGAAGGACGGAAACCTCGACAAAGTGGGCGGCGCCGACTATCTGCACACGCTCGTCGCGTTCGTGCCGACTGCCGCAAACGCCACGTACTATGCCGAGATCGTGCATCAGCGGGCGATATTGCGCAACGTGATCGCGGCCGGCACCAAGATCGCGCAGCTCGGCTACTCGGCGGAGGGCTCGCAGGCCGAAGACGTGGTGAACCTCGCGCAGGCCGAGGTCTACGAGATGAGTACCGGACGCGTCAAGCAGGACTACGAGGCCATCGGCCCGGTGGTGCACGATGCGCTCGAACAGCTCGACAAGCTGCAGAACGGCGACCTGAAAACCGGCGTGCCGACGGGTTTCCGCGATATCGACGACGTGACCCAGGGTCTGCAGCCCGGCCAGATGGTGGTCGTGGCAGGGCGCCCCGCCATGGGCAAGTCGACGCTGGGCATCGATTTCGCCCGTGCGGCCGCGCTGCATCACAATATGACGTCGATCGTGTTCTCGCTGGAGATGAGCAAGGTGGAGCTTGCGCAGCGCATCATCTCCGCCGAGACCAACATTCCGCTCGCGGCGATGCGCCGCGCCGACGACATCACCGCCGACCGGTGGAACACGCTCAACAATTTCTGGAACAAGTTGCAGAACGCGCCGCTGTTCATCGATGATTCGCCGAACATGTCGCTGATGGAGATCCGTGCGAAATGCCGCCGTCTCAAGCAGACCAACGACCTCAAGCTCGTCGTTATCGACTACCTGCAGCTGATGTCATCCGGCAAGCAGGTGGAAAGCCGACAGCAGGAGGTCTCGGAGTTCTCGCGAGCGCTGAAGCTGCTCGCCAAGGAGCTGGAAGTGCCGGTCGTGGCGTTGTCCCAGCTGAACCGTGGGCCCGAGATGCGCAACGACAAGAAGCCGCAGCTGTCCGACCTGCGCGAATCCGGCTCGATCGAGCAGGACGCCGACGTGGTGTTGCTGGTTCATCGACCGGATTTCTACGACAAGGAGGACCGGCCCGGCGAGGCGGATATCATCATGGCGAAGCATCGTAACGGTCCGACGGAGACGTTCCATCTGGCGTTTCTGGGCGCATACTCGAAGTTCAAGGACATGCCGCAGGACTACAACAGCGATCAAGGAGTGTGACGATGGGTGAGGAAAACGGATCCCAGCCTCGTGAAACATCGCGTGAAACACGGCGCGAGGCGCTGGGCGGGCAGTCGGATGCGGCGCGTCCATGGACCGCGTTCGCTACGCCGCTGATCGGCAAAGCCGTACGCGGCGCCTCTCGGCTGCTGCGGCACGGCGGCAGCGCGTTCCCTGGCAAGATCGTCGAACAGATCGACCCCGGTTTCCTCGCCCGCACGCTCGCCGACCTGCCGTATGGCGTGGTGCTGGTGTCGGGCACGAACGGCAAGACCACCACGACGCGCATGGTCGCCTCGATGCTGGAGACGCTGGGACTCAAGGTGTTCACCAATCCGACCGGCTCCAACTTCACGCGCGGCGTCGTCTCGGCGCTGCTGACCGAAGTGCCGTTGAGCGGCAGGCTGGACGCCGACGTGGCCGTGCTTGAGCTTGACGAGGCGTATGCGGTGAAATTCGTGCAGCAGGTGAAACCGCGGTTCGCGCTGTTGCTCAACGTGATGCGCGATCAGCTCGACCGGTTCGGCGAGATCGACAACACCGCGCGTCTGCTGGAGCGTGTCGCCGAGGCGACGACGGGCACCGTGGTGCTCAACCGTGAGGATCCGCGAATCGCGCGTTTCGCTTCGGCCGTGCCGGAAGGCACCGGAGTGCGCTATTTCGGGCTGGCGCCCGAACTGCGTCGGTTCTTCCCCTCCGACGACGACATGCAGACCACCGTCGCCGAAGAGGCCGCGAGCGTGGCCGGCAATGGCAGGCCGTCGGCAAATGACCGCGCGCAGCAGGAGCCGGCAGGCACATCGGTTTCGGCTGAGGCCCCCGATGCCGATGGGCGCGAGGCGACGGCCGATGTCACGCTGACCCGTGTCGGCAACCATGAGGCCGATTTCCTGATTGACGGGCGGGCCGTCCATACCGCCGTCAAGCTGGAAGGCGTGTACAACCTGTTCAACGCGGCGGCGGCGCTCGCCACCGTCCGCGCGGTCATGGCGCAGGATATTGCTTCGGCGCAGGTCGCCGAGATCGTCCCCGCCGAAACCATGCCCGGCCAGGCCTCGCATGCGTCAGACGCGGCGATATCTGACGAGAGCCCAGTAGACAGCCCAGTAGACCATGACCGGCTTCTGGCGGCGCTCGCCGAGGTGACCCCCGCGTTCGGCCGCGGCGAAACGATTGCGGTCAACGGCAGCGACGTGCAGCTGCTGCTCGTCAAGAACCCGATGGGCTTCAGGCTGTCGCTCGGCTCGTTCCCGCCCGACGGGCATGACACGATGATTGCCATCTGCGACCTGTACGCGGACGGGCGCGACATGAGCTGGCTATGGGATGTCGATTTCACCAGCCTGCGCCCGACTGGCGTCGCGATGGTGTCGGGTACGCGAGCCTGGGACATGGCGTTGCGGCTCGAATACGATCAGGTCAGGGTGGAGCAGACCGGCACGGATCTGGAGGCGGCGGTGCGGCAGTTCGTCACCGCCCGTCCCGGTGTGCCCAAACACATCTACTGCACGTACACGTCGATGCTCCGCGTGCGTGCCGAACTCGCCAAGCTGACCACCGTCGCCGATGCCGGCGTCGGGCGATGAACGGCGCGGCGACTGACAGCATGAGCGGGAAAGGCGAACGGATATGGGAAAAGTGATCGACGTGATGTCCCTCTACCCGAAGGACATGAACATCTACGGGGATTCCGGCAACGTGCTGGTGGTTCTGCGCCGGCTGGCACTGTACGGGTATGAGCCGCGCCTGCACGCATACAATCAGGGCGACGAATGGCCCGAGCGCGTGGACATGATCCTCGGTGGCGGCGGTCAGGACACCGGGCAGAAGAAAATCACCGGCGACCTGTTCAAGCGGGCCGGCCGGCTGCGCGACCTGGCCGCGGACGGTACGCCGATGCTGATGATCTGCGGCCTGTTCCAGCTGTTCGGCGAATACTTCGAGACCTCGGAAGGCGAGCGGTTGGACGGCATCAACGTGCTCGGCGCGTACACGGTGGGGCAGAGCCACCGGATGATCGGCAATCTGGTCGAGCACAGCGACGAATTCGGCGACGTGATCGGCTATGAGAACCATTCCGGGCAGACGTTCCTGCGCGAGGGAACGTTGCCGCTGGGGCATGTCGATCACGACGGTACCGGCAACAACGGCGAGGATCATACGGAAGGCGCTCGTGTCGGCAATGTCATCGGCACGTACATGCATGGCTCGCTGCTGCCGAAGAACCCCGCGGTCGCGGATTTCCTGATTCGGGCCGCAGTGACGAGACGGTACGGGGAGTTCGAGCCGGACCAGTCCAGCGAGCAGATGTTCGAACTGGCACGGTTGGACGCTCTGGCGGACAAGGCCCGCAAGGTCGCCGCCGCCCGCCCCCGGTGAATTGGACGGTTCCGCGCCCTCGGACTCTGCGATGCTTGACGGGTCGATGAGCTTGATGGGTCGATGAGCGGATTGCCGGGGCGTGGTTTCCATCTCATAGCGGAAACCACGCCACCCCTATCGCGTTATGCGACGGGTGGGGGTAATCTTGGAACCACAAGTAACCAAAGGAGGTATCATGGCTGATTTCGATTTGGGTGAAGGCCTGCGCCGGGTGTTTCTCGCGGGCGTTGGGGCATTGGCCACCGGCGTTGAGCTGGGGCAGCAGAGCTTTGAGAAGAGCCAGCAGATCGTCGACGGTCTGGTGAAGAAGGGCGAGCTCACCGTGGAACAGGGCAAGGCGTTGAACACCGAGCTCAAGCACAAGGCGCAGGAGGCCAAGGAGAAGGCCGAGGAAAAGACTGAGGGCGCCAAGGAGCAGAGCGATGCCGGTGCCGCCGCCGAAGATCCTTCCCCGGCGGAAGGCTCCGCTGCTTAGCATGCCGGAGCAGCACACCATGCCGTCCTATACCGCGGGCGGCCATGCCGGCGACCCACGGCATGATCCGGAACGGGGGAAATCCGCATCGGGGTCGGACGGTTCGGCGAAAGACGGCGTCGTGACGCGACGTGCCGGCAAACGCCGCGAATGGGACGGGTCTCCCACCATCGGGCTGTTCAACAATCATCGCGACACCTTCTCCAGCCGATATCACCTGACGAGGCGCGGGAAAGTCAAGCGCCTCGGACAGATCATGCGCATTGCGAACCAGTTCGACGTGGTGCACGGCCTCACTCCGGTGAAGATGAGGCTGATGCTGGAGGCACTGGGCCCCACATTCGTCAAGGTCGGGCAGATACTGTCCATGCGGTCGGAGATTCTGCCGCAGTCGTTCTGCGACGAGCTCGCGAAGCTGCGCGCCGATGCCGACCCGATGCCGTATCAGATCGTCGTCGACACGTTGACGCAGGAATATGGCCGCCCCATAGGCGAGGTGTTCGCCCGCATCGATCCGACGCCGCTCGGTTCCGCATCCCTCGCGCAAGTGCATCGCGCCACGCTGGTCACCGGCGAAGACGTCGCCGTGAAGGTGCAGCGGCCTGGCGTGCGCGAGATCATGGCGTTGGATGTGTCCATCATGCGTTCGATCGCCCGGACTGCCACGAAGATGCTGCCCAGTGCGCAGGTGGTGGATCTTGGCGGCGTGGTCGAGGAACTGTGGGATACGTTCGAATCTGAGACGGATTTTCTGGTGGAGGCGCGTAACCTCAGCGAGTTCAAGCGCTTCTGCGAAGCCTATCGGTATATGGACTGCCCGAAACCGTACATGGATCTGTGCACCGAGCACGTGGTCGTCATGGATTACGTCGAGGGCATCGCCGTCTCCCATACCGATCAGCTGATCGAAGCCGGGTATGACCTCAAGGAAATCGGCACCAAGCTGGTCGACAACTATGCGACGCAGGTGCTGGACGACGGTTTCTTCCATGCGGATCCGCACCCCGGCAACATCATCATCTCCGGTGGCCAGATCGTGCTTATCGATCTGGGCATGACCGGGCGGCTCAACAGCCAGGCCCGCAGCGTGCTCCGGGAGATGATCTTCGCCGTCGCCAAACAGGATTCCGCCGCGCTGGCGGACGGTCTGCTGCGTTTCGCGGGCACCGAGTCCAATCCTGAGGATTACCCCGCGCTGCTGGCCGACCTGGACATGGTCGTCAAGGAGTTCGGCACGGTAGACCTGGGCGACCTGGACATAGCGGCGTTCCTGACGTCGCTGACGTCGTTGGCCCAAAGGCATGGCATCGAGGTGCCGGGCACGGTGACGACGGTCGGCAGGGCGTTGGTCACGTTGGAGGGCCTGCTGGATGAATTCATCCCCGACGTGAACATGATTCAGATCATCTCCGACCATATTGCTGGCAGCAAGTCGTTGGATCGAGCGGCGAAAGACGAGATCAAGGCGCTGGGCGTCGAGGGACATCAGGCATTGCACGGCCTGCTGTCCGCGGCGAGCGAGTCCAGGGTCGCGATGCGCATGCTCACCCGAGGCCAGCTGCGCATGAACATGGAGGTCGTTGGTTCCGAGGAACCGATGCGCCTGCTGTCGGACATGGTCAACCGTCTGACGATGGCGTTGATCGTCGTCGGCCTGTTCGTCGGATCGTCGATCGTGTACTACGCGGGCATGAAGCCGATCATCTTCGGCATACCGGTCGTGGGATTCATGGGATATGTGATAGCGTTCATCCTCTCCGCATGGATCGTGTTCGACATCTACTTCAAGGGACGCAGATCAAAGCGCCGGTAGTACTCGACGGAATGATTTGCGCCCCACGGTCCGGTCGGTCTTCAGGCCGGGCAGTTTTACGGGCCGGTCAGTTTTCCAGGAACAGCTGCGGTGCCTTCATGAAGTTGTTGGCGCAGTGTTCCCCGCAGAAGTAATAGGTCGTGCCGTCGTGCTCGCGCGTGATGGCGTCGTTGTTGACGGCGACGGTCATGCCGCACACAGGGTCGGTCGCGGTCTGCGTCGCGTCGTTCATGTCTGCGGAATGCATGTGGTTCATGTGCATGGGTTGCTCCTTGTTCGGCTGATGGTGATGGCCCTCATCGGTGTGATGGCCATCGGCACGGGGACGGTCTCCGGTGTCGAGAATGATGCTGCGCGCGCCGTGTTGGTCGGGCGCTCTCCTGTCGGCGTCTCTTCCGCCTGCGGCGGTGAAGGAGACGGTGTCGGGGCTCAGTGTGACGCGCCGCATGCGGTTCGCGTTCAGCACCAGGCAGACGGAGCTGAGCGCCATCGCCAGGCCTGCGATCATCGGGCTGAGCAGCCAGCCGGTGAAGGGGTACAGCACGCCGGCGGCGATGGGGATGCCGATGATGTTGTAGCCGAAGGCCCAGGCGAGATTCTCCCGGATGTTGCGCATCGTGGCTTGGGATAGGTTGAGGGTTTTCACCACGCCTCGCAGGTCGCCGCTCATGAGGGTCACGTCGGCGGATTGCATGGCGATGTCGGTTCCGGTGCCGATGGCTATGCCCACGTCTGCCTGTGCCAAGGCGGGGGCGTCGTTGATGCCGTCGCCCACCATGGCCACCAGTCCATTGGGGACGTCGGCGATGGCGGGGGCCACCGACGACTGTGCCGCGGCGGCGTCGCGCGATATCTGCAGCTGTCTTATCCAGTAGGCCTTGCCGTCGGGCCTGACCTGAGCGATCACCGTGTCGATACCGACTTCCGCGGCGACGCGTTCGGCGACCTCCGCCTTGTCTCCCGACAGCATCACCGTGCGGATACCAGCGGCTCGAAGCGCTGCTATCGCCTCCTTGGAACCCGGCTTGACGCTGTCCTTCGTATAGCTCGGCTTGGCGTAGTCGGCGTCGTCATCGATGGCTCCGACGGTGATCGTCCCGGTCTTGTCGAACACGACGGTTCGGATGTCGCGGGCCTGCTCCAAGGCCCTGGCGGATGTGACCAGCACGCCGTTCGTGGCGCCGAGGCCGGTCGCCGCGGTCACCGATAGCGGCGTGGCCAGTCCGAGCGCGCAAGGACACGCGATGATCAATACGCTGACCGCCGTCACCAGCGCATGGGCTAGTTTGGGTTGCGGCCCGAACGTTATCCATATGGCACCGGTCCACAATGCGGCGATAATCACCGCGGGGACGAACACACGGGCGATCCTGTCGGCCAGACGCTGCACGGGCGCTTTGGTCGCCTGTGCGCGTGCGACCAGAGCGATGATCTGGGAGAGCACCGTGTCCTCGCCGGTGCGTGTGACCTTCATGACCACATTGCCCTGCTGCATGATGGTCGCCCCCGTCAGGGGCTCTCCGACGCCACGCCGGGCCAGAACGGATTCGCCGGTGATCATGGACTCGTCGACGCTGGCCTCGCCGGCCAACACGACGCCGTCCAGCGGTATGCGCTCGCCGGCGCGGATCACCAGCAGATCGCCGGTCTTCACGCGGTCGATGTCGATGTCTTGGGATTGGGCAGGGTCGAGCCATCCGTCGCCGGATGCCTTGCCGGCGGCCAGATCCTTGGCCAGTGGCGTTCCGACATCGAGGATGTGGGCGACACGTGGGCGCAGCTTGATCAGTGATTGCACGGCCTTTCCGGTGCCCTCACGGGCTTTCGCCTCCAACAGGCGTCCGACCAGAACGAGCGTGATCACTACGCCGACCGACTCGAAGTAGGGCTCTCTCGACCCCTCGGGCATCAGCTCCGAGACGAAGCACAAGGCGATGCTGTACAGGTATGCGGCGGTGGTCCCCAATGCCACCAACGAGTTCATGTCCGGAGAACGATGCCACAGTGCCGGCCATCCGACGCGGTGGATCGGCGCCCCGCAGTAGAACATGACCGGGGTGATGAGTATGGCCTGCAGCCAAGGGTTCATCAGCCATGAAGGAACGAGCGAGTGACTGACGAGCATGAGCATCATGGGGACGAACACCGGGAGCGTGAGAACGGTGCCGATGGCCACCAGCATGCCGGTATGGCGAATCTCCTGACGGCGTTCCTCCGCCTCCTGCCGCTCGGCCAGCAGCGCGTCCGCGGCGGACATCCTGGGCGTGCCGGCCGGTATGGCGGTCCCGGTCGATGCAGTGCCGTCGTCCGGTTTTGTGGCGGAGTCCGTCTCCCCCTCGACGCGAAGCAACCCATGCACCATGTTCATACCGCATGCAAAGGGGTAGTCGCCGGCCGGCAGCGGCGGAAGCGACATCTCGGTGGTCTCGTTGCCCGGCAGCATCGTGTCCGTTCCGAGATCGGGGAACACGACATGCGACGTGCATTCGCCGGTCTCCTTCCGATCGAACCTCAGCGTGATCGGAATGCCGGCTTGCATCGTGACGATATCGGGGGAGTACCCACCCCTGACCGTGATGGTCGCCTGTTGAACGCCGTCATGCAGCGTCGCCCGGGCGCCTCCCCTTCTGGGCGCGAAGAAGAATCGCAGGATGCACCATGTCAGCACGGCGGCTATCACCAGTGCCGCCACACCGAGGAAGATGTCGAATTCCATCGCCGCTCCTTTCCCCTTTCTATCATAATCTCGGATATTAACTATACCCTATACCCCTAGAGGGTATATAATGCGTGTTGTCAGGAATGTTCGCGCTGGGCGGAAGGTTGGTTATGCAGGGTTACGACGGAGACAAGGCGAAGATCCTCGCGCGGCTGCGGCGTGTCGAGGGGCAGGTCCATGCGGTCGCGCAGATGGTGGAGGATGATGTGTATTGCATCGATGTGCTGACCCAGATCTCTGCCGCGACTTCGGCATTGAAGGCCGTGTCGGTGATGCTGGTTGACGACCATCTGAACCATTGCGTGCGGCAGGCGGCGGCCGAGGGCGGCGAGGTGGCCGACGAGAAACTGTCGGAGGTCGAGAAGGTGATTTCCCGACTGGTTCGCTCATAAGTGCGGCACTCGTTCGTCCGCGGGATGATGTGTAATAATACACATGTTCGATGAAGTGCTTGATGTGGTGATCGTTGCGGTGGTGGCGTTGTTGGGTCTGGCCGCCGGATTCGCGCTGGGCAAAATGCGTGGCCAAGCCTCCGCCCGCATGGCGAAGGCCTCCGAGGTGGACGCGCTGAGGGGATCCTGCGAGGCCATGAAGGACGACAATGCGCGGCTTGCCGCCCAAGTGGCTCAGGCCAAGGCCCAGTCCGAGGGACTTCTGCAGCAATTGTCGTTCGCGAAATCCCAGCTTGCTCAGGCGCAGCAGGCGGAACAGGTGCGGGTGCAACGTGAGCGCGAGCGGGCCGAGGCCGATGGGCTGCGGCGCCGGGAAGAGCAGGAAAAAGCGCTGACAGAGCAGGGCAAGGTGCTGTCGGCGTTGGCTCCTTTGCAGAAGAATCTCGATGAGCTGCAGCAGAAGGTCTCGAACATCGAGGAGGGGCGCAAACACGAGATGGGCGTGCTGGGCGAGCAGCTCAAAGGGCTGGGTGAGCAGCAGGCGAGGCTCGACCGTGAGACGAGCTCGCTCTCGGCGGCATTGCGCAACAACAAGGTCCGCGGCGCTTGGGGAGAGGCGCAACTGCGCAACATTGTGGAGTCCGCCGGTTTGCTGGAGCACGTCGACTTCGATACGCAGGTGGTGATGACTGGCGTCGACGGTAAGACGCTCCGGCCTGACATGATCGTCCATCTGCCGGGAGGCAAGACGATTCCCATCGACGCGAAGGTGCCGTATGCCGATTATCAGCGGGCCTGCATGATTCCGGAAACCGCGGGGCCTGAGGATCTGGAACGGCGTGACGAGCTGCTGCGGTCGCATGCGAAAGCTTTGCGTGAACACGTCAGGGCATTGGGTGATAAGGCGTATTGGAGTGCATGCGACACGGCCCCTGATTTCGTGATCGCGTTCATTCCCAACGAGGCGTTGCTGCAGGCTGCAATGGAGGCCGATCCGACATTGATGGATGACGCCTTCGCCCGCAAGGTCGCATTGACCTCGCCGGTCACCCTGTGGGCCGTGCTGAAATCCGTCGCATACGCTTGGCAGCAGCAGAGCCTCACCGATGACGCCAAGACCCTGTTCGACCTGTCGAGGGAACTGTACGAGCGTTTCGCCGTACTGGGGGAGCGTGCGAACAAACTCGGTACCGCGCTCACCCGCACCGTGACGGCGTACAACCAATTCGCATCATCGTTGGAATCCCGCGTGCTGGTCACCGCGCGCAAACTGCAGAAGCTCGATCAGGCCACGGTCATCGGGTCGGTGAACATCATCGATCCGGACAAATCCGATGTCCGTGAAATCACCGCCCCGGAAACCACCTCCGAATAAAACCAACGCAAGAGCATCCAAAGGAATACCAGCATGACTCGGCCCCCGCCAGCGAGGCAAATACGCAACCGCGCGGATATGCATGGCCATTGCCGGCGGTGACTTGACGGCACGCAACGATATCCTGAGAACCATGAATGAAGAGCAAGGATTCCGCAAGACCGGGACGACCGGAACCGCTGTGGGCACGAACAACATTCCTTCCGACGCATCGCCGAGTCAGACGGATGACTTCTCCATGCTGGAGCCGCGCGAACAGCTCCGACGGCTGATTGCCGCGGAAATGGAAGGCAAGCCGTTCTGCGAGCTCGCCGGCGTCACCTTCGACCATCGCGGGGCGGCTATCGTCGGTCACATTCTTCTGGACGCGCTTGAGGAGAACGGCTATTCCATCGATGATTTCGACGCCGTCGGTGCGTTGACCGCCGCGGCCGTTCCACTGGTCGGCGCGATGATTCAGGCGGCGGCATCGCGCGGTGAAGACCTCGACGGATTCGTCATGGACTTCGTATACCCGTCCATCAAAGGCCCGTCCATCAAGGGCAAGCGCGTGGTATTGCTGGATTCATGGCTCTCGGAGAAATCCTATGTGCAGACCTCGTCGCTAGTGACGCTGCGCAACGGCAATGAGCTGAGCCTCGATTTCGGCGTGGTGGAGCATGAAGGCGCGAAAGTGGTTGCCATCGCATCGCTGATCGGCGGCGTCGACATGACCGAACCCGTCATCGAGGTCGTCAACCCCGTGAGCGGTGAACGGCAGGAGCTGCCATTCATCGAAATCTACCACGAATCCGAACTGCGATAGCCATGCACAAGCCCAACCCCATCTCTCTGGCGGCAAAGGCTTCGGGGGAGCCGGAATTTCGTGAAGTCGGCGTAGGACCATGGACGCAGGAGCACCCCGGTGAGCCACGCCCGGATGACCCTAAATCGCCGAACTACGATCGACGCTACGATACGACGCTGCTGGATGAAGGCGATCGTCGCAACGTGCTCGACCGTTACCGGTACTGGACCGTGAACGCCATTCGCGACGATCTGGACGCGGCCGGTCGCCACGGCTTCGAAGTCGCCATCGAAAACTGGACGCACGATTTCAACATCGGTTCCATGGTGCGCACGGCGAATGCGTTCACCGCGAATCGCGTGCACATCGTTGGCCCGCACAAATGGAACCGCAAGGGCTCGCTGATGACCGAGCTGTACCAGCACGTTGAGTATCATCCCAGCATCGACGAACTCGTCACCTGCTGGAAGCTGCGCATCGCGGGAGAAATTGCCGCCGCCCAGGCACAGGCCGCCGCCGCGGCGATGCACGCGCATCAGGCTCACTCCGATGCGAGTGCGCTTCTCTCGGACGATGACGAATCCAACGGATCCCCCCGATTCGCGTCCGCAACGGATCATTCGGGCTATGATGCGGTCGCGCGGGCCGACGCTTGCATCAGGACGCTGGAATCGTCCCGCATCATCGCATTGGATATCATTCCCGGTGCCGTACCGATGGAAACCTACCGTTTTCCGGAACGGTGTCTGATGCTGTTTGGCGCGGAAGGCCCCGGATTGTCGAACAAAGCTCTCGAACTCGCTGATGACGTGGTATACATCTCGCAATTCGGTTCCGTGCGGTCCATCAACGCCGGCGCCGCAGCCGCAGTGGCCATGCACAGCTGGATTGCGCAGCACGGGTGACGCGGGTGTGTATGCTCGAATCATGATAACGATAGAGGCCTTACCAAACGCTTCGGGCGTAAGACCGTGCTTGATAATGCCAGTTTCACCGCCGAAGACGACAAGGTGACCGGTTTCCTTGGGTCGAACGGCGCCGGGAAGTCCACGACGATGCGGGCCGCCCTCGGCTTGGCCACCCCCAATGCGGGCCGTGCGCTGGTTGACGGAGTGCCGTTCGTCAAGACACCATCGCCGATGACCGCCGTAGGAGCGGTTCTCGACGCCAAATCCGCGCATAAGGGTCGGTCCGCCTACACCCATCTGCGTGGCCTCGCCCTTACCAACGGCATACCGCGATCCCGCGTCGATGAGGTCATCGAATTCACCGGCCTTGCGAGCGTGGAAAAGCGCAATGCAGGAGCGTTCTCGCCGGGCAGGGCCGTGCGGTGCTGTTGAGTTCGCGCCTGATGAGCGAGGTCGCATTGACCGCTGACGATCTCGTCATCATCGGTCGCGGCCGCATTCTGGAGACCACGACGGTCGCGGCGTTCGTCGCAGAGCATTCCACCCATTCGATCCGTGTCGCGACGCCGGAACCCGACAAACTGCACGCGGTGTTCGAAACCGCGCCGCAGGTCACCGTCCGCGAGGTGCCCCGCAATGCCAACGACCCGCAGCAAGGCCGGGTGTTCCGCATTGAAGGTGCCGCATTGGAGCCGACTGCGCGGGCGTTCGCGCAGGCGCAGTACGAGACCCGCGCGATACCGGGGCAGGTGCCGGCCCAATACGGCGAGCCTGCCGCAACCTACACTCAGCCGAACACGCAGGAGGTGCCGCGATGGCGCAGCCTCATATCCCGCCGTAGCCTCAGCCCGTGCCGTCGCTCGGCGTGGCGAGACTGGTGTTCCTCAGCCACGAGGTCACGCCGCTGGCTGCCGACGAGTGGAGGATTCCATTGATCGGCCTGCTGGTGTTCAAGAAATCCGACATCAAATGACACCCATTCGGCCATATCGTCGCGCGCTCGGGCACAGCCGCGCGATATGGCCGCTGCCGCAGGGCCGCCGGACACCGCGCAACATCGTGAGAATGTAATGGTGCGTGTCACATACGGCTCATATAGTTAAGGCCATGCCTACATTCACACGTGAAGAAATCGAGCACCTGGGCGATCTCGCCCGTATCGCGCTCACCGATGAGGAGATCACCCGTCTGCAGGGTGAGCTGAACGTCATCGCGGATTCCATCAACAAGGTGCAGGAGGTCGCCGGCGATGACGTGCCGCCGACCGCCAACCCCGTCCCGCTGGAGGCGTACCTGCGCCCCGACGTCGCCGAAACGCCGCTGACGCAGGAAGAGGCGCTTGCCGGAGGCCCGAAGACCGAAGCCGGCATGTTCGTCGCGCCGCGCATTCTGGGAAGTGAGGAGTGACGATGAGCGACACCACTGAACTCGTCAAGCTGTCCGCGGCCGAAATGGCCGCCAAGGTCAAGGCCGGTGAGGTCTCCAGCCGCGAACTGGTCGAGGCCCACCTCGCCGTCATCGACGCCGCCGAACCGTCCATCAAGGCGTTCCTGAAGGTCTCCGCCGATCAGGCGCTCGACCAGGCCGACGCCTTCGACGCCAAGAGCGCCGACGACAAGGCCGCGCTGCCCGAACTGGCCGGCGTGCCGATTGCCATCAAGGATATGATCGTCACCAAGGGCATCGAGACCACCGCCGCCTCGAAGATCCTCGAAGGCTGGGTGCCGCCGTACGACGCCACCGTCATCGAGAAGCTCAAGGCCGCCGGCATGCCGCTGCTCGGCAAGACCAACCTCGACGAATTCGCGCAGGGCTCCTCGACCGAGCACTCCGCCTACCAGACCACGCACAACCCGTGGGACACCGAGCGTGTGCCCGGTGGCTCCGGTGGTGGCTCCGCTTCCGCGGTCGCGGCATTCGAAGCCCCGATCGCCCTCGGCACCGACACCGGTGGCTCGATCCGCCAGCCCGGCGCCCTGACCGGCACCGTGGGCGTCAAGCCCACCTACGGCGGCGTGAGCCGTTTCGGCGCCATCGCCATGGCCTCCTCGCTCGACCAGATCGGCCCGGTCTCCCGCACCGTGCTCGACTCCGCGCTGCTGCAGGAGATCATCGGCGGTCACGACAAGCGTGATTCGACGTCGATTCCCGAAGGCCCGCGTCCGATGGCCGCTGCGGCCCGCGAGGGCCTCAAGCGCGACCTTAAGGGACTCAAGGTCGGCCTGATCAAGGAACTCGGCGGCGACGGCTACCAGCCCGGCGTCGAGGCCCGCTTCAACGAGGCCGTCAAGAAGCTCGAAGAGATGGGCGCCGAGGTCGTCGAGGTCTCCTGCCCGCACTTCGAGTACTCGCTGGGCGCGTACTACATCATCATGCCGTCCGAGGTCAGCTCCAACCTGGCCCGCTACGACGGCATGCGCTACGGCCTGCGCGTGATGCCGCCGACCGGTGTACCGCAGACCGCCGCCAACATGATGGCCTACACCCGTGAAACCGGCTTCGGCGACGAGGTCAAGCGCCGCATCATCCTCGGCACCTACGCGCTGTCCGCCGGCTACTACGACGCCTGGTACGGTTCCGCGCAGAAGGTGCGCACGCTCATCATCCAGGACTTCCACAACGCCTTCGAGAAGGCCGACGTGCTGGTCTCCCCGACCAGCCCGTCCACCGCGTTCAAGTTCGGCGAGAAGATGAACGACCCGCTGGCCATGTACATGAACGACATCGCCACGATTCCGGCGAACCTCGCCGGTGTCCCGGCCATGTCGATTCCGGCCGGCCTGTCCGACGACGGCCTGCCTGTCGGATTCCAGTTCATCGCTCCGCAGCAGCGCGACGAGGTCATGTACAAGCCCGCCGCCGCGCTCGAAGCCGCACTTGAGGAAAGCTGGGGCGGCCCGATCTGGCAGTCCCTGAAGACCCCGTGGTTCGACGGCCTGAACAAGTGACGCATCGGAAGGAAAACAAACATCATGGCTGAAAAACTGATGAAGTACGCCGATGCCACCAAGAAATACGACGTGGTCTTCGGTCTGGAAACGCACGTGGAGCTGTCCACGAACACCAAGCTGTTCTGCCCGGCCCACATCGAGTTCGGCGGCGAGCCGAACACGCAGCTGACCCCGGTCTCCCTCGGTCTGCCCGGCTCCCTGCCGGTCATCAACAAGACCGCGGTCGACTACGCGATCAAGCTGGGTCTGGCCCTGCACTGCGAGATCGCAGAGTGGAGCCAGTTCGCCCGCAAGAACTACTTCTACCCGGACATGCCGCGCGACTACCAGATCTCGCAGTACGACAAGCCCACCAACGGCAACGGCTACCTGGATGTCGAGCTTGAGGACGGCACCGTGTTCCGCGTGCCGATCGAGCGCGCCCACATCGAGGACGACGCCGGTAAGAACACCCACGTGGGCGGTGCCGACGGCCGCATCGAAGGCGCCGACCATTCGCTGGTCGACTACAACCGTGCCGGCGTGCCGCTGATCGAGATCGTCACCAAGCCGATCGAGGGTGCGGGCGACCGCGCTCCGGAGATCGCCGGCGCTTACATGCGCGCTATCCGCGACATCGTGCGTGCGCTGAACATCAGCCACGCCCGCATGGAGCAGGGCAACATGCGCGCCGACGTGAACGTCTCGTTGCGCCCCTCCGCCGACGCCCCGTACGGCACCCGTTCGGAGACCAAGAACGTGAACTCGTTCCGTGGCATCGAGAAAACCATCCAGTACGAGATCCGCCGTCAGGCGGCGCGTCTGGACGACGGCAAGGAGATCCTGCAGGAGACCCGCCACTGGGATGAGGCCACGCAGACCACCGCCGGCGGCCGTCTCAAGTCCGACGCCGACGACTACCGCTACTTCCCGGATCCCGACCTCGTCATGCTCCACATCACCAAGGAGCACATCGAGGAGATGAAGGCCCAGATGCCGGAGATGCCGCGCGAGCGCCGCAACCGTCTCAAGGCCGAATGGGGCCTGAGCGACCTGCAGATGCGCGACATCCTCAACGCCGACGCGCTCGACCTGATCGAGGAGACCGTCAAGGCCGGCGCCAAGGCCGCCGGTGCCCGCAAGTGGTGGCTGGGCGAGCTGAGCCGCGAGGCCAACGCCAAGGGCGTCTCGCTCGAAGAGCTGCCAATCACCCCGGCCGACGTCGCCGAGGTCGAGAAGCTCATCGCCGACGGCAAGCTCAACGACAAGCTCGCCAAGCAGACCGTCGAAGGCGTGCTCAAGGGCGAAGGCACCCCGGATGAGGTCGTCAGGAAGCACGGCTACAAGATCGTCGAGGACAACGGCGCCATCGAGGCGGCCGTCGACGCGGCGTTCGAGGCCAACCCGGATGTCGTCGAGAAGCTCAAGAGCGGCAACATGAAGCCGATGGGTGTCATCATCGGAGCCGTGATGAAGGCCACGCGCGGCCAGGCCGACGCGAAGGCTGTCACCAAGGTCGTGATGGGCAAGATCAAGGGCTGACGCCCCACGGGTTCGCCGGAATCCCGAGACCCTGAAATTCCGGTTTGAAGAACGGCTCTTGGCCGCGGTGCTGAACCGCGTGTCGAGGGCCGTTCGTCATGCCGCAGGCGCTCCCACGGCCGGCAGACACGTGGGCAACTCCTTCACAGCAAACGGTCAGTCGGGTAGGATATCTTCTGTACCGACTTCTACCAGCGTCAGTTGAGGAATAACGAATGTCTGAAAATGCCGCATTACCGCTCGATCAGGACGTATCCCGTGAGCTGCCCTCGCAGATCACCATACCGCCGATCAAGGGGGAGATGGTGCACCTGCGCCCGGCCAGCGTCGACGACCTGCCGCGCATGGATGAGCTGGACGCCTACTATGGCGCCTCCAAGATCACCGGCAAGGACGCTCAGGCGGAACGCGCCGTCGTACACACGTGGGTGAGACGCTCGGTGGCGTGGGCGAACGGGCAGAAGCCCGACGAGTCGGGCGTAGGCGATCCGGAGTCCCGCCGCACCATCGCATGGGCGGTACTGACCGACGCCGACCATGACGAGGACGGCGAAATCGACGCGCAGTCGACAGACAACGTCATCGGCATGATTTTCCTGATCGACATCGATGGCTGGTCGCGCTCCGCCCGCATTCAGGTGGTGCTGGGCCGTGACTACCGCGGGCGCGGCTACTCGCGCGACCTGATGCCGCGAGTCATGACGTACGGTTTCGCGCCAGAACCGGCCGGCCTGGGCATGCACCGCATCTGGGTGGCGGTGCCCGAGCAGAACTCGCGTTCGTGCTCCGTCTACCAGTCGCTCGGCTTCGAGCCGTCCGGCGCCTCGCGCGACGCTCTGTGGGATGCGGAGAACAACAAATACCAGGATCTGATTGTCATGGACACGCTGGTGGACGAGTATGATCCCATCCGCTCTCTCGACGCGTTCGGCATGCACGTGATTGAGGACAATCCCGGTGTGCAGGAGGCGATGAGCGCCCGTGAGCACTCGATCGCCATCAGGAAGAACATCGCCGCGCAGGCCGAGCCCGCGCCGGAGCCCGCCGCGGTCGAGGAGAGTGCGGATGCCGAACAGGCGCCCCGAATCGAGAAAGTCGCCGCAGCCCGAGTGCCGGAAGCGCACAATGACGATGAATTGGCCGCGCCGGGCGAGGAAAGCACCTGGCCGTATGGGCAGGGCGAACGCAAACCTTCGAAGGAAGCTTGGTGGCGTATCCTCGGACGTGGCCGTAAACGTGATATGGAGGATGACGAATGAGTGCCGAGGATCTTGACAATTACGAAACCGACGCGGAACTCGCCCTGTACAAGGAGTATCGCGACGTCATCAAGCTGTTCACCTACGTGGTGGAGACCGAACGGCGTTTTTATCTGGCGAACAAGGTCGATTTCAATGTGCGTTCCGCCGGTCAGGACGTGTATTTCGACGTGCAGCTCACCGACGCATGGGTGTGGGATGTGTACCGGTCGTCGCGTTTCGTCAAGAACGTGCGCATCGTCACGTTCAAGGACGTGAATGTCGAGGAAGTGCAGAAAACCGATATCGACATCCCCGACGATATGAATTGAGGCGCTGACGGTCGGACCGGCTGATTACAGGCCGACTGCGGTCGGCCGTCCGCCGTCATCTGCCGGTGCCGTGTGCGCCCCAAACCGGCACGTCGCCGTTTCCCGCTCTCGTTTTCGTTGCGATACGCGGCTTCTCGTGTATGGCGACGGAAGGATTTTGTAAGCAGAACAACAAAATCGGCGTGCGTTTCCAGCGGTTCATATATACTGTCTCTGATTCAGCGATAAGGAGACCTCACGTGACGCAGAAGCAATCCGTGGTGATCATCGGCGGCGGCCCGGCTGGCCTGACCGCAGCATGGGAGTTCGTCAACAACGGCGGCTCCGACACATACGATGTGACCGTACTCGAAGAAACGCAGGAGTTCGGAGGCATCTCGCGTACCGTCAAGCACAACGGCAACCGCATGGATATCGGCGGTCACCGCTTCTTCTCCAAGGACGACCGGATCATGGACTGGTGGAAGGACGTGCTGCCGCTGCAGGGCGCCCCCAGCTATGACGACAAGAAACTCGGCCGTGAGCACGACATGGAGCCGGGCGGTCCCGACCCCGAAACCACCGACCAGGTGATGCTCAAGCGCCACCGCGTCTCCCGCATCTACTGGAACCGCCGGTTCTTCGACTACCCGATCTCCCTGTCCGTCAACACCTTCAAGGCGATGGGCTTCAAGCTCACCATGGTCGCGGGTTTCAGCTACCTCAAGTCCATGTTCCATAAGCTGCCGGAGACCAGTCTGGAGAACTTCTACATCAACCGGTTCGGCCGCAAGCTCTACTCCATGTTCTTCGAGGGCTACACCGAGAAGCTGTGGGGGCGTCATCCCTCGCAGATCTCCGCCGATTGGGGTGCCCAGCGCGTCAAGGGCCTCAGCATCCTCGGCGTTCTCAAGAACGCCTTCCGCAAGCTCAGCCCCAAGAAGCGCAAGGGTGAGGTCGAAACGTCGCTCATCGAGGAGTTCTGGTACCCCAAGCTCGGCCCCGGCCAGCTCTGGGAGACCGTGGAACGCCGGTGCGTCGACGCCGGTGCCACCGTCATCACCGATGCCAAGGTCGTCGAGATTCGTCAGGCACAGGGCCGTATCGAATCCGTGGTCTACGAGTCCTCGGACGGCAAGCGCACCGAACTGCACGCCGACCAGTTCATCTCGTCCATGCCCGTCAAGGACCTCGTCAACGCCATCGACGCGGCGTCTCATGACGATGACGCCGAAGCGTCTTCGGCGCCTGTCCCGCAGGACATGACCCACATCGCAAACGGCCTGCCCTACCGTGATTTCGTCACCGTCGGACTGCTCGTCAAGCACATGCGCCTCAAGAACACCACCGACATCCCCACGCTCGGCAACCCGCCCATCGTGCCCGATTGCTGGATCTACGTGCAGGATCCCGGTTACAAGGTCGGTCGTCTCCAGATCTTCAACAACTGGAGCCCCTACCTCGTCAAGGATGTCGACGATACCGTCTGGATCGGCCTCGAATACTTCTGCAACGAGGGTGACGATTTCTGGAACATGACCGACGCCGAGGCCACCAAGTTCGCCATTTCCGAACTGACCCGCATGCATGTCATCAACGGCCCGCAGGATGTCCTCGACTCCCATCGCGAACGTGTCAAGAAGGCGTATCCCGCCTACTTCGACACCTATGCCCAGATGTCCGAACTCATCGAATACCTCGACTCCTTCGGCAACCTTTACTGCGTCGGCCGCAACGGCCAGCACCGCTACAACAACATGGACCACTCCATGGCCACCGCCATCGAGGCCGTCGCCAACATCAAATCCGGCAAGACCTCGAAGCAGAACGTGTGGTCCGTGAACACGGATAAGTCCTACCACGAACAAAAGTAACCCACACCAGATATCGCCCCCGCTAGCGGGGGCATTTGTTTATGTCTGCGACTCGGCGTCCGTTTTTGCATTGGTCTCCAGCCCGTTATACAGTATGGAAAGTCCGAAACGCATGGAGTGCGTCGGGCGTTCAAAGCGGCAAGACCGCAATCATTCTTAGTGCAGGGACCGGTGCAATACGGTCTGCTAAGGAAAGGCAAACGAGTGGCAACTAGCCAGAATCTTGAAGGTATGAAGCTGATCGAGCTCAAGGAGCTCGCCAAGCAAATGGGTCTGCGCGGTACGTCGACGATGCGCAAGCCGGAATTGGTCGCCACCCTGCAGGCTGCACGATCAGGCGGCGAGGCGCCGGCGGGCGTTACCGTGCGACCGGTGAAGGGCGCCGCAAGCAAGCCGACCCAGCAGACGCAGCCCGCTGCACAGGCCGCGCAGACTCCGGAACAGGCTCTCAAGGCGGAGCCCAAGGGCAGTGCGCCGGCGTCAGCGGCGGATGACGCGGTGGCTGGACTGGTCGCGTCTCTGCCCGAGCCCGATGCAGCCTCGACCCGCACGCCGCGTATCTCCCGCCAGAAGGCCGCCGAATCCGACAGCAAGGACGACCGCGCCGCGGCTCCTCGCCGTCGCACCCGCGACGATGCAAAGGCGGGCCAGGTGGCTGCCGATCTGTTTGATGAACTTGACATCGCGCCGGCGGACGATCAGCCGCGTCATCGCGATGATGCGGCTGATTCCGGCATGATGCGTCGTCGTCGCCGTGCCATCGAACCACGCGAGCGCGACCAGCAGAACGACACCGTCCGCGACCTCGACGATATTCTCGCCACGCTTCCGGTGCAGAACGCCAATGCGGACGCCGTCCGCGGCACCCGTGATGACCGTGATAATCGCGATGACGACGAGCGCGAATTCACCCGCCGCAACCGTAGCGACCGCGCTGACCGTTCCGACCGCAATGACCGCACCGATCGCGGCGACCGCGGCGGCGATCGCAATGACCGTGGCGACCGCGGTAACGACCGTCGCCAGCGCCGCATGCGCGGCCGCGACCGTGGCGGCCGCGACTACGATGATCGCGACACCCGCGAAGTGCGCATCTCCGACCATCAGGACAACGGTGGCGACGATCTCGTGCCGGTCGCCGGCATCGTCGACGTGCTCGACTCCTACGCCTTCGTGCGCACTTCCGGCTACCTGCCCGGCCCGAATGACGTGTACATCTCGATGGGTCAGGTCAAGAAGTACGGCCTGCGTAAGGGCGACGCCGTGACCGGATCCATCCGCGCGCCGCGCGAGGGCGACCGCCGCAACCAGCGCCAGAAGTTCGTGCCGCTGCAGTCCGTCGACACCATCAACGGCATGAGCGTCGAAGAGGCGGCCAACCGCCCGCAGTTCGCCAAGCTCACCCCGCTGTACCCGCAGGAGCGCCTCAAGCAGGAGACCACGCCGAACAAGCTCACCGGCCGCATCATGGACATCGTTTCCCCGATCGGCAAGGGCCAGCGCGGCCTGATCGTCTCCCCGCCGAAGGCCGGCAAGACGATCACGCTGCAGAACATCGCCAACGCGATCACCACGAACAACCCCGAAGTGCACCTGATGGTCGTGCTGGTGGACGAACGCCCCGAAGAAGTCACCGACATGGAGCGCACCGTGGCCGGCGAGGTCATCTCCTCGACCTTCGACCGCCCGGCCTCCGACCACACCACCGTCGCCGAGCTCGCCATCGAGCGCGCCAAGCGACTCGTGGAGCTCGGTCAGGACGTGGTGGTGTTGCTTGACTCGATGACCCGTCTCGCCCGCGCCTACAACATCGCTGCGCCGGCCTCCGGCCGCATCCTGTCCGGTGGCGTGGACGCCCAGGCGCTCTACCCGCCGAAGAAGTTCTTCGGCGCCGCCCGCAACATCGAAAACGGCGGCTCGCTGACCATCATCTCCTCCGCGCTGGTGGAGACCGGCTCCAAGATGGACGAGGTGATCTTCGAGGAGTTCAAGGGCACCGGCAACATGGAACTGCGTCTGAGCCGCGAGCTGGCCGACAAGCGCCTGTTCCCGGCCATCGACGTGAACGCCTCCGACACCCGCCGCGAAGAGCTCATCACCTCGCCGCAGGAACTGCCGATTATCTATCGTCTGCGCCGTCTGCTCGGCGGCATGGAGCCCGAGCAGGCATACCAGACGCTGGTGCCGCGCCTGAAGAAGACCGCGACGAACCGCGATTTCCTCGCCGCCATTATCCAGCAGAGCAACAGCAACCCGGTCAACGGCAACTGATCCGGCTGCCGTCTGCCGGGCTCCGGCACGACGGCCTGAACGAGAGGAGCCCCACTTCGGCATTGAAGCGGGGCTCCCGTCTATATCCGGCCTGCTTTCAGGCCATGATCTGCAGATGATGGTATCCGGGCGTATGGCGGCCCAGCGCGGGGTTGACGTGACGTTCGGCGAACACGCGCATCCGTCGCACGCCCTCGCGCAGCTCACGCCCGTCCCCGGCGTAGGAAAGCCTCACGAATCCGGCCCCCTCACTGCCGAAGGCCGTTCCCGGCACCACGGCGACGTGCTCCTCGTCCAGCAGCATACGGCTGAACCTGTCGCAATCCATGCCGCAGGCTCGCACGTCCACGAACGCGTAGAACGCGCCCTGCGGCTCGATCAGGCGCAGCGCGGTGCAGCCGTCGAGCTCGTCCAGCACGATCTGCCGCTTGGCGCAGTATTCCTCGCGCATGGCCGTGACATGCTCCTGCGGGCCGGTCAACGCGGCCACGGCGGCATATTGCGCCGTCGAGTTGACCGATGAGTGCATCAGCTCGGCGAGCTTGCTGGTCTGTTCAATCAGCGGCTCGGGGCCGAGCAGGTAGCCGATACGCCAGCCGGTCATGGCGAAGGTCTTGGACAGGCTTTCGACGACGACCGTGCGCTCGTGCATGCCGTCGATGGCGGCGATGGAGGGCGCGATTGACGCGGAGCCGTCGAAGACGAACGGGTGATACACCTCGTCGGAGATCACCCAGATGTCATGCCGGATGCAGACGTCGGCGATGCGCTCCAGCTCGGATAGCGGCGTGACGGCTCCGGACGGGTTGCCGGGGGAGTTGAGAAGAACAGCCTTCGTGCGCGGCGTGATTGCTGCTTCGATATCGTCGGCGTTCAGCCGCATCTGGTGTTCCGGTTTGAGCGCGACGGGCACCGGCACTCCGCCGCACATCAGGGCCTCCGCATCGTACGAGGTGAAGTACGGCGACGGAAGGATCACTTCGTCGCCGGCGTCAAGCAGCGCCTTCATCGCCAGGAACAGACCGATGGTCGCGCCGTCGACCGCCTGTATCTCGGTGTCGACGTCGTAGCGCAGCCCCTTCACCTTTTCGGAGTATGCCGCCACGGCCTCGCGGAACGGCTCGATGCCGAGCACGTTCGTGTATGTGGTGTGTCCTTCGCGGATCGATCGGCATGCGGCTTCCACGATATGCGGCGCCGCGGTGGCGCTGGGTTCGCCCACGCACAGCGAGATTGCGTCAGGCACGTGCTCGACCCGGTCGAATACGTCCCGGATGCCGGAACGGGGGACGCTGAGCGAGTGCTGCGAAAGTGCGGGCATGGACATGGTGTCACCTTTCAATCATGAACAAGAATATAAAATATACAGTAGTACATTGAAAAACAGTAATTATTACTATATAATTCGTAAATAACAGTAAGAAATCAATGGAGTAATACTGGATTGACATCGCGATAAGCTGTCATCAGACAAGTTCGCGCCGGAACCGCTCCACATGCAGGTTGCGGCGAACCGTATGACCCGGGAGGACGTGATGGCACAGGCGAATACGCGCAATGACGAGGAACCGGACGCGGCATCGCGCAAGGTGGAGATCAGGCCGGAGGGCTCCGCCATGCTCGACGCCACGGACGAGTCCATCCTCGATGCGTTGGAGGAGGACGGGCGGGCCACGCTGGCTCAGCTGTCCCGGCTGTCCGGCCTGTCGGTGTCCGCGGTGCAGTCCCGCGTGCAGAAGCTGGAGAAGCGAGGAATCATCAAGGGGTATCGCGCGGTGCTCGACTTTGAGCTGCGCGGTCTGCCGATCAGCGCGTTCGTGTCCGTCACGCCGCTGGACTACTCGCAGGAGGCCGATATCCCCGGCAAGCTGCATGAGCTGGAAGGCGTGGTGTCCTGCTACTCCATAGCCGGCGCGCCCAGCTTCATGCTGGTGGTTCGCGTGTCGTCACCCAGCAAACTGGAGGAGCTGCTGAACCGCATCCATCGGACGGTGCCGGTCAGCACCGAAAGCACGGTGATCCTGCAGACGTATTTCTGACGGATGCCATTCGCCGTAGGCGTTAGACATCCCGGCCGGCATTGACCATATCGTTCCATCGTTGAGGAATAGCCGACGGCCCGGGTTCGGCCCACGCGCTATGGTAGGCAGTATGAGTGAACCCGAGAACAGCGATTGGGCGAAGCCGTCATCCCGCGAGGTGGGAGGCGGCGGATCCGAAACCGTCATCGACGCCGACACCGCACGGCATGATCCGCAGACCGCGGTCACCGTGGCCAAGATCAAGGCGCTCAGGCAGTCCATCGACAATGTGGACACGGCCATCGTCTCCTTGCTCGCGGAGCGGTTCAAGTACACGTCCCAGGTGGGTGTACTCAAGGCGCGGGCCGGATTCGCGCCGGCGGATTACAAGCGCGAGGACTACCAGATCGAACGGCTGCACCGCATCGCCATCGACGCCGGGCTCGATCCCGACATCGCGGAAATGTACCGGGAATTCGTGGTGGCCGAGGCCAAGAAGCGGCATCAGCGCATCGCCGACGCGGGAGGGGATCCCGGCGTGCTCGACGTGTTCGCCTGATCGGCGGAGATTTGCCGCTCTGCCCGCATCGTCGGTGGCGTGCATATGCATGCCTGTATTCGGCATGCGGGCCGCGTGATGATGAATGAAAGGGGGAGCGACGATGGCGCATATGACCGGGGTGATGACGCGAAGCCTGGCGGCTGCCGCCACGCTGGCCCTGACTCTGGCCCCTTCGGCGGGCGGGCCGGTCACGGCCGGTGCCAATCCGGCCGAAGGAGATGCCGGGTATTCCAAGACGCAGAATGTCATGTCTCTCGCCAACTCGGACGGGGTTCCGGGACGCCTGTACGTCACCAACCAGTTCACGGTCTCCCGCGGCGGCGACATCGTCGACTACGTGGCCGGCAACAGCGGTGACGGTTCCATGCTCGCGGCGGAATACAAGGCTGTGGAAACCGGCAAGACCACACAGGAGCGGGTGAAGGCCGGGCAACGCGTGTTGCCGTGGTCGGTCAGCATCGCCTACGGCCTGAACGGCCCGCAGGTGAAGCCGTCCCAGATCGCCGGTGCCAGCGGACTGGTCGATATCCGTATCACCGTGGAGCCCAATGCGGCCGTGTCCAACGGCTACGCGGAGAACAGCATTCCCGTGGTGGCGTTCACCGTACCGTCTTCCGTCTCCGACGATATCACCGTCGGAGACGGCATGACGCTGACGATGCAAGGATCCGACATGCTTGTCAGCGGCGTCGGGGAGCCCGGCAAACGCACGGTGTTCGACTGCTATATGAACGCGAAGAACTTCTCGATGAGCCAACTGGCGTTCGTGACCGTGCAGGCCGATGACACGGCGTCGTTCGTCGACGAGGTCACGGCTGTCTCCGACCGTGCTGACGCACTGGTCAACACGCTGGTCGTCACCGGTTCCGCGTCGGACCGCAAACTAATCGAACAGCTGACCGCCATGCGCGATCGCGAGCAGAAGCTCGGCGAGAAGGCGATCAAGGAGAAAACCGCAGCGCACAAGGCTGCGTTCTCGTCGTATATGGCGCATTACGTGGGGTCGTACACGACCCATCTGTCCGGCAGCATCGGCTCATCCACGCAGATGCAGGCGCTGATCGGCACAGCCGGCGAACTGACCGGCGACACCCCGATGGCGCAGGCGGTCACCGACCTCGCCAACGCGGTCAACGCGGTCAGTGCCGCGCATGAGCACGACGGCGCAGTACATGCCATAGACGACCTGATTCAGCGCATCCGTCAGCGCGGCACGTCGGGACTCGCCGATGAGATCAGCCAGACCATGGCCCAGGAGTCCACCGAGGGCGCGACGGCGTACAAGGCCGGGCAGAGCCAGCTGTCCAACGCGATGATCCCCTATTCGATGGCCTACACCGACGTGTACACCAAGCATCTGAGCGAGCTGACCGGAGGCACGTCGGCGGGAGCCGCGCGGTATCAGCAACAGGCGATTGACGCCGCCAACGAGGAGTTCTCCACCAGCGCCGACCTTCAGGACGACAATCAGAAAGTGCAGTCGGCGATGGACGCCTTGGCGGCGGCATCCGAACATACGGGCGCGGCGAACGCATTGCAGCAGATCAGCATACAGTTCGCCGGCGCACTGACCAGCACCGCCTCCACCGGCGATGCGCAAGGTGGCGATGCGGCTGCGGACCGGGTGCGTTACGGCTGGGCCGGTTCCGACACGACGTCGATGGCGGCGAAGGCCGAGCGCAAGCGGCTGGCCGCCGTCAGCAGGCAGGAGCGTGAGGAGGCCGAGCGCAAGGCGCAGGCGTTGGCCAGTGGCAAGACCGATGACGACTCGCAGTCAGGCATGAGTATCGGCGATGTGATGGGCAACGCCAGCGGCCTGGGCATGCTCGGCGGCGCTGCCAAGAGCGACGGCAAGGGCGGCAACAAGGATAGCGGCGACGGCAAGGATGGCAACGCCAGCGGCAGCGGCTCGTCTTCGGCGGCGGGCACGGCATCCGGTTCGAAGTCGGCGTCGGTTCCGAAGTTCTCGCCGGTATACGGCATCGCCGGCATGAACCCCAGATCGCCGTTGCAGAGCACGTCGTCTGAGCTCATCGACGAGACAGTGGCGATTGGTGACGTCTCCGACATGCTGGTTCAGGCCGCGCAATCGTTGGCCGGCCGCGGCAGCGGCGGCGGCAGCGCAGCCGTCGCCGGCAAACCGGTCGCGCGTCTCGCTGCCGCGTTGAGACGGTTGTCGTGCGACGGCGCCAACGCATATTCCGACCACTGCATCGCCGACGGGCGGCACAGTTACGACGTGCTATCCGACTGGAACCGGCATACCGAGGATCTGCGTCTGCTGATCATCATGCCAGCCGTGTGACGGGTGCGCGGCATACGGCGCACGGCGCGCGGCCGGCATGCCGCCGTCACGATGCCGTGGATGCAAAACGGCCCCCCTCGTGGATCCGAGGGGGCCGTTTCCGTTAGTGAGAAGCAGGTTACTTCTTGGCCTTCTTCGCCGGCGGCTCACCGAGCTCGCTGGCATCGATGACGACGGTATCGTCGCCCTCGCCTTCGGCCGCGGCCTCCTCGGCGTGCTTTTCGGCGAGATCGAACTTGCCGATCACGCGGCCGGCCTGCGCCACGTCGTCCAGAGCGGACTTGATGGCGTCGATGCCGTCCTTGACGGCGGCCAGCGTCACCGACAGGATCGGGGTCTTCATCGAGACCTTGGCCTCGGACTTGATCTTGCGCAGCTGCTCGACGGCCTTGCCGGCCCAAGCCAGCGTCTCCGGGGAGGCACCGGTGGCTGCTGCGGCATAGATGTCGGCCTTCGGCCAGGCGGCGCGGTGCACGGACCCCTCGCCGGTGTGCATCCAGCTCCACACCTCTTCGGTGGCGAACGGCAGGTACGGGGCCAGCAGGCGCGCGAAGGCGTCCAGGCCTAGGCCCAGCGTCGTGCGCGCGGACTTCACGGCCGCGTCGCTCGGCACCTTGCCGTGCGCGTCGGCAGTGCCGTACGCGCGGTTCTTGACCAGTTCGATGTAGTCGTCGCAGAACTGCCAGAAGAAGCTCTCGATGACTTCCAGCGCCTTGGAATGCTCGTAGGCGTTCAGCGCGTCGGTGGCCTGGCGGATCACCAGCGCCAGCTTCGCCATCACGGCGCGGTCGAGCGGCTCGGTCACATCGGCCGGGTTCCAGACGGCGTCGGCCGTCTCGCCCACATGATGGTTCTCGTCCTCGCGACCGATGGCCAGCGCGAACTTCGAGGCGTTGAGCAGCTTGATCGCAAGACGGCGGCCGATCTTCATCTGGCCTTCGTCATACGTGGCGTCGAGGCCGAGACGGGCCGCGGCGGCCCAGTAGCGCACCGCGTCGGCGCCGAACTGCTCGATCGGCTTGTTCGGCACGACGACGTTGCCCTTGGACTTCGACATCTTCTTGTGGTCGGGGTCCAGGATCCAGCCCGACAGCGTGGCGTGCGCCCACGGCAGGCACTTGTTCTCCAGATGGGCGCGGTCCACGGTCGAGAACAGCCAGGTGCGGATGATGTCCTGACCCTGCGGACGCAGATCCATCGGGAACGTGGCCTTGAACAGCGCCTTGGAAGCCTCGTCCGGCTCCTCCCAGCGGGTCACGATCTGCGGGGTGAGCGAGGACGTCGCCCACGTGTCCATGATGTCCGGCTCGGCGGTGAAGCCGCCGGGCACATCGCGCTGGGACTCGTCGTAGCCTTCCGGCACGTCATTGGTCGGGTCGATCGGCAGACGGTCCTCGCTCGGAGTGATCGGATGATCGTAATCCGGCTCGCCGGAAGCCTTGACCGGGTACCACAGCGGGAACGGCACGCCGAAGAAGCGCTGGCGGGAGATCAGCCAGTCGCCGTTGAGGCCATGCACCCAGTTCTCGTAGCGCACGCGCATGAAATCGGGGTGGAAGTTGAGCTCCTTGCCGCGCTCGATCAGCTCGGCGTTCAGTTTGGCGTCGGTGCCACCGTTCTTCAGGTACCACTGACGGGAGGTGACGATCTCCAGCGGCTTGTCGCCCTTCTCGTAGAAGTTCGTCATACGCTTGGTCGGGGTCGGCTCGCCGTCCAGGTCGCCGGCCTCGCGCAGCGCGTCGACGATGATCTTGCGGGCGGAGAACGTGGTCTTGCCGGCGGTCGCGGCGAACATCTCACGGCCGGCCGGGTCGGTGATCCAATCCGGGGTGTCCATGACGATGCGGCCGTTGCGCTGGATGATCGGGCGGGTCGGCAGCTTCAGGTCGCGCCACCACTCGACATCGGTCACGTCACCGAAGGTGCAGCACATCGCGATGCCGGCGCCCTTGTCCATCTCGGCGGCCGGGTGCGCGAGAATCGGCACCTTGACCTTGAACAGCGGGGAGTACACGGACTGGCCGAAATACTGCTTGTAACGCTCGTCGTTCGGGTTCGCGATCAGCGAGGTGCAGGCCGCGAGCAGCTCGGGACGGGTGGTCTCGATGTAGATCGGCGTGCCGTCCTCGAAACGGAAGGCGACCTTGTGGTAGAAGCCGGGGTATTCGCGGCTTTCCAGCTCGGCCTGGGCCACGGCGGTCTGGAACGTCACGTCCCACAGGCCGGGCGCGTCCTGCTGATACGCCTCGCCGCGCGCGAGGTTGCGCAGGAACGCCTTCTGCGCCACGCGCTGCGGGTGCTCGCCGATGGTGTGGTAGGTCTGCGACCAGTCGATCGACAGGCCGAGGGAACGCCATAGCGCCTCGAACTGCTTCTCGTCCTGGGCGGTGAGCTTCTCGCACAGCTCGATGAAGTTCTTGCGCGAGACCGGCACCTGATCCTTGGCGTCGATCTTCTTGCCGTCGGTGCCCTCGAACGGCGGCTTGAAATCAGGATCGTACTTGAGCGACGTGTCCACGCGCACGCCGTAGTAGTTCTGCACGCGGCGCTCGGTGGGCAGGCCATTGTCGTCCCAGCCCATCGGGTAGAACACGTCATAGCCTTGCATGCGCTTGAATCGCGCGATCACGTCGGTGTGCGTGTAGCTGAACACGTGGCCGACATGCAGATGGCCGGATACGGTGGGCGGCGGGGTGTCGATGGAATAGACGGCCTTGCGGTCGCGGGTTCCCTGGAACTTGTAGACTCCGTCCTCGTCCCATTCACCGCGCCACTTGTCTTCGAGCCCGTCGACGCCGACCTTGTCGGGCAACGGGGTGAGGTGTGCCTTGATGATGCTGTTATCCTGCTCTTCGGTCATAAGCGACAGTCTAGAAAGCAATCGTGACAACAGCCGCGCGGCTGCGTCCGCCGGCGGGCGGGTCCGGGCGCATGGACCCCCGAATCAGTCCGTGGTGGTCATATCGGCGAGCGGCAGCTGCGTGTAGGTCATGTTGACGGGCACTCCGGTGATGTTGCTGCGGTACGCGCTGATTGGCTTGCGCGTGCAGATCCAGTCCACCGGCGAATCGTCGTCGAGCGTGCCGATGAACGACTGGAAGTTCTTCGCGTAGTCGTCGCTGCTGAAGGATTTCAGCGCCTTGCTCCACGCGTTCTGCGAGTCGGTGCTGACGAAGCCGATGTACGAGTTGCTGTCCATCAGGAGGTCCAGATCGTCCTCGCCGTCGGTCTCGTAGATCGTGAAGTCGTATTGGCGGTCCTGCGTCACGGTCTTGCTCCATGTGGCATCGTCGACCATCGACACGGACACGTCCGAATACGCGGGTTCGGCGTACATCGTCTGCTTGACCTGTTCGCCGATCTGGGAGCCGTATTCCTTCGGATAGACGAAGGTCAGCGGTCGTCTGGAGACGCGGAAACGGAAGTATTTGATCAGGTCGTTGCCCTTGCCGATGTCGTGGCCGAACGTCTCATCCGTCTTCTGATATCCGTCGTCGAGCGGTGACAGCGGCCCGGTCATGACCGTGCCGCCGCCCAGCGCCTCGGTCATCGCGTTCTTGTCGATGAGGTAGCGCACTGCCTGCCGGAACCGCTTGTCGGAAAGGATGGACTGCGTGTTGTTGCTGAAGGCGAGCACGACCTTGCGGTTGCTGACGCCCTGCTTCTTGACGATGCCATCATCTTTCACCGCGTCGGCGGCGGACTGATCCAGCGCGACGGCCGCGTCGATCTGGCCGTTGTTCAGAGCCTTGGCCAGCTCCGTGGTGTCGGCCGCGAAGTTGACGGTGACGGTCTTGGCCTTGGACTTGCTACCCCAATAGTGGTCGTTGCGGCTCAGCGTCAGCTGCTTGCCGGATTGCCATTGGGAGACGGTGAACGGTCCGGACCCGCTGGCCTGCTTTGCGTAGTCGATGTTCTCACGCTGGTTGTAGACGATGCCGATGCGCGTGGTGAGCTTGGCGAGCAGCCGCGGGTCGGGTTCGCGAAGACGCAGCACCAGCGTGCTGTTGCCGTCCGACTCCACGTTGGACAGCGCGGACAGTTCGTCGCTGCCGACATACTTCTTGGTGATGATCTGCTGCAGGGACCATACGGCGTCGGACGAGGTGATCGTGGTGCCGTCGGCGAACGTCGCGCCGCTGCGCAGGTTGAAGCGGTAGGTGGTGCCGTCTTCGGACACCTTCCACGAGGAGGCGAGCGACGGCTGGATCTTGTTGTTGTCATCGCGCTTCAGCAGCGTCTCATAGACGTTGCCGAGAAGGACGCGGTCGAGCGAATCGTCGTCGGTTGTCCGGATATCCAATGATTCCGGGGCGCCGGTGATGCCGACGCTCACTTTGACGCTTGATTGCAGGCCGCTGAAGGTGGGCAGCGTGTATTTGCGGTGCAGCAGGGACCAGCCCAGCCAGACGGCGCAGCCGAGCACCCCCGCGACGATGACAAAGATGATGGCGGACTTCGCCGAACTGCTGATGGAGGTATGCCGTGCGCTGTGCTGCATGGCTCCGAGTGTAATGCCCGGGGTAAACGGGTCGACGGGGGATCCCTGATGCGTGGGATACCGGCCGGGTCCGTCCGCTTGGTCTATATCAGTGAGCTCGGGCAGGTGTCATGAAGTGGGCACACCTCGCAATCGGGTTTGCGCGCGTGACAGGTGGCGCGTCCATGCAGAATCAGCCGGTGCGACAGGTCGGTCCACTGCGACGGCTCGAAATACGAGCAGATCTCCCGCTCGATATGCACCGGATCGGGACTGGACGAGTTCCAGTCGCCGCGCCAGCGCAGCCGTCCCGTCACGCGGATCACATGCGTATCGACGGGGAATCCGGGCACGCCGAACGCGTTGCCCAGCACCACGTTGGCCGTCTTGCGGCCGACGCCAGGCAACGTCACCAGCGAGTCCATCGTATCGGGGACCTCGCCACCGAAACGGTCACGCAGCACTACGGCCAATCCCAGCAGATGCTTGGTCTTGGAACGGTAGAAGCCGAGCGGGTGGATGATGTCTTCGACGTCCTGCGGATTCGCTGCGGCCAGGGATGCGGCATCGGGGAAACGCGAGAACAGCTCGGGCGTGACGGTGTTCACCCGCTTGTCGGTCGTCTGGGCGCTGAGCACGGTGGCTATCAGCAATTGCAGGGGAGAAGTGAAATCCAAGGCGCATTTCGGGTGCGGGAACGCCTCGACGAGCAATGCGTACTCCTCGTGCATCCGCTGGATGCGTGCCCGTTTGGATTCGCGTGGCATGATGTGCCGGTCTTACTGGGCGTCGGCGTCAGTGTCGTCGGAAGCCGCCGGAGCCGCGAGTGACTTGTCTCCCTCGCCCTCGGGCGGGTCGAAACGGTAGCCGACGTTGCGCACGGTACCGATCAGATGTTCGTATTCGCCGCCCAGCTTGGCGCGCAGGCGACGGATGTGCACGTCGACGGTACGGGTGCCGCCGTAATAGTCGTATCCCCACACCTCCTGCAGGAGCTGCGCGCGCGTGAACACACGGCCGGGATGCTGCACCAGATACTTCAGCAGTTCGAATTCCTTGTACGCCAGATCGATGGGCCTGCCGTGCAGCGATGCCGTGTAGCCGTTGGTATCCACCACGAGATCGCCGGAACGGATCTGGCCATCCTCGGTGCGCTCCGAATCGTCCGTGGTGCTGGCGCCCGTGATCGGCGCATTGCCGCGTTCCGACACCAGTCGCAGGCGCCCCTCCACCTCGGCGGGTGAAGCGGAGGCCACCACCACATCGGCGATGCCCCACTGCGAGTTGACGACGGTGAACCCGCCCTCGGTGAGGATCAGCACGATCGGCGTGGCCAGGCCGGAAGCGTGAATCAGCCGGCACAGCGTCTTCGCCGTGGCGAGGTCATCCCGGGCGTCGAGGAAGAGCACGGTGTTCTCCGGCATCTTCACCAGGCTTGCGGCGTCCATCGGCAGCACGCGCACGCGGTGGGACAGCAGTGCAAGTGAGGGAAGCACGGTGGCAGGGTCGTTCGCGAATGTCATCAGCGTCAAATCAGTCAACCGCTTCCCCTTTCCTGAATATGGATAACCGTAGTACCCATATGGTTAGTGGTCATATTGTAGGCGCATAATGTGGACAGCCGACGCTAGGCTAGAGTTAGTGGAATGGCGGTCGCGAGGCTGCCGCGGATTGCGATTTGTGGAGTGTGATGACGATGGGCGACGGCGAACAGCGTACCGGAAGCTCGATTGGCCGCGTACTTGCGGTTCAGGCGGTGGCATACGTGGTGCTATTCGGCGTGACGGGCGTGCTGGAGTTCACGTTCGGGAACCAGGGCGGTGTGGCGCAAGGGGTTGCGATCGCGCTCGCCGTGGTGCTGCTCGTGCTATTCCAGGTTGGGTGGCCGTTCCGTGCCGGCATTGCCGACCGCCTGATCGGCGCGGTTGCGGGCGTGCTGTCGATTCTGTGCGCGCGGACGTCGTTGGCCAGCCAGCTGTTTTACCCCGCGTACGAGGGCGGGCGTCTTGCGGATGATGGACGTCTGGTGATGTATCAGCTGGTGCGTTGGGCGGCGTGCTTCGCGATACTGCTGATCGCGGCGACGATCATCGCGTTCGGCCGGCAGATGGTGCGCGCGGAGCGCAGCCACCTGATTCGCGCGCTGTCGCACTGCATGACGGGGGCCGTGGTCTCCGTCAGCGCCGCGGGATGGTGTTTTGTGCCCGATCTCATCGACATGGGCTCCGCGTCGCCGGATAACGGGCTGCTGACGAGATTCATCATCGTGGCCGCGGCGTTCGTGGTAGTGGCGGTGCTGTTCGCCGTATGCTCGGTGTCGTGGAGCCGCGAGGCGGATCCGGATCCGGCCGCTCCGGCGCCGTGGCTGGGTATCGGGCTGCTGCCGGTGATGCTCAGCGGTCTGCTCGTGTTCGCCGCGTCATTCGTCATGCAGCTGATCTTCTGATATTTGACGGTTTTCTTCGGCGGGGAATATTGGTCTTCGCCAGTATGCGATGCGGGGAGTCGGGATTCGGCATCGTTGCCGGGGCTTTCCCGCATGTGGGTATGAAGAGGGTGTGCGCCTGTTGGGCTTTGTTTTCGTCAAGAACCAAGCAGGGCAATAGGGAGTCCGTACCCGTCATTCAGCCAACGCGCTTCTTTCTTTCGGTCGGTGGAGTTCGTCGGCGAAAGGTCGCCATCATGAGCGGCCTGATCGAGACGGTCGCCACGGACCGCCCTCCGGCGACCGGCTCGCATGGAGGAGCCTGGGTCGAGGACCTCGGCTGCGCGCAATGACGCACACGCGGGGAAGACATGTCCCCTTGGGCGCTACGACGAAATCCGCACCGGCAAGACGATGGCCTCATCGTCCCGGCAATATCCAAACACGGAAAGTCCCGAACACGGACGCTGACAGCCGCATATTTTCAGTCTCGTTGCGTTACCATGCTATGAAGCCAAGGTGCTCAAGCAGCACCTTAAGACCGATGAGCACGAGCACGGCACCGCCGGCGATCTGCGCCGGCTTCTGCCAGCGTGCGCCAAACACGCGGCCGATATACAGGCCGGCAGCGGAGAACGCGCCGGTCACCACGCCGATGACGATCACCGAAAACCAGATGTTGACCTGCATGAATGCGAAGCTCACGCCGACGGCGAACGCATCGATGCTACACGCCACCGCGAGCGGCAGCATATGGCGCCAGTCGAACTGGGCCGTCTCCCGGCTGTTCTCCTCTTCCTCGCCGAACGCCTCGCGGATCATGTTGCCGCCGATGAACGCGAGCAGCGCGAAAATGATCCAATGATCAACCGCGGTGACGTATTTGCTGAACGTGTTGGCCGCGAAAAAGCCCAGAAGCGGGAACAATGCCTGGAAGCCGCCGAACCACAATGCGGTCTTGATGACGTCGACCGGCCGCACGCGCGTGACGGTCAACCCCTTTCCGATCGAGACGGCGAAAGCGTCCATGGCGACGGATACGGAAATAAGCAGTATCTCAATCATAGCTGGAACATAAAGGTTCATCCCGCCGGCTTCCCCGGGGGATGGGCCTCGACGGATAAACCGCCTACGCCTAGGGGGCACGGACTTTGAGAACTGCCGGGCCAGCAAGCCGGCTTTGAATCCAAGCGAATGCTGTTCGCAAGTCGTGAAAACTACAAGGCACTACTGTAACACAACATCGCCCCGCTGGCGGGACGAGCCGTGAAGCAAACAGCGGAATCTGTTTGTAGGCGAGCCAGAAAGCTGTGGTCGATAAGATAATATAATGCCCCCGCTGGCGGGGGCTGTCACGGAGCGACTGGGGGTGGTCGTGGCACTTAAGCCCCCAGTCAGCCGATGGCTGACAGCCCCCGCCAGCGGAGGCGGAAGCGAAGCAAATCACTTCGACGCGTTCGCGAGACGCTCGCGCGCCTCCTTGATTTCCTTCTCGGCAACGGTCCTGCAATTGAGGACGGCCTTCGGCCGGCTCATGGTTGGCTCGGTCGCTGTCGCGTCCTCGCACGTTGCCGCCGGACAGCTTACCGGGCTGTCCTGAAGCAAATCACTTCGACGCGTTCGCGAGACGCTCGCGCGCCTCCTTGATTTCCTTCTCGGCAACGGTCCTGCAATTGAGGACGGCCTTCGGCCGGCTCATGGTTGGCTCGGTCGCTGTCGCGTCCTCGCACGTTGCCGCCGGACAGCTTACCGGGCTGTCCTGAAGCAAATCACTTCGACGCGTTCGCGAGACGCTCGCGCGCCTCCTTGATTTCCTTCTCGGCAACGTCCGCGCCGGTCCAGTAGTCGCCGGGGAGGACTTCCTTGTTGGGTTCCAGGGCCTTGTACTGCTCGAAGAAGTGCTTGATCTCCTTGAGGTGGTACTCGTTGACGTCGTTGACGTCCTTGATGTCGTCGTAGCGCACGTCGGCGGGCACGCACAGCACCTTGTCGTCGCCGCCCTCTTCGTCTTCCATGTGGTACAGGCCGACGGCGCGGCACTCGATGACGCAGCCCGGGAACACGGAGTTCTTGACCATCACCAGCGCGTCCAGCGGATCGCCGTCCTCGCCGAGCGTGCCTTCGATGTAGCCGTAGTCGTCCGGGTAGCCCATGGCGGTGAACAGCTCACGGTCCAGGGTGATGCGGCCGGTCTCCTGGTCGACTTCGTACTTGTTCTTGGAACCACGCGGGATTTCAACGAGAACGTTGAACGTTTCTGCCATGATATTGCTCCTTAGAGTCGATTGACATAATCACACTCCACAATACCCCGTCGTACGCCGGAAGCGCCACGATTTCGCCCAAAAACGCAGATGGGGCCCGTCGCCGAAACGACGGGCCCCATCACCGAAACGGTCAGCCTGCCGGCCGCGCGTCCCTCATGCGTTCTCAGTCCTCATGCACCACGGTGAAGATGTGCGCCACATCGGCCCACGGTGCCAACGAGACGAAGTTGTCCCAGCTCCACGCGAAGTCGCGGCCGGTCAGCTCGTCGTGTATGTGCGCACCCCACTTCGGATCGATGCCATAGTCGGGCAGCTCCAGATGCACCATGGCCTGATGCGCCTCGTGACCGTCCAGGTTCACCACCACGATCAGCGTCTCCGGCTTGTCGGTGCCGGTCAGTTCGGCCGGTGTGTGGCGGGCGAATGCGAGGATGTTCGGGTCGGAGGATTCCAGCACCGTCAGGTTGTGGTAGCTGAACACCTTCGGATGCTCGCGGCGGACGCGGTTCAGGTTGGTCAGCAGCTCGGCGATGCCGTACTTGTCGGCGGCCGACCAGTCGCGCACCTTGACCTCGTACTTCTCGTTGTCGATCTGCTCCTCGAAACCGGGGCGCTGCTTGTTCTCGATCAGCTCGAAGCCGTTGTAGATGCCCCAGCTCGGGCTGCCCATCGCGGCGAGCACCGCGCGCACAGCGTGGCCGGCGATGCCGTTGTCGCGCACGTAGGCGGTGAGGATGTCCGGCGTGGTGGGCCAGAACGTGTTGTGCTGGTAGTAGCCGTCGTCGCCGTTCGTGGTCTCCAGGTACTTGCCCAGCTCCTCCTTGGTGTTGCGCCACGGGAAGTAGCAGTGCGACTGCGTGAATCCAACGTAGCTCAGCGCGCGCATCATGCCCGGGCGGGTGAACGCCTCGGCCAGGAACAGGATCTCCGGGTGCTTCTTGGTGACCGCCGCGATGACGTCCTGCCAGAAGCGCACCGGCTTGGTGTGGGGGTTGTCGATGCGGAAGATCGTCACGCCGGCGTTGATCCACAGTTCGAGAACACGCTCGACTTCCTTCTCGATGCCGGGCATGTCGGCGTTGAAGTCGATCGGGTAGATGTCCTGATACTTCTTCGGCGGGTTCTCCGCGAAGGCGATGGAGCCGTCCGGCTTGTGGTGGAACCAATCCGGGTGCTGCTTGACCCACGGGTGGTCGGGCGAGCACTGCAGCGCGAAGTCGAGCGCGATTTCCAGACCCAGCTCGTGGGCCTTGGCGACGAGCGCCTTGAAATCGTCCATGTTGCCGAGCAGCGGGTCGACGGTGTCATGCCCGCCCAGCTCGGAACCGATGCCGAACGGCGAGCCCGGATCGTCGGGGCCGGCCTCCAGCGCGTTGTTGCGTCCCTTGCGGTTCGTCTTGCCGATCGGGAAGATCGGCGGCAGGTACACGATGTCGAAGCCTTCGGCCTTGGCGCGTTCCAGGCCGGACACCGACGTCTTGAGCGTGCCCTGGACGATCTTGCCGGTCTCCGGGTCGACGTAGGCGCCCTCGGAACGCGGGAAGAACTGGTACCATGCGGCGAAGCTGGATTCCGGACGCTGCACGAGGAAACGCTGGGGCTGGCTGGGCGAGACGCCGTCGCGCAGCGGGTTGGTCAGATGCAGCTGGGCGACCGGTTCGCTGGTCGCCGCGGCGAGACGGTCCTCGGGTGTAAGCGATGTGTCCTTCATGGTGGCGGCAGCGGCGACGAGCATCTTTCGCTGCGCGGCGCTCAGCTTGGCGTCGGCGGTCTTCGCCCAGCGTTCCAGCAATTGCGCGCCGGATTCAAGGGCGTTCTCGACGTCGTCGTTGACCTTGACTTTGATGGCCGCGTCATGCAGCCAGGACTTGTAGGTGTCCTCCCATCCTTCGACGGTGACGCTCCATTCGCCCAGCTGGCGCTTGATGGCGGCGAATTCGGGCTGCCACGGCTTGACGTCGCTGTGCTCGCCGCAGGTGAGCATGACCTCCCAGCGGTCGAGGCCGGGGTTGGTGCAGGTCATCGGCAGACGCTGCATCTCCTTGCCGCGGTGGTTGCGCACGATGGCGGTGGCACCGACTTTGGTGCGGCCTTCGATGAAGACCTGCGCGGTGACCTTGAACGGTTCGCCCAGCTCGACACGGGCGGGGAAACGGCCGGATTCCTCGTTCGGCGTCACGTCCATGACGGCGATGCGTCCGAACTGTGACGGGTCTGCGACGGGAATGGACTGCGCGGGGACCTCACCGTTGGCGACGGCGGCCGCAGTGGCGGCTTTCGTCGTTCTGGAGGCGCGAGGCGTCTTGGCCGTCGTGCGCTTGCGCGGCGAGGTGGTACGTGATGTGGACTGCTTGCCCGACGAAGTGCGACGGGTTGCGGATTTCGCTTCGGTCTTGTCGTCCGAATGCGATGTGGCTGATCGAGATGAACTACTGCTAAGCGCTGACGCGCCTTTCTTTTCTTCTGCCATACCGCCCATTGTATACGGCTGATGGCCAATGGGCGATTGTGGATAACCCTCTGTCTTATATGCCGAGAACCGCCAAATGTGGATAACTGCCGTGGGGAGTTATCCACAACACGCCGAAGGGGGATAGCCTTCGACCACATTGCCTGAAATCCGGTGGCCGACGGCGTCCGGCATGGCATGGTGTCATCAACCGCCCATCGTGGACGCGGCGGGATTTCAGGAAGGGAATATCATGAACATGGTTGTATTCAGGCGATGTCAGTCCGCGCTGGGGGTCGCGGCCGTCATGGCTCTCGCATTGGTGGCCTCGCTGGTGTTTGCCGCCATGCCGGCCGCGGCGGTGACGTTGAGCAGGGCGGATGCCGGCACGTTTCTGCGCTATGAGCATGGCGGCGAGCAGGTCATCGGCGTCATGGCGAAGGATTCGACGAACAACTATTACTGCATCGAGGCTGACGAACGCGTCGAATACCAGCTGGGGGAGAGCGTCAAGCTGCGCGACGACGACACCGCGCGCCGGCTCGGCTGGCTGATGGACCATTATCGCGACGGGACGGCCGCGGAGCATGCGGCAATCGCGGTGCTGGCCCATGATCTGCTGGACCTGAAGCCGGACACGTGGAAATCCCGGCGCGTGTCCGTCATGCGCGACAATCCGACGCTGCGGCGCAAGGTAGAGCAGATGTGGGAGGAGGCGGGATCCAACGCCCCGGCGAATGCGACGGTGACGCGTACATACGCCGAAGGCACGCGGACCGGGCGTGTCACGGTGTCGGTGACCAATGCGCAGGGGAAGACGATCGCCGGGATCAGATACGCCGCGACGCTGAACGGTCCGGCGGTGTTCGCGAACGGGAGCGCGACGGTGACCGGGATATCCGGGGCGGAGCCGATCGTGTACTCGTGGAAGGCGACCGGCGAGGGTGAAGTGAAGGCGAGTGTGGCATATGACCGCAAGCAGGTGGACGTGTTCGCAGTCGCGGGAGGCCAGGATCTGGTGCGTTACGGCGGCTCTTCGCAGGTGAGCGGCAAGGCGGTGAATTTCTCGGTCCGCAAGGAGTTCGTGCCCACACTGGGCACCGCCGTCGCGGCCAAGGTGGTCGACGCCGGGCAGCCGGTCGTGGATACCGTCACATCCGGGGTGGATGACGGCGATTCCTGGGCGTCCGGATTGGAGTTGCGGGCGTCCGGATGGTATTTCGACGGGCTCGTCGTGGGCGATCTGTCCGAGCCGGTCATGCCTGGTGCCGACGAGACGGCGAAGGAGTTCATCGCGAGGCTGGGCACAATGGGATTCCGGCCGTCCGCTTATGGCGAGGCGTCGTTCACTGCTCCCGGGCAGCGCGTGGATGTGAGAGCAACGGCCGAGCCGGGCGGCGACGCGGCGTATGAGGCGCCGCGAGGTGGAGGATTCGGCACATGGGTGTGGGCGTTCGAAGTCGAGAAGTTGAGCGATACTGCGCGACAATATATAGGTAAGGATGTGGTCAGCGGGTTCCTGGAATACACGGAGACGAATTCGAACCGTGCTCGGGTGAGTGTGGAATCTACGGTCACGGAGCATACCGGCGTGGTTGGTTCCGAACTGAGCGACACCATTACGGTCGACGGATTCCCCGATGATCACGGATCCTTTGACGGCAATGTCAAGCTTGGCATCGGCGCTGACCGGGCGATGGCGCAGGTGAGCGTGTGGTGGGCGGGCGATCCGAATGATTCCGCCGGCGACGAGGCGTACCGGCCTCAGGGGGAGACGCCGCCGGCCGAGGACAGCAATCACCGGTTGATTGGCGTGTGGGATTATCCGGCGGTCAACGGGCGTATCCGAGTGGGCGCCGGGGTGCCGGACGCTCATGGCGATCCGGTGCACATCGTGGCCGAATCGCATGGATGGTACGTGTTCGTTTGGAGCTTCGACGGCGATGACCGGGTGATGCCGGCGTCCAGCGCATACGATGACGCGTGGGAGCGCGTGCGCATATGGGATGTGGCACGGCCGCGCAAGCCGGCGCTGACCACGCAGGTGGAGCCGGACATTGTGCGGGTCGATGAGCCGTTCCGCGATACGGCGCGGATTGTGGGCGATGTGCCCGAAGGGGCCTATGTGACGTTCACGGCGTACGAGGCGGTGGAGGAAGGGGCGGTGCCCGGCATGAACGGCGTGCTGCTTGACGAGGCCCGCGCCGAAGTGGACCATACGCTGTTCGAGCAGACGATCGTCAGTCCGCAGGTGCGCTCGCCGAAGGCGGGACTGGTGTATTGGAGAGCGTCGCTTCGCTCGCGTGACGGTGATGTGCTGGTTTCGCATGAGCTCGGCGTCGAAGGGGAGACCGTAACCGTCGAAGCGCCTGATGATCCACCCGCTGAGCCGAAGGCGGATCCAGAGCCCGAGAAGCCGGTGCTGTCTCATACCGGTGCGGGGGTCGTCGCCATCATCGTCGTCGGATCCGGAGCCGCCGCGGCCGCCATCGGTGCCCTGGCCTTCCGCCGCCGATCCCGTCGCTGACGCTGCCGCTGGCGAAGGTTGTCTAGCGAGACCGGGGGATGGTTTGAGGCACTTGAGAAAGGCGCAATAGAACAGGAAGGCTAGGAATCTTGTAATTCCTAGCCTTCTATTTGGCATGGATTTGAACCATGGGCCTCAATGGTATATGGGTCAGGCGTGGGCGTTTTCGCGACGTCGCATGGTGCGCAACCGGTCGGCGACCCATGTATTGACGACGGCGTTGCGGCTGATTGCCAGCTCGGCGGCTTCCTCGTCCAGTTCGCTGACCGTCCATGCGGGCATCGTCAGCGTGATTCGCTTCTCCAGCGGGGGATGATGTTCGACTACGGGATTGCCGAGATCGACATAGCTGAGGATGTCGTCGCCGTTGTCGAACATCTCCTCAAGCTGGTCGCTGGTGATCGCCTTGGCATCATTTTTTGCTTTCATGGCATGCCTCCTTGTTCTTGCGCGATCGGCGCACGGATATGATGCGGATGCGCTTGCCGCGTTTGGTTGTAATCGCCGTCCAATGCCTGCCGTCGATCATCCTGAGCACGATGTGGCGCACATCGTCGTTTCCGGGATTCGGGGCGGTCAGCGTCACTGGAGGCGTCGAGCCGGTCGACAAGATCGCGGCCTTCCGCGTACTACGATCAGGGTTTTGATTCTCGACTCCATATTAGTTATATACAAATCAGTTTTATGTATGGATAAAAGATATGTGTAACAATATCATGGTTTGTAAATTCCTAATCCAAGACTTGAAAGTAAGTCTATGCATTGCTAATCTAGTTCACATGACTGCAGTGATGGTCTCGCCGGCGTTAAAGGCGCAGAAGCAAGAGCTGAGCCTTCAGGATCGCGTTACATACAACATGAAGGTTCTTATCGCCATTCGACAGACCTCTCAGAAGGATCTGGCGCAGGCTATGGGAATTGCCGCACCGACTCTATCCCAGAAGTTCAGTGGGCGCACCCGATGGAACATGGATGATATAGAAAAAGCCTCCGATTTCCTTGATGTGAAACCGGAGGCACTGGTAGCGGGGCATGGATTTGAACCATGGACCTCTGGGTTATGAGCCCAGCGAGCTACCGAGCTGCTCCACCCCGCGCCGGCTGTTTTCAAACAGCTCTATCTAAGATAGGGGAGAATGCGAGATTGTCAAATCGGCGTGTCGGATTTTTGCGCTGAGTGAAATGCCGGGATTGATAACCGGTCATAACTCATGGCGATAACCTGACGGCGTATCAATATCCCGGCCATTGCCATAATAAGAACATGCCTATCAAGATCCCAAGCGGCCTGCCCGCGCGTGCCATCCTCGACTCGGAACGCATCTTCGCCCTGGAGAAGCCCGAGGTGGAGCGCCAGCGTGTGCGACCGCTCAAATTGGTGATCCTGAATCTGATGCCCAAGAAGGTCGAAACCGAGACGCAGCTGCTGCGCCTGATCTCCAAATCGCCGCTGCAGGTCGAAATCGACTTCATGAAGACATCCACCCATGAACCGACCCATGTCAGTCACGATCATCTGGTCAAGTTCTATGAGACGCTGGATGCCTTCCGCGACAACTACTATGACGGTTTCGTCGTCACCGGAGCCCCGGTCGAGCACCTGCCGTTCGACCAGGTCGATTACTGGGACGAGTTCAAGTCGATTCTCGACTGGGCGAGCACCCATGTGTTCTCCACCATGTACCTGTGCTGGGGCGCGATGGGGGCGCTCAACTACCGGTATGGCGTGCGCAAGGTTGACCTGCCGGAGAAGATATTCGGGGTGTTCCCGCAGTACCTGCAGGACGAGTACTGCTTCCTGACCAATGGTTTCGACGAGATTGCACTGCAGCCGCACTCCCGTCTGGCGGGTGTGAACGAGGCCGACGTGGCGGCGAATCCCGACTTGCAAGTGCTCACTTGGGGTCCGCAGTCCGGGCCTGGCCTGATCGCCACTCGCGATTTCTCCGAAGTGTTCGCTCTCGGCCATTGGGAGTACGGCAAGACGACGCTCCAGGAGGAGTACGAGCGCGACATGGCGAAGGGGATGAGCAACGTCCCGTTCCCGCACAACTACTTCCCGCATGACGATCCGCACCTTGAGCCGTTGTTCGCATGGCGATCGCACGCGAATCTGCTGTGGCGCAATTGGCTGAACTGGGTGTATCAGACCACGCCGTACGATCTCACCGAAGTGCCCGGATTGCGGGCGGAGCGCCGGCTTGGCATCGATCGTTTCCGCCACGCGCCCGCCGGCCCGCGCAAGGACGATTTCTCACCGTTCGTCCATGACGACTACGGCGTGATACGTGGCGAATGATGGTTCTCGCCTGCGCTGCGGTCGTTTGACGGGGGTCTGGGACCATCCCGGTCGGCTCCCGTTGATGGTCTTTCGGATCTGGAGGGTGCAGATGACCTCGGAATCCCGCTGTAATTGGGCGGAGATTCGAGATTTGTTGCATTAGCACGGTTTGGTGTCCACATAGCGTACAAAAGAGGGCCATCGCCGTGCTCAATAGGTGGAATACCGCCTCTTTTGTCCATGCCTTATGAGCGGTGTTTAAAAAACAGTCCAAATAATGAGACAATGACCAATATGTTAACGCTCACGAATTTGGCGAAGAAACGCCGTACAGCCCTTGAAAAGTAAGGCGTGTTGCGTGTTGTCCAAGGTGGTCATAGGATAATCACTTAGTCATTCGGAGCGGAATGTCTGGGCAGGAGCTCCGGTTGGTCGGTCTTATGCCCGGGCAGCTTCGATAACGGCTGGACGGACGATATCCAAACGTCACATTCGCCTCAACCGTTGGGCTAAACTGACAGCTGATAATGAGAGCAGGAGGCGCGATATGGTAGATGCGGTCGGTACGGGCGCACTATTGGCGGCCGACAGCGGTCCCGAACTGCCAACGGTCAATGATTTTCTTCCTCCCGAGATCCTGTTCCAGGGGACCCCCTTCGCGATCAATCGCATCATATTGATCCGCATCGTGGCGACCGTGGTGCTTCTCGTGGTGCTCGGTATCACGGCGAAGCGCGCCAAGCTCATCCCCGGCCGCTGGCAAGGCGTGGTCGAGATGGGCATCGACTTCGTGCGCGACAGCGTCGTATATCAGGTCATGGGCGAGCTGCGCGGCAAGCGTTACGTGCCGATGATTTCGACGTTGTTCTTCACGATCTTCGTGTTCAACCTGTGCGGCATCATCCCCGGCATGAACATGGCGGCCACCGCCACAGTGGTCATGCCGCTGGTGTTCGCGGTCTGGGTGCTCATCCAGTACTGGATCACCGCAGCACGCGAGAAGGGCCTGTGGGGCTACATCCGCGACGAGTGCTTCCCCAAGGGGGTGCCGTGGCCGGTGTACATCCTGCTGGCGCCGATCCAGCTGTGCGAGCTGGTGCTGATCCGCCCCGCATCGCTGACCATCCGTCTGTTCGCCAACATGATCTCCGGGCACTTGCTCGTGGCATCCTGCCTGGCGTTTGCACAGTACTGGGTCATCGACGCGACCAATAAGCTTGCCGGCATCCCCGTCGGCGCGCTGTGGTTCGTCTTCGGTTTGGTGCTCACCCTGTTCGAGGCGTTCGTCGCCTTCCTGCAGGCCTACGTGTTCGCCATCCTCTCGACGGTGTACATCAGCATGAGCTACCCGGAGGAATGAGCCGCACCCGCGTGAGACTCACCACGGACAATACGAATACTTTGCAATTCCCGAGACAACTGAAGAAATTAACCAAGTTTTTTTAACGGTTACGTTAGAAAGGAAACAGAAATGGACATCATTACTCTCGCTCAGGTCACCGGCAGCCTTTCCGTCATCGGCTACGGCCTCGCGACCCTCGGCCCCGGCCTCGGCCTGGGCATCCTGTTCGGCAAGGCGATGGAGTCCACCGCCCGTCAGCCCGAGGTGAGCGGCAAGATCCAGATGATCATGTTCATCGGCCTCGCACTGGTCGAGGTGCTGGGTCTGCTCGGCTTCGTGGCCGCCCTGATCGTTAAGTGAGACGACAGGCGACGATTCACACGTTTATTCGACATTGAAAGGAGGGCTTCATGATGACAATAGCCGCAAGTGACGGCCTCAAGCTGTTCATTCCGCAGGTCTACGACATCGTGTGGTCCCTGATCATCCTTGTCATCGTCGCGCTGTTCTTCCACAAGTTCTTCATGCCGAAATTCAACGCCATCTTCGATGAGCGTGCGGCGAAGATCGAAGGCAACATCGCCAAGGCAGAGCAGTCCAAGAAGGATGCCGACGCCGCCAAGAGCAAGTACGAGGCCCAGCTGAGCACCGCTCGCGTCGAAGCCTCCAAGATTCGTGACGACGCCCGTGCCGAAGCTTCCCACATCATCGCCGACGCACGCTCCCGCGCGGAGTCCGACGCCGCCCAGATCACCGCCAACGCGCAGCGCTCTATCGAGTCGCAGCAGCAGCAGGCGCTGGTCTCCCTCAAGGGCGAAGTCGGTACTCTTGCCACGGCCCTGGCCGGCAAGATTCTCGGTGCCAAGCTTGAAAGCGACGACGTGCAGTCCTCGATGATCGACAAGATGATCGACGACCTGGACACGAACGACAAGAAGTGATTCCGGCGTTCCGGAAAGGGAGGTGACCAATGCGAGGAGAGGCATCCCGCATCTCGGATCGCGTTTCGCGTGACGAGTTGGCGCCCAAGCTGCGCTCGACCGGCAAGGACGCATGGCGTATCGGCAACGAACTGTTCACGATCACCAACGTGCTTGACCACACCGTGCAGCTCGAACGCGCTCTCACCGATCCGTCACGTCCGGTCGACGACAAGATCGGCGTGCTCAAGGAGCTCATCGGTGCCCAGGCCCATCCCATGACCCTGGAGATCATGAGCGATCTGGTCGGTCGCAAATGGAGCCGTGCCGCGCACATCGCCAACGCCGTCGAAGACTTCGGCGTTGACGCCATGATGTACTACGCGGATGCCGCGGGCGTCACCCTGCGCGTGTCCGTGGAACTGGCCGAGCTGCATTCCGCGCTGCTCAACCTGCCGGTTCTGCGTTCGAAGCTCAATGACGACAGCGTACCCGCCAAGGCGCGCATCGATCTGCTGAACGCCGTGCTGGGCAAGACCGAGTTCAACGAGGTCACGCTCCGGCTGGCGGAACACGCCGTGTGCAACCCGCGCAACCGGCGCTATCTGGAGACCATCCAGTGGCTGATCAACAAGTTCTCGCGCCACATGGGCGAGTCGATGATTACCGTGACCACCGCGTCGCCGCTGAACATCGACCAGATCAAGCGACTGACCGACGTATATTCCGCGAAGCTCGACCATCCGGTGCACATCAACTCGGTCGTCGACCCCACGGTCCTCGGCGGCATGCGCATCCAGGTCGGCGACGAGGTCACGGACAACACCGTGGTCGCCCAGCTCCAGCAGCTGCACCGCACGGTAAAGGCGAAAGCCTGACGATACGGTTCCGGGCCGCGCCACACGCGGCGACGGAGCCCGACATGAAATTTTCCAACAATAAGGAGTGATCATGGCAGAACTTACCATTGATCCCGCCACGATACGCAAGGCGCTCGATGATTTCGTCGAGTCGTACAAGCCGAGTGACACCCCCACCCAGGAAGTGGGCTATGTCGCGACGGCCGGCGACGGCATTGCGCACGTGACGGGACTGCCTGGTTGCATGGCCAACGAGCTGCTGACCTTCGAGGACGGCACGCTCGGCCTGGCGTTCAATCTTGACGCCCGTGAGATCGGCGTGGTTATCCTCGGCGATTTCGCAGGCATCGAGGAAGGCCAGGAGGTCCGACGCACCGGCGAAGTGCTCTCCGTGCCCGTCGGCGACGGCTATCTCGGCCGCACCGTGGACCCGCTGGGCAACCCGATCGATGGTCTGGGTGAAATCAAGGGCATTGAAGGGCGTCGAATCCTCGAAGCCCAGGCTCCTGACGTTATGCACCGTCATCCCGTCGACGAACCGCTGTCCACCGGCCTGAAGGCCATCGACGCGATGACGCCGATCGGCCGCGGCCAGCGTCAGCTCATCATCGGAGACCGCCAGACCGGCAAGACCGCAATCGCGATCGACACCATCATCAACCAGAAGAAGAACTGGGAGACGGGCGACCCGAAGAAGCAGGTGCGCTGCATCTACGTGGCCATCGGTCAGAAGGGTTCGACCATCGCATCCGTGCGCCAGAGCCTCGAAGAGGCCGGTGCCATGGAGTACACCACCATCGTGGCCTCCCCGGCTTCCGATTCCGCAGGCTTCAAGTACATCGCGCCGTACACCGGCTCGGCCATCGGCCAGCACTGGATGTACCACGGCAAGCACGTGCTCATCGTCTTCGACGACCTGTCGAAGCAGGCCGAAGCCTACCGTTCGATCTCGCTGCTGCTGCGCCGCCCGCCGGGGCGTGAAGCGTACCCTGGCGACGTCTTCTACCTGCATTCGCGTCTGCTCGAACGCTGCGCGAAGGTCTCCGACGATCTGGGCGGCGGTTCCATGACCGGCCTGCCGATCGTCGAGACCAAGGCGAACGACGTGTCCGCGTACATCCCGACCAACGTGATCTCCATCACCGACGGCCAGATCTTCCTGCAGTCCGATCTGTTCAACGCCAACCAGCGTCCCGCCGTGGACGTCGGCATCTCGGTCTCCCGAGTCGGTGGCGCCGCACAGACCAAGGCCCTGAAGAAGGTCTCCGGCACGCTGAAGATCTCGCTGGCGCAGTACCGTTCGCTGGAATCCTTCGCGATGTTCGCGTCTGATCTGGACGCCGCGTCCAAGAACCAGCTGAACCGTGGCTCGCACCTGACCGAGCTGCTCAAGCAGCCGCAGTTCTCGCCGTATTCGATGGAACAGGAAGTTGTCTCCGTGTGGGCCGGCACCCATGGCAAGATGGATGATCTGCCGCTGGGCGACGTGCTGCCGTTCGAGCACGCACTGCTCGATTACCTGGAGCACAGCACCGACATCCTCAAGACCATCCGTGAGACCGAGAACTTCACGCCTGACACCGAAGCCGCCTTGGACGAGGCCGTCGAAGCGTTCCGCGAGACGTACGTGACCAAGGCCGGCAAGCCGCTGGTCGTGAAGAAGTCCTCGACGCGCAAGCCCGTGCCCGTGGAGCAGGAGAAGATCATCGCCAAGGCCGACAAGCCCGCGCACGATCCGACCAAGCACCCGATGGCTGGAGAAAAGAAGTAGCCCATGGGATCGCAACTCGCATTGAAGGGCAGGATCGCCTCTACGGGATCGCTGGAGAAGATTTTCAACGCCCAGGAGATGATCGCGTCTTCGCATATCGCCAAGGCCCGTGACGTGGCCCTGAACGCGAAGCCGTACGCCGATGCGATTTTCGATGCCGTTCAGGCTGTGGTAGCCCACACCCGTATCACGCATCCGATTGTCAAGAAGGAGGAGGACAACCCCAAGGTTGCCGTCCTCGCCTTGACGGCGGATCGTGGCATGGCCGGCGCATACACCTCGTCGATCATCCGTGAGACCGAGGAACTGCTCACGCGACTCGACGACGCCGGCAAGCAGCCGGAACTCTACGTGTATGGCCGGCGCGGCGTGACGTACTACAAGTACCGCAACCGCGCAATCGCCGACACGTGGGAGGGGGATACCGACAAGCCGGGCGTTGAAATCGCCGAGGCCATCTCCAACGCACTGATGACCGCCTACATGAAGCCGGCCAGCCAGGGCGGGGTCTCCGAGCTCTACATCGTCTACACCGAGTTCATCAACATGGTGGTGCAGAAGGTGCGCGTGCTGCGTATGCTTCCCGTCGAAGTGGTCGAGGCCAAGGTCGAATCCGGCCCGGGCATGTCGCGCGAGAGCGAGGGCGACAACGCCGCCAGCTCCAAGGTGCGCCCGTTGTACCGTTTCGAGCCCAGCCTGGACAAGGTGATGGATGCCATCCTGCCGAAGTACATCCAGTCGCGTATTCACGAATGCCTGCTGGAGGCGGCCGCGTCCGAGACCGCGAGCAGGCAGAACGCCATGCACACGGCGACGGAGAACGCGCGTAACCTGATCGACTCGCTGACCCGTAAGATGAACGCCTCCCGTCAGGCGTCCATCACCCAGGAACTTACCGAAATCATCGGCAGCGCCGACGCGCTGAACACAAAGGAAGAGTAGGAACGCATATGGCTGACAATCAGACCACAGCGGCTCCCGAGACGGCTGCAGAGCCGATCAATGGACGTGTGACGCGTATCCAGGGTTCGGTTATCGACGTCGAATTCCCGGTGGGCCACCTGCCCGATATCTACAACGCCCTGACCGTCGAGCTGACCAACACCGGCGCTCGCGAGGAAGGCGAGACCGCGCACACGATCACGCTTGAGGTCGAGCAGCACCTTGGCGACTCCACCGTGCGCGCCGTGGCCCTGAAGCCCACCGACGGCCTCGTCCGCGGCGCTTCGGTGCACGACACAGGCAGCTCGATTTCCGTGCCCGTCGGCGACGTGACCCTGGGCCACGTGTTCGACGTGACCGGTCACGTGCTGAACAAGAAGGCCGACGAGACCATCAAGGTCACCGAACGCTGGCCCATCCACCGCAAGCCGCCGGCATTCGACCAGCTGGAGTCCAAGACCCAGATGTTCGAAACCGGCATCAAGGTCATCGATCTGCTGACCCCGTACGTGCAGGGCGGCAAGATCGGTCTGTTCGGTGGTGCAGGCGTCGGCAAGACCGTGCTGATCCAGGAGATGATCCAGCGCGTCGCCCAGAACCACGGCGGCGTGTCCGTGTTCGCCGGCGTCGGCGAGCGTACCCGTGAGGGCAACGACCTCATCGGCGAGATGGGCGAGGCCGGCGTTCTGGAGAAGACCGCACTGGTCTTCGGCCAGATGGATGAGCAGCCGGGCACCCGTCTGCGCGTCCCGCTGACCGCACTGACCATGGCCGAGTACTTCCGCGACGTGCAGAACCAGGACGTGCTGTTGTTCATCGACAACATCTTCCGCTTCACGCAGGCCGGCTCCGAGGTCTCCACGCTGCTGGGCCGCATGCCCTCCGCCGTGGGTTACCAGCCGAACCTGGCCGACGAGATGGGCTCCCTCCAGGAGCGCATCACCTCGACCCGAGGCCACTCCATCACCTCGCTGCAGGCCATCTACGTGCCCGCCGACGATTACACCGACCCGGCCCCGGCGACGACTTTCGCCCACCTGGACGCGACCACCGAGCTTTCTCGTGACATCGCATCCAAGGGCATCTACCCGGCCGTCGACCCGCTGAGCTCCACCTCGCGAATCCTTGATCCGCGTTACGTCGGCCAGGCCCACTACGACTGCGCCAACCGCGTCAAGGCCATTCTGCAGCGTAACAAGGAGCTGCAGGACATCATCGCCCTGATTGGTATCGACGAGCTTTCGGAAGAGGACAAGACCACCGTCAACCGCGCCCGCCGCATCGAGCAGTTCCTCGGCCAGAACTTCTACGTGGCCGAGAAATTCACCGGTCGTCCGGGCTCCTACGTGCCGGCCGACGAGACCATCGAGGCCTTCACCCGCATCTGCGACGGCGTTTACGACGACGTCCCGGAGCAGGCGTTCTCCGGCATCGGCGGCATCGACGACCTCGAAAAGAAGTGGCACGATCTGCAGAAGGAACTTGGTGAGTGATGGCTGAATCGTCAAAGGCCCTGATGCAGGTCAACATCGTCGCCGCCGATCACCCGGTGTGGCACGGCACGGCGAAGTCCGTCACCATCCCCGCCTCCGAAGGCGAGATGGGTATTCTGGCCGACCACGAGCCGGTGCTCACGGTGATCAAGGGAGGCACGGTTTCGGTCGTGGATCCCGCAGGCGAGCGCCATGCGTTCGAGGTCAGTGACGGATTCATCTCCTTCGATTTCAACAAGCTCACGGTTGCCGTCGAACGCGGCCGTGACGTGGTCCGCACTGAAGGACCCGGTATCGAATAGCGAGCTCTTCGGCACGGCAGCGGCTGTGCCGTTGCGCTCGCACTGGGCGTCGTCTGCATCCCGCAGGCGGCGCCCTTTTTGTGTTATCTACTCGGTGTTATCCCCCGTCAATGCCCGGCGCACTCCACCACTCCCGCCAAAATACGGGTTGAAATAGCCGAAATCCGCAATTCCCCGTGTGAAATCGCCGTTTTTGGATCCTGAAACGGCGATTTCACACGGGGAATTGCTCAAAGCGGCGATTTCAACCCGTATTTTGGCGTTCGATACGCTCGCGCTGTCGGCGCGGCCGTACGTTTCATGCCTGTTACTGGTCCGAGAGGCGCTCCCTCCCCTCCGCGCGTACTGTACACTGGTGTGACGTGCGCGTTATTGTTGCTGATTGCTCTGCTGAATATTCCGGTCGCCTCAGTGCGTCGCTTCCTCCCGCGAAGCGCGTTCTGCTCATAAAGGCCGACAACAGTCTGCTGATCTTCTCCGAACTCGGCTCATACAAGCCGCTCAACTGGATGGCTGCGCCCTGCACTTTGAAGGACGTCACCCCGGACTCTGTTGAGGACGCGGACGGGCCTGCCCCCGAGCATATCCTTCGCGTCTGCGCCGACAAGACCAGCGACGTCTTGGAAGTCTCCCTGTACCACGTCTACTCCGACACCACCTATGACCTCGGCATCGATCCCGGCCTCATCAAGGACGGCGTCGAAGACCACCTCCAGCGTTATCTCTCCGAACAGATCGACCGCATCGGCCCCGGTTCCAAGCTCATCCGCCGCGAATACCCCACCGCAATCGGCCCCGTCGACATCATGGCCCTCAACGCCGACGGCGAGCACGTCGCCATCGAGATCAAACGCCACGGCGGCATCGACGGCGTCGAGCAGCTCACCCGCTACTGCGAGCTCCTCAACCGCGACCCCCTCCTCGCCCCCGTCCACGGCATCTTCGCCGCCCAGACCATCACCCCTCAGGCCCGCGTCCTCGCCCAGGACCGCGGTTTCGAATGCCTCATCCTCGATTATGACGAGATGAAGGGTAGGGAAGATGATTCCCTTCGCCTCTTCTGAACACGCCTGAACACACCGCGATGGCGCGTTACCTGCGTTGCTCCTCAGTCGCGGTACCTTTATTACCGCTTCCTTCGGTGCGTCTTGGCACCGCGCGCATCGCGGCGTGTTCAGGGGTGTGTTGTGTGGTGGCGCGTTACCTGCATCGCTCCTCAGTCGCGGTGCGCTCAGGCGGTATGCATGCGGCCCAGGGCGATGGCGGTGCGTAACACGTAGGCCTCGCGCGCGTCGGCGGCGTCCCAGCCGGTGGTTTCGGCGGCCCGCTTCAAACGGTACCGCACCGTGTTCGGGTGTACGCTCAATTCCTTGGCCGTGGTCTCCAACGAGCCGCCGTTGCGCAGGAACGTGGACACGGTCTCCAAAGTAGGATCGTCCGGCCCCGCCGTCTGCAGACTGGCATATACCGTATTCACCAGCTCGTCCACGGCATCCTGATCCCCCAGCAGCGCCCGCTCAGGCAGCACGTCATCGGCACGCATCGGGCGCGGAACCTGCGGCAATGCGGGAGCCGCCGCAATCGCCGAACGGACCGCCTGCACCGTGCGGCAGGCACCCTCGACACCGCGGCGCAAAGGTCCCAGGCACACCGGCGCCTTCGTCGAGAACGCCGACAGCGTATTGGTACACGTTACATCGGGCGTCGCCGCCGCACGCGGCATGATCAGCGCCACGCACAGACCGTTCGTCGTCCCCGTCACGCACGGCCCGCCGCCCAGATCATGCACGGTCCTGCGGATCGCGGCCCTTGTGCCCGCCATCGTGTGCAACGGCTTGCCACCGATGGCAAAGCACAGAAAATCATCCGAAAAATCAAGAATCCCCAGAATCGCCGCGGCACGCTCATCCGCCAACCCATTGACCAGACACGCGAACGCCACCGATTCCAGTCGGGAATCGGCGTCATCCTGAGCGGAACCACTGCTCAGCAGGTCAAGGAAGTCAACGGAACCATGCTCCGTGTCGAAATCGGTCATACCGTCCAGCATAGCCGAACCGTCTGCAAGCGTCACCAGTCGTCACCGGATGTCCGCGTTGCGCCGCGCCCGCTGCGACTCCCGCCAGAACGTGAGCACCACGAATCCGAACACGAACGCCACCGGCAGCATATGTCGCTCGAAATTGTTCGCGGGCGCGGTGATCATCACGCCCATGAGCAGCAGCAGCGGCAGATGCATGACCAGTGTGCGCCACCGGCGAAGCACCACTTCGGCCGCGCCGATCAGCAGCGTCATCATCACATACAGGTTGCCGTGAGCCACCCATCCCAGCACCGGAATCTCACCGAACTGCTTTGCGCCCTCGGCGATGGACTGCCGCCACTCGCTGCACCAGTATTTGATCCACGTGGTCTGGTCTGTCACATAATCGCTGTTCACGTAGTAATCCATCGACACGTACGGCTGATCCATCGGGTTGAAATAGCCGAAGCACTTCGCCAGCAGCGCGTCGATGGCGGTGACGGGATCGGCCTTGACGATCTGCCACCAGGCGCTATTGAACCGGGCCATGTCCTCCTGTGTGACCGACCGCCAGCGGTAGCTTACCTTCTTCGACTGGATGCCGGACGACTTCACCGGGTCGGCATCCTGCGGCTGGTAGGCGTCGGCCATCTGATCGAGATTGAAGATCGGCGCGATCTCCTCCCTGGCGGACTGCGGTATGCTGCCCGGATTGCGCTTGGCGATGCGGGCGATCTGCTGCAGCTGGACGCCGTGGCTTTCGATCGGATCGCCGCTGATGATCGCACCGGTGCGGGTCAGCATCACGACGCCGCCATGCAGCACGATGACCGGCAGCAGCAACGCGACGACGTACGCCTTCCAGCGGCGATGGTCGGAAAGCAGCGCAAGAATCAGCTGCAGCACGATGATGTACCAAGCGTACTTCGCGCTCGCCAGCATCACCACGCAGGCCAGGATCAATGCGATAAGGCTGCGGCGGCGCAGCCTGACCACCTTGTCGCCCTTGCCTCGCCACGTACGGAACAGCTCGTACCACACGCCGAACGCCCACACGAACGAGAACGCGAACAGAGGCGATTTCGTCAGCGAGATCGTCGAGAACACCGCGAGCGGACAGCATAGGAAGAACAGGATAATCACCAGACGCGAGAACCATCCCGAGGCGCCTTCGGGCAGGCGTCCGTTCCCGGCACATGCCCGCGCCGCGAAGCCGGGGGAGGCGTACCCGCGCTCCGGATGCGTGAAATCAAGCATGACCAGTGCCATCAGCCCGCGTTCGGGATGCGTGAAGTCAATGCCGGCGCGGCGCGGCAGCCACGGCAAGTTGAAGAACCGGTTGGCGGTGGCGGCGCAGCAGAACGCGGCGAACAGGAACTGCGCGGATGACAGCACCACGAATCCGACATCGTTGGAATCGGTGAAATACCGGGAGACCGACAGCACGGCACCATACAGTACCGTCAGCACGATGTTGTGCTGATCGGTCAGGTACGTCGGATTCGACGGCCATATGTAGTGCGCGGTCGGATAGATGTCCATCGGCACGAATGAGAAGAATCCGATATACGGCTGATCCAGGCCGGTCCATTGGTTCCAGGCCCAGCTGAACTCGCGAGCCTGAGAGCGGATGTCGGCGCCGAACGCGGACAGCAGCGTCGTCGGCACCCAAAGCCAGCCGATGAACAGGATCAGTGCGATTTTCCACCACCGGTCGGTGGCACGTACGCATACCCGGGCGAGGAACCGTCCGGTCCGGCTGACCCACGAGCCGGGAGCGGATGCCAGGAGCCGCGCGGCCGCGCGACGTGCGCCCGCCGGAATCAGGCGCCGTGGATGCAGGCCGTTCTTGCCGCTGGACCAGCCGAACACCGGTATGCCGTTCGCCCAGCGAGTCATTGCGACCACGGCGGCGAATGGTACAAGGAATCCGACAACGGCAAACAACCAGTTCACCGCGCCGAAATCCGCGATCGAGGAGTCTGCCCAGTAGAGCGGCCCCACCGCCACGCACAAGGCGATCCACAGGCAGGCCGCGACGGCCAGCGTCCATCGCGCCACGGCCGCGAGACGCGCGAGGGCGATGCCGGTGGCGCGTCGTGACCTGCCGCCGCTGCCTCCGCGCCCGCCGCGGGCCGGGGTGGCGCTGGAGTGATCCGTGATGTGAGCTGTGGTCATGTCATGGTATTCTACCGATGCGCCTTGAACGGCGGCGATCGTGCCATTGCCGGCATTTGCCGTAGGACGATATCGGGCATAATCTGAAGGCATGTCGGAAACAACAAGGGGAATCATTCCAAACATGCCACGCACCACCGAGGTGGCTGACAATGTGATTGCGGTGGTGGAAACCGCATCGACCAATACGCTGGCGCGGCAGATGCTGCGCGACGGCACCATGGCGCCTCCGGCCGACGGGGGTGCCGGTGTGGCCGTGGTGGCCACTGATGTGCAGAGCGCGGGCCGCGGCCGGCTGGAACGCACATGGGTGAGTGCTCCCGGCGAATCGATGACCTGCTCGTACATCGCCACGCTGCCGGCGGGCGTGATCGCCGACGGCAGCGTAAACGGCTGGCTGACGGTGATCGCCGGGTTTGCCGCGCTGGATGCGCTGCGGGGCGCGCTCGCCGAATGTGGGGTGGCCAGTGAAGATTGCGGTCTGCGGCTCAAGTGGCCGAATGACCTGTTCTGCCAGGGACGCAAGCTGGGTGGCATCCTCACCGAGATGGTGCCGCTGCCCGGGCGCGATGACAGCGCGGCGCTGGTGATCGGCATCGGCATCAACCTCGCGATACCGGCCGACCGGTTGCCCACGGAGCAGTCCACGTCACTGCAACTGCATGTGCAAGGGCTGCCCGATGCCCGGACACTGCGTGATATGATCGCCGCGCATATCGTGCGGTCGCTGAGTTCCCGACTGAGCGGTTTCGTGGCAGACCCGCATGCCGCCGCCGAGCGGCTGCGCGAGGAGACCTCCTGCGTGTGCTGGACGCTGGGACGTCGTGTTGAGGCGCGCTTCACCGATGGTTCGGTGCTGACCGGTACGGCGACGGCGCTGAACGCCGATGCGTCGCTGAGCGTGCGTGACGATGCGGGCGAAAACCATGTCGTGCACACGGCCGACGTCGGCGTATTGCCGCTGTAGTCGCAGCGAACGGTTCTCAATAAGAAAGGTGTGAGCCTGCATCCGTCCGAAATGAACAAAAAATATGGAAGAAGCCCGGAATTCCGGGCTTCTTCCATATGAGCGTTTGTGCGGGAATGTTAGAAATCCTCGCACAAACGCTATTGAGAACCGTTCGCTGCGACAACAGCGACGCGAATCAGAACAGCTTGGCCAGACCGGTCGCCGCGAGCGACGCGACGACGGCCTTGATGACATCGCCGATCACGAAGCCCATCGACGCAATCGCCACGGTCGTGAACGGAACATGCATGACCATGGACTGAATCGTGATGCCGAACAGGTACAGCACCACCAGGTTGCCGGCCAGTGAGGCGCCGAAGTAGCGGACGGCGGTCAGCGCGGCGTGCGGAGCCGAGTCAAGACGCGCCTTGCCGCGTAGCAGGGCGGTGACGATTACGGCCGGCAGGAAGCCGATCAGGAAGCCCGCGCTCGGGCCGAACAGGGCGGCGGTGGAGGCGCCGCCGGCGAACACCGGCAGTCCGGCCGCGCCGGCGGCCAGATACAGCACCACCGCGCTGCCTGCCTGACGCCAGCTGAGCATCAGACCTGCCAGCATCATGACGAAGGTCTGCAGCGTGATCGGCACCGGGGTGCCAGGGATCGAAATCTCACCAGCTGCCGAAGCGAGCCACATGAGGACGGCGAACAGCACCGGCTTGCCGATGGTCGAAGCCAGCATACGGCCGCGCTGGGCGGTGGAAACAGTACGTTCGGACATGAATAACCCCTCTCGATGATGAAAGAACGGACGGCGAGTGTCCCTCCGTTGTCGCCAATGATAGAAAGCCCTCGCCTTAGACGGCCTGTCGGGAACATACAAAAGTCGAGACGGCCTTTTGTGGATGTTCGCCGGTTACGGTGCCGGAACTTACGTGGCCGTTTGTCTTCGCTCTACAAAATATCGCCGCCGTTTTTGTCGAAAACTTGACTCCGCACTCGCGCGCATACGGCGATAGTGGAATATATGGGAAATATCGTCAAGAAAATACTCGTCGCCAACCGCGGCGAGATCGCGCTGCGCGTGGTGAGAACCGCCCGGGAGATGGGGATTTCCACGGTGGCGGTGTACTCCGAACAGGACCGCAACGCCCAGTACGTCCAGCTGGCCGACGAGTCGTACCTGCTGTCGGGTGACACATACGCGAGCACATACCTCAACGAGGACCTGTTGATCGGCATCCTGCACCGGTCCGGCGCGAACGCCGTGCACCCCGGCTACGGATTCCTCTCCGAGGTGCCGAGCTTCGCCGACAAGGTCGAGAAAGCGGGCGCGATCTGGGTGGGGCCGCATCCGCAGGCGCTGATCGACCTCGGCGACAAGATCACCGCGCGTCGCGTGGCGAAGTCCGCGCAGGTGCCGCCGGTGCCGGGCATCAGCGAGCCGGTGCGCGAGCTGCGCACGCTGCTGGACTTCTCGCACACGTACGGCTACCCGGTGATGATGAAGCGCACCGACGGCGGTGGCGGCCGAGGCATCACCGTCGTGCACGACGATGACGAGATGCGTCGCTTCTACATGAACCATGACGCGATGCAGGGCGGCGACCTGGACGAGTACTTCATCGAGAAGTTCATCGACAAGGCCCGCCACGTGGAGACCCAGTGCGGCCGCGACCGTTTCGGCGACTTCACCGTGTACTCGACGCGTGACTGCTCTGTGCAGCGGCGCAACCAGAAGCTCGTCGAGGAGGCCCCCGCTCCGTTCCTGCCGGACGAGGTCATCAACCAGCTGGAGACGTATTCGCGCAGCCTGTTCAACAAGGTCGACTACATCGGTCTGGGCACGTGCGAGTTCATGGTGACCCCGCATCGCAAGGTGTACTTCCTGGAGGTCAACCCGCGTTTGCAGGTCGAGCACACGGTCAGCGAGGAGGTGTGCGGGCTCGACCTGGTGCGCGAGCAGATCGATATCGCCGACGGCGGCCACCTGACACCGGCCCCCGCGCCGCGCGGCCACAGCTTCGAGCTGCGCATCACCAGCGAGGATCCGGCGACGAACCTGACGCCGTCCTCCGGCACGCTGGAGCGCATCGTCTGGCCGTCCGGCCCCGGCCTGCGCATCGATACCGGCGTGGAGCAGGGAGACACGGTCTCGCCGAAGTTCGATTCGATGATGGGCAAGGTCGTGATCACCGCGCAGAGCCGTGAGGCGGCTGTCGCCCGCGTGCGCCGCGCGCTCGACGAACTCGTGATCGAGGGCGTGCCGACCCCGGTCAGCCTGTTCAAGCAGATCTTCAACGACGATGAGTTCACCGCCGAGCATGGTCATCTCTTCGACGTGAGCACGAAGTGGCTGGAGCGCAAGTACCTCAACCATGAGCCGCAGACCGTGCGCTCGGGACAGCCGGCGTCGCTCAGCGGCGAAGGCCAGGACGCCGGCGCGAAGGCCCCGACGAGCGAAAGCTTCGTCATCGAGGTCGACGACCGCCGTGTCAAGCTCACCGTGCCGACCGACATCGTCAACAACCTCATGGGAGCGGGGCGTTCGCGCGGAGCCAAGCGCCCGTCGCAGCCGCTGCGAGGCCAGGGGCTGCACGCCATCGCGGAGAAGAAGGAGCACAACGACGGCAAGTCCGGCGTCATCGCCTCGCCCATGCAGGCGGTGGTCACGCGCATCAACGTCGCGGAAGGCCAGTCCGTCACCAAGGGCGACCTGCTGGTGGTGCTGGAGTCGATGAAGATGGAGAACTACGTGTACGCGCCGGTCAACGGCACGGTCGCGAAGATCTTCGTCGCGCCCGCCACCGGCGTCGAGGCCGGCGAGACGCTGGTCGCGATGGACGTCGACGGCGCCAAGGCGCGCGACAAGTCCGGCGCGGTGGATGACGGCGGCAAGTCCGCAAGCACCGCGAAGAACGGCAAGGAGGGCAAGTGATGACCGATATCATGAACTCGCCGGCCGTGAAACAGGTCATGAAACAACCTGGGCACGTCTCGGCGGACGGCGCCGCACAGGCGCAGGGCGAGCAGCCGATCCGCGCAGCGGTGGTACGCGCGGCGGAACTCGCGCGTGACGCTGAATCCAACGCGCGCACCCGCCAGCACGCCAAGGGCAAGATGACCGCCCGCGAGCGGCTCGGACTGCTGCTCGACACCGGCTCGTTCGAGGAGATCGGCCGGTTCCGCGGCGGCGACATCAACGGCGGCAAGGCCGGTTCGGCCGTCATCACCGGATTCGGTGACGTGTACGGCCGCAAGATCGCCGTCTACGCGCAGGACTTCTCCGTCAGGGGAGGCACGCTGGGTCGTGCCGAAGGCGAGAAGATCTGCCACCTGATGGACATGGCGCTGGACCTGAAGGTGCCGATCGTCGCGATCGTCGACTCCGGCGGCGCCCGCATCCAGGAAGGCGTCGCCGCGCTGACGCAGTACGGCCACATCTTCCGCAAGACCTGCGACGCCAGCGGCTTCGTCCCGCAGATCTCGCTGATCCTGGGTCCGTGCGCCGGCGGCGCCGTGTACTGCCCGGCGCTGACCGACCTGATCGTCATGACCAAGGAGAACTCCGACATGTTCGTCACCGGCCCGGACGTCGTCAAGGCGGCCACCGGTGAGACGATCAGCATGAACGACCTCGGCGGCGGACTCGTGCACAGCACGAAATCCGGCGTTGCGCACTACCTCGGCGAGGACGAGGCCGACGCGATCGACTACGCGCGCACGGTGCTTGCCTACCTGCCGTCGAACAGCGACGCCCAGCCCCCGATGTACGCCTATGCGGCGACTCGCGCGGACCGCGAGACCGCGAAACGCCTTACCGACATCGTGCCGGACAACGACCGCCAGCCGTATGACGTGCTCGACGTGATCCGCTGCATCGTCGACTACGGCGAATTCGTGCAGGTGCACGAGCTGTTCGCCACGTCCGCCGTCGTCGGATTCGCCTGCATCGACGGCCGGCCGATCGGCGTGGTCGCCAACCAGCCGAACGTTCGCGCCGGCATCCTCGACGTGGACGCCTCCGAAAAGGTGGCGCGGTTCGTGCGTCTGTGCGACTCGTTCAACCTGCCGGTCATCACGCTCGTGGACACCCCCGGATACAAGCCGGGCGCCGATCAGGAGCACGCCGGCATCATCCGCCGCGGCGCCAAGGTGATCTACGCTTACGCGAACGCGCAGGTGCCGATGGTCACCGTCGTGCTGCGCAAGGCGTTCGGCGGCGCGTACATCGTGATGGGATCCAAGGCGATCGGCGCGGACATGAACTTCGCGTGGCCCAGCTCGCAGATCGCGGTGCTCGGCGCCACCGGCGCGGTGAACATCATCCACCGCAAGGACTTCGTCAAGGCCAAGGAGGCCGGCGAGGACGTCGACGCGCTGCGGGCCAAGCTCGCCGCCGAATACGAGCGCACCACCGTCAACGCGAACCTGTCGCTCGAAATGGGCGAGATCGACGCGATGATCGATCCCGAGCAGACCCGTCAGGCCATCGCCGAATCGCTGCGACTGCTCGCCGACAAGAAGCGCGTGCGCCGCACCACCAAGCATCACGGCAACCAGCCGCTGTAGTCCATCCCGCCGCGGCGGCCACTCCGCGGCACAACAGATTTTGAGCCGATACCGGCAATGGCGGCTCCGCACAATGTCCAAATAAAAGAAGGAACACCAACCCATGTCAGACCCCAATTTCTTTCTCAGTCGGCTCAACGGCGAACCTCATGCGCTCGCTTTCGGCGGACAGTCCACACCCTGGCCGGTTGCGCTCGCTGACCTGACCAATGATCCGGCGCTCGAAGCCACGCTGCGCGGCCATGTCGCCGCGGCGAACACGATGCTCGCCCCCGTGGCCGCCGACCTGCTTGCCACCACCGGACGCGCCGTCGACCTGTTCGGCTTCAAGCCGAACCCGGCACGGCTCGGTGCCGCCGCCGCGGCGACCGTCAGCGTCGAAGGCATCGCACTCACTCAGCTCGGCGCGCTGATCGACGCCGCCGGTCTCGGCCTTGACGTGGCGAACACCGCCCCCGTCGCCGTGCTCGGCCATTCGCAGGGCGTGCTTGGCGCGCACATGGTCAACGTCATCCGCAAGGCCGGCTCCATCGAGGCCGCGGGCCAGCAGATCGACGAGATCCTGGCCATCGCCGAGCTGATCGGCGTGGCCGGCACCCGCAAGGCGCGCGAGCTCGCGCTCACCGCGCAGCACGCCGGCGCCACTCCGATGCTGTCTGTGCGCGGCGCCACCAAGCGCCAGGTCGAGGTGCTCGCATCCCGCGTGCCGAACCCGCGCGGCCCGATCAGCATCGCCGTCACCAACTCCAGCAACAACCACGTGCTCTCCGGCTACCCGGAGGACCTTGCCGCCTTCGAGGTCGAGGCCGGCAAGGAGCACAAGCGTCAGCAGACACTGCGTGACGAGAAGGTCCGCGGCGGCGCGGTGTTCGGGCCCGTCCTCGAATACCTGGAGGTCACGCTGCCGTTCCACTCGCCGCTGATGGCCGATGCCGTCGAGCAGGCCGTGGCCTGGGCGCACGCCTGCGGCTTCAAGGAGACCCGTACGCGCGAGCTGGCCGCCGAAGTGCTGCTCAACCACGTCGATTGGGCGGCCCGCGTCAAGGCGATGCTGGAATCCTGCGATCCGTCCAAGCTGTGGATCGTCGACTTCGGCCCGGGCAACACGCTCGGCAAGCTCATCGGCAACCTGATCCAGGGCACCGGCGTCGGCGTGGTCGAAGCCACCACGATGGCCGAGCGTTCCGCGCTGTCCACCATGGAGGACGAGCCCGTCCGCACCCAGAACTGGAAGACGTTCGCGCCGAAGGTGTTGCACACTCCCGCCGGCGACAAGATCCGCACCAAGTTCACCGACCTGACCGGCAAACCGCCGGTGCTGCTGCCCGGCATGACCCCGACCACCGTGGATCCCGAGATCGTGGCCGCGGCCGCGAACGCCGGCTATTGGGCCGAGATCGGCGGCGGCGGCCAGGTGACCGCCGACGTGTTCGACCGTCATGTCGCCGAGCTGGAGAACCTGCTCGAAGAAGGCCGCACGGTCGAATTCAACGCGATGTTCATGGATCGCTACCTTTGGAACCTGCAGTTCGGCCCCTCCGGCATCGTGCCGAAGAAGCGCGCGTCCGGCACGCCGATCGACGGCGTGATCGTCTCGGCCGGCATCCCCGAGCTCGACGAGGCCAAGGCGCTCGTCGCCTCCCTGCAGGCGGACGGCCTGCCCTACGTCGGCTTCAAGCCCGGCACCGTCGCGCAGATCCGCCAGGTCGTGGCGATTGCCAAGGCCGTGGCCCCCACGACGATCCTGATGCAGGTCGAAGGCGGTTCGGCCGGCGGCCACCACTCCTGGGAGTCGCTGGACGACCTGCTGACCTCCACCTACGCCGAGGTGCGCGCATGCAGCAACCTCGTGCTGGTCGCCGGCGGCGGCATCGGTACGCCGGAGCGCGCGGCCGACTACATCTCCGGCCAGTGGGCGCGCGCCTACGACCTGCCCGACATGCCGGTCGACGGCGTGCTCATCGGCACCGCCGTCATGACCGCCAAGGAGGCCCACACCAGCCCCGCGGTCAAGCAGCTGCTCGTCAAGACACCCGGCATCACCGACACGTCGGCCGACGCCGACCCGTTCGCGCCCGCCGGCGAGAAGTGGGTGCCGTCCGGCAAGTCAGTCGGCGGAGTCTCCTCCGGCCTGAGCCACCTTCACGCCGACATCTACGAGGTCGAGAACGCCTCCGCCGCCTGCGGTCGTCTGCTGGTGCGCGTCATGAAGCACCCCGAAGAGCTGGAAAGCCGCCGCGACGAGATCATCAAGGCGCTCGACGCCACCGCCAAGCCGTACTTCGGTGACCTCGCCTCGATGACCTACGTCGAGTGGGCCGAGCGTTTCGTCGACCTGGTGTTCCCCGTGGTCGACCCGACGTATTCGCTGCGCTTCCTGCACCTGCTGCAGCGCATCGAAGCCCGTGTGTGCGGTCAGGAATCCGGCGAGTTCACCTCGCTGTTCGCCGGCGTGGACGATGTCGCCTCCGATCCGAAGGCCGCCATCGCCAAGCTGGAAGCCGCCTACCCGCAGGTTGCCGAAATCCACGTGACCCCGGCCGATGTGGCTTGGTTCCCGGTACTCGTGAGCGAATATCCCAAGCCCATGCCGTTCGTGCCGGTCATCGACAATGACCTGCTGCGCCGGTGGGGCCAGGATCAGCTGTGGCAGTCCGAGGACGCCCGCTATTCCGCCGATTCCGTGCGCGTGATTCCCGGCCCGATCTCCGTGGCCGGCATCACCACCGTCGACGAGCCCGTCGCCCACATCCTCGGCCGTTTCGAGGCCGCGGCCCTGGAGCGCACCCGCGAACTGCAGTCCGGTGCCTCCACCGACGCCTACAGCGAGCTCGGCGGCGCCGAGAGCGCCGAAGCGTTCATCCGCACCTGCCCGAACATCTCCTGGGTCGGCCACCTGACCACGAACCCGGCATACGGCACGCAGGTCGGCGACGCCAACTATGAGATCATCGACCGCGGCGCTTCCGAGCAGGGCGAGGAATACGACCTCGACATCCATCTCGACACGTACTGGGACAACGATCCGGGCGGTGGCGTCTCCAAGCACGCCGTGCGCGACATCGTCATCCCGTTGACGCTGCGCGGCACCGAAACCGGCCTGCTGCCGGTCGTCAACCGCGAGCGCCTGGTCGGCAACGTCTACGCGATGCTCGCCGCCACCGCAGGCATCGGCAACACCGCCATCACCGGCGACAAGCTGACCGACATGCCGAAGATCACCTCGTCCGACGACAAGGCCGCCTACCCGTTCGGCACCGCGTCGGCCACCTACACGCTGTCCGCCAACCTCGGCTACGACCACGAGGCGGCCACCGGCGGCGCGCTGCCGCAGGACCTCGCGCCCTCGCGCATCGCCCCCGACGCGCTGGTCGGCCCGGCATGGCCGGCGATCTACGCGGCGCTCGGCTCCGTGTACGTCAAGGGCTACCCGGTCATCGAGGGACTGCTCAACGCGGTGCATCTCGACCACCTCATCGAGCTTGAGGAGACCGAGGACGAGCTGCTGAAGCACGTCGACGAGACCATCACGCTCACCAGCTGGGCCGAGGACTACTTCGAGTCCGCGTCCGGCCGCGTCGTGACCATCCACGTGCTGCACACCGCCGCCGACGGCACCGTGCTCGCCCGCGAGACCGAGCGCTTCGCCATTCGCGGCCGCGTCTACTCCGACGCGCTGCCGGCCGACGCCCCCGAATACGGTGGCGCCCTCGAAGCCAAGCAGGAGGACGGCTCCGCCGCAGCCACGGTGCAGGCCACGCCTCGCCGTCTGCTGCGCCGCGTCACCGTCACCGCGCCCGATGACATGACTGCATTCGCGCGTACCTCCGGCGACTTCAATCCGATCCACACCTCCACGCGCGGCGCCCGCATCTCCGGGCTCGCCGCCCCGCTGGTGCACGGCATGTGGCTGTCCGCCACCGCCCAGCACGTCGTCCAGGCGCTGGACGACAAGGGGGCTCACTACGAGATCGCAGGCTGGACCTACAACATGTACGGCATGGTGCAGCTTGACGACAAGGTGGAGATCTCCATCGAGCGCGTCGGCAAGGTCGAGCACGGCGGCATGGCATTCGAAGTGACCTGCCGCATCGACGGTCAGCTGGTCTCGCGCGGCACTGCGCTGGTCCGCGCGCCGAAGTCCGCGTTCGTCTACCCCGGCCAGGGCATCCAGAAACAGGGTATGGTGCTTGACGAGCGTGCCAAGTCGCCCGCCGCCCGCAGCGTGTGGGAGCGCGCCGACAAGCTGACCCGCTCCAAGCTGGGCTTCTCGATCCTCGCGGTCGTGCGCGACAACCCGAAGGAGCTCACCGCCAACGGCGTGACCTACCGTCACCCGGACGGCCTGCTCAACCTCACCCAGTTCACGCAGGTGGCGCTCGCCACGGTGGCCTACGCCCAGACCGCGCGTCTGCGCGAGGCCGGCTCCGACATCTGGCCGGCGTACTTCGCGGGCCACTCGCTCGGCGAGTACAACGCGCTGTCCGCGTTCGCCGACATCATCCCGCTGGAAACCGAGCTGGAACTGGTGTTCCACCGCGGCTCCACCATGCACCACCTGATCGAGCGCGACGCCCAGGGCCGCTCGAACTACCGCATGGGCGCGCTGCGTCCGAACCAGTTCGGCGTCAACGACGCGCACGTCAAGGAATACGTCGAGTCCGTCGCCAAGGCGTCCGGCGAGTTTCTGGAGATCGTGAACTACAACCTCGCCGGCCAGCAGTACGCGATCGCCGGCACGATCGCCGGCCTGAAGTACCTGCAGGCCGACGCGTCCCGCCGCGCCAAGGAATATGGCGGCAAGCCGCCGTTCATGCTGGTGCCGGGCATCGACGTGCCGTTCCACTCCACGCTGCTTCGCAAGGGCGTGCCGGAGTTCCGCGATAAGCTCGACGCGCTGCTGCCGCAGTACATCGACTACCGTGGCCGTCTGGTCGACCGTTACATCCCGAACCTGGTGGCGTCCCCGTTCGAGATGACGAAGGAATTCGCCGCCAAGATCCTCGAAGTCGTGCCGTCCGAGCGCATCAAGGCCGCTCTGGACGACCCGGCAGTGTGGGACTCCTACGCCGCCGACGACCAGAAGCTCGGCCGTCTGCTGCTCACCGAACTGCTGTCGTGGCAGTTCGCGTCCCCCGTGCGCTGGATCGAGACCCAGGCGCTGCTGTTCAACCCCGCCAACCGCGGTGGTCTCGGCGTGGAGGAGTACGTGGAGGTCGGTCTCGGCAACTCGCCGACGCTCGCCAATCTCGGCTCCAAGACGCTGCGACTGCCCGATTTCTCGGGTTGTGACGTGACCGTGTACAACGTCGGCCGCGATGAGGGCCGTGTGTACATGGCCGACTCTGATTCGCTGGTGCCGGACGATGAGCCGGAGGAGACCGAGACCGCGGCGCCCGCTGCTGCCCCGGCTCCGGCTGCGCCCGCTGCCGCCGCGCCCGCCGCGGCTCCGGCAGTCGCCGCCGCGCCGTCCGCCGCTCAGGTCGGTTCCGCCGTCGCCGAACTCGGTTCCGCCGTCAGCGGCCCGGTCGACGACCTGCCGTTCAAGGCGTCCGACGCCATCGGTGTGCTCATGGCTTACTCCACAAAGATCCGCCTCGACCAAATCGGCGCGAACGACACGACCGACACGTTGACCAATGGCGTGTCGTCCCGCCGCAACCAGCTGCTGATGGATATCAGCTCCGAGCTGGGTGTGGCCAGTGTGGATGGCGCCGCAGAGGCGACGCTCACCCAGCTTGCACAGCTCGTCAACAAGGTCGCCCCGAACTACAAGGCGTTCGGCCCGGTACTGTCTGATGCGATCCGTGACCGCCTGCGCGCGCTGTTCGGTGCCGCCGGCGTCAAGCCCGCGCACATCCGCGAACGCGTGACCAACGTGTGGCAGCTCGGCGAAGGCTGGGTTGCCGCCGTGACCGCGACCCTGCTGCTCGACACCCGCGAGGGTGCCAGCTCGCGTGGCGGTGATCTGGCCAAGCTGCCCACCGGCGCCGCCGCCAATGCGGCCGCCGCCGATCAGCTCATCGACGATGCGGTGACCCTGGTCGGGCAGACCAAGGGCGTGGCTGTCTCCAAGCCGAGCGCCGGCGGCGCAGCCGGCGGTGCCGTGGTGGATTCCGCGGCGCTCGACGCCTTCGCGGAGAAGGTCACCGGTGCCAACGGCGTGCTCGCCTCCACCGCCCGTTACGTGCTCAACGAGCTGGGCGTGACGGCTCCGGCCGCCGAACCCGGCGAGGACGAGAACGCGGCCGTCGTGGCTGCCGTCGACGCCGAGCTCGGCTCCGACTGGCCCAAGCAGGTCGAGCCGCGCTTCGACTCCCGCAAGGCCATCCTCTTCGATGACCGCTGGGCATCCGCGCGCGAAGACCTGGCTCGCCTGTTCTACAACGGCGACCAGTCTGTCGAGTCCCTGAGCTTTGTCGGCGTCGGCAAGGACGTCGCCGACCAGGCCAAGTGGTTCGCGTCCAAGAGCCATGGACAGCTCGCCGACATCTTCGACCGCATCGCCACCGAGGCCCTCGAATCGGTCGCCGACGTGCCTGACGCATCCCGCTTCGCGAACGACATCGCAGTGGTGACCGGCGTGGCTCCGAACTCGATCGCCGCGCAGGTCGTCAACGGCCTGCTGGCCGGCGGCGCGACCGTCATCGCCACCTCGCACAGCTTCCGTCCGTCCGTCAAGGCGTGGGCGAAGCAAACCTACCGCGAGCACGCGGTGGGCGGCGCCAAGCTGTGGCTGGTTCCCGCGAACCTGTCCAGCTACCGCGACGTGGACGAACTGGTCCAGTGGATCGGCAACGTGCAGAAGAAGACCTCCGGCGCGACCACCACGATCCTGAAGCCCGCATACGAGCCGACGCTGTTCTTCCCGTTCGCCGCCCCGCCGGTGCACGGCACGTTGACCGACTCCGGCGAACTGTTCGAGTCCCAGGCGCGACTGATGCTGTGGGGCGTGGAACGCGCGATCGCCGGCCTATCCGCCATCGGCGCCGACACCGACGTGCAGCACAAGCTGCATGTGGTGCTGCCCGGCTCCCCGAACCGCGGCATCTTCGGCGGCGACGGCGCGTACGGCGAGGTCAAGAGCGCGTTTGACGCGATCGTCAACCGCGCCCATGCCGAAAAGGTATGGTCGTCCCGTGTCACCTTCGCCCACCCGAAGATTGGCTGGGTGCGCGGCACCGGCCTGATGGGCGGCAACGACCCGCTGGTCGAGGTCGTCGAACGCCACGGCATCCACACGTACTCCACCGAACAGATCGCCGTGAAGCTGCTCGACCTGTGCACCGCGGAATCCCGCGCGGAAGCAGTTGAGCATCCGCTCGACGTGGACCTGACCGGCGGGCTCGGCAACGCCCCGATCGATATCAAGGCGCTGCGCGCCGAGGCGATGGCCGACGCAGAGAAGGCCGCGGCCTCCGCACAGCAGTCGGACGACGACTCCACCTCCGCGAAGACCGCCGCATCCGGCCTGAGCATCAAGGCGCTGCCCAGCCCGCACGTGCCGCAGCAGGCGCCGGTCGACCTGGCCGACTGGCAGAACGTCACCGCCAAGCCCGAGGACGAGATCGTCATCGTCTCCATCGGCGAGCTGGGCCCGTGGGGCTCCGGCCGCACCCGCTTCGAGGCGGAGCTCGGAATCCACTCCGACGGCAGCGTCGACCTGTCCGCCGGCGCGGTGCTCGAACTCGCGTGGAACATGGGTCTGGTCGAATGGCAGGACAGTCCGAAGCCGGGTTGGTACGACACCGACGGCAACCTCGTGCCCGAAGAGGACATCGCCGAACGCTACCATGACGAGGTCGTGGCCCGCTCCGGCATCCGTCCGTTCGATGAAGGCATGGGCAACGACTACAAGGACGGCGCCGACGAAGAGGAGACCGAGGTCTTCCTCGACCACGGCGTCACCTTCTCCGTGCCCACCGAGGACATCGCCAAGGAATACGTCAAGATGGACGAGGCGCACACCTCCATCGCGGCCGACCCGGAGTCGGGCGAATGGAACGTCACCCGTCACGCCGGTTCGATGATTCGCGTGCCGCGTCGCGCCACGATGACGCGCACGGTCGGCGGCCAGTTCCCGAAGGGCTTCGACCCGCTCAAGTGGGGCATCCCGGCCTCGATGGTCGGCGACGTCGACAAGATCGCGCTGTGGAACATCGTCACCACCGTGGACGCCTACCTGTCCGCCGGCTTCACGCCGACCGAGGTGCTGCAGGCCATCCATCCCTCGATGGTGGCGAGCACGCAGGGAACCGGCTTCGGCGGCATGATGTCGATGCGCAAGCTGTACCTTGACCGCTTCCTCAACCATGAGATCCCGACCGATATCCTGCAGGAGGCCCTGCCGAACGTGGTGGCCGCGCATGTGATGCAGTCCTACGTCGGCGGCTACGGCAACATGATCCAGCCGGTCTCCGCCTGCGCCACCGCCGCGGTGTCGCTGGAGGAGGGCGCCGACAAGATCGCCCTCGGCAAGGCCGACTTCGTGGTCACCGGCGCGATTGACGACATCGGCGTGGAATCCGTGATCGGCTTCGGCAACATGAACGCCACCGCCAACTCGGAGGAGATGTACGCGAAGGGCATCGACGCGCGCTTCTTCTCGCGTGCGAACGACCGTCGCCGCGGCGGCTTCCTGGAGTCCCAGGGCGGCGGCACGATCCTGCTGACGCGCGGTGACATCGCGCTTCGCATGGGTCTGCCGGTCGCCGGCGTAGTCGGCTTCATCCACTCGTACGCGGATGGCGCGCACACCTCGATCCCGGCCCCGGGCCTCGGCGCCCTGGCGGCTGGCCTCGGCGGCCGCGACTCGAAGCTCGTGCACGATCTGGCCGCGCTCGGCGTCACCCCGGACGACATCGCCGTGGTCTCCAAGCACGACACGTCCACCAACGCGAACGACCCGAACGAGTCCGAGCTGCACAACACGTTGGCGCACGCCATCGGCCGCACGAACGGCAACCCGCTGTTCGTGATCTCCCAGAAGACGCTCACCGGCCACGCGAAGGGCGGCGCCTGCATCTTCCAGGTCAACGGCCTGACGCAGCTGTTCAAGTCCGGCGTGATCCCGGCCAACGCCTCGCTCGACTGCGTGGACCCGAAGCTGGAGCGCGACGACCACATGGTGTGGCTCACCAAGCCGCTGCACGTCGGCCGCGTCAAGGCCGGCCTCGCCACCTCGCTCGGCTTCGGCCACGTGAGTGGTTTCGCCGCGATCGTGAACCCGGGCGCCTTCGAGGCGGCCGTGGCACACACCGCGGGTGAGGACGCACTGAACGCCTGGCGCGAGCGCGCGAACGCCCGTCTGGCTGCCGGCCAGCGTCACCTTGAGGAAGGCATGATGGGTCGCGCGGCGCTCTACGAGCCGATCGACAACCGTCGCTTCCGCGAGGACGGCACTAAGCTCGCCGACGGCAATCGTTACAACGGCCACGAAGTCGAAAAGGCCATGCTGTTGAATCCTGACTCCCGCCTCGGTCAGTCCGGCTTCTTCGAAGCCTGATCTGCCGAGTCGTTCGTCAGGATTCCCTCGCGGGCGCAGGTAGCGCGCCCGCTCGCTTCGCCTACGGGGAGTTCACTGGACTCCCCGTTTTGATGGCTCAGCCTGACGCCCGCCTCGGTCAGTCCGGCTTCTTCGAGGCCTGATCTGCCGAGTCACGTCTGACTGCTGAATGATGGGCCCGCACGTTTCCGCGTGTGGGCCCATTTTGCGTTCGTAAGTGCGCGCCGAAACGACGTGTCCGCGCACATAGCGACGCAAACCAGCCCATTTGCGTCCTTAAGTGCGCACACTTGTCGTTTCGGCGCGCACTTAAGGACGCAAAGCGGCCCGGACCCGTCATACACTGGAACAGGTCTCTCGGAAAGGTGGCGCGGTATGTCGGTTCTCGGTCTCGGGCACGATGTCGTCGATGTCTCGGCGTTCGCCGAACAGCTTGCGGAACCGGGTTCGCGCATGCGAGGGCTGTTCTCTGTGCGCGAGGTGAGGCAGGCCGGCGAGCGGGCCAGACGCAAGAACGATGACGAGTCCACCCACTTGGCGGCGAAGTGGGCCGGCAAGGAAGCGGTGCTGAAAGCCTGGTGCGACGCGCTCGGCGACATGCCGAACCCGTATACCATCGAGAATTTCCCGTGGAACGGCATTGAAATCGTGGATGATTCGCGCGGCCGACCGTGCGTTGCGTTGCGGCCGGACGTCGAGCGGAAGCTGTGTGCGTTGCTGCCCCCCGCAGCCTCCAGAAACTCCGATGAAATGTCGGGCGCGCCCGGGTTGGTCAGGATGGGGCCTGCGGTCATGCGGATGCCGATCGTGACTCCGGTGAGCACGGGTTCCGCGCCGGCTGCGGCGTCGAGCGCATCGGTTTCCTTGGTTTTTCGGTGGCATGTCTCGCTGAGCCATGATGGCGGTATCGCCTCGGCCGTCGCCATGTTGACCGTGTGACGGCGGTTTTCGGCAGTCATGACGCCGCTATACGGACAGTTCTCAGGCTCTTTGAAGACGACGCTCAAAATAAGCGTGCGTCATAGGTATGTATGCAGGCGGATATCCGTTGGGGCGTCCGCAGGCATCGGCTGGCGAGTGTACGCCATCCATGTCGGGGCAGAATCCGGCATCGGGCTCGTCGGCTGTTTACGGCCCGCTGGTGCGAGGCTCGGGCAAGACTCCCGGGAGACGCACCAGCGGGTCGTATCGTATGCGGCCGACGCTTGTGTGACGATACATCCGTTTTGACGCTGCCATATCTTCCGGCGTACAGTATCATCATGATTGCCTTACACAAAGTCGCAGCGCCGCGACTTGACCGGACTGCAAAAGCGGCGGACGAGGTGGCCGCCTATGAACGCATCGATTCCACCCATGCGAAGGCACGCCGACTCATCGAGCGGGGGAGGTTCGCGCGCAACGATGACGGCGGCATCGCCATCACCGTGGTCGCCGCCGGTGCCATGGACGACGCCCGAGGACGGCTCGGCCGGCCGTGGGCATGCGTTCCCGGGCACTCGTTCGCCATATCGTTCATCGTGACCATCCCCGAATCGGTGGCGACCGATGACGCGGTCAACGGCTGGATGTCGATGATTGCCGGCCTGGCCACTCTGGACGCCATCGAAGGAACCCTGGACGAGTGCGGCGCGGTCCCGTTCGACCCCGAATGCGGGTTCCATCTCAAATGGCCGAACGACATTTACTGCCATGGACTCAAGCTTGGCAGCACGTTCACCCAGGTCGCCTCGCCGCCCGACCGGCACGGTGACGTCGCCGTGATCTTCAGCGTGGGCGTCAACCTGTCGGTGCCCGCGGATCGTTTGCCGACGCCGGAATCCACGTCGCTGCGGATGCACGTCGCGCCGCTGCCGCCGACCGCGGAACTGATTGACATGATCGCGGCGCGCCTGGTCGCTTCACTGCGCACCCGTCTGGAGGCGTTCGTGCAGATGCCGCTCATCCAGAGTTCCCGGTTGCGCTCCGAGATGCACCACGTCTGCTGGATGATGGGGCGGCAGATCGACGCGCAGCTCATCGACGGCCGGACGATCGCCGGCAAGGTGGTATCGCTCAACGATGACGCTTCGATCAGCGTGCGCACGGCATCAGGGGAGACGGAGAGGCTGAGCACCGGCGATATCGGTCTCATGGTGTGACGCCTGTTCCGGCGGTCCTGTTTTGACGGTCCTGTTCCGCATGGACACGGGAGTTGCCAAAGCGTCGGCGATGTGTATAATAGCTCAAGTCGCCAAAAGCGACATTTTCGCGGATGTAGCTCAATGGTAGAGCCTCAGTCTTCCAAACTGATTACGCGGGTTCGATTCCCGTCATCCGCTCCACTGCCACTTCACCGGCAAGTCCGGCCGTCCAATCGCGTTTGACGTGATTCGATAGTAAAACTAGCATGACTAATCGGAACGGTTGAGAGAACGCGTCGTCGATGACGACTGCCACGAGAAGCTGAAATATGGATCGCGGCATCTGGCGAAAACCCGCGGGAACGCAATCGTTTCGCCGCACGCCAGATATACCGTAGCGACGAGGACAGGCCCACCGGGATGTGGGCTTGGTCATGTGATGAGGCATATGCGCGGGCGGTGCACAGTATCACAAGAACAGATAAGGAAACAAATGCGAGCGAATGGTAATTCCACGCATGAGATTCTAGGCAAAATCGTGACGGCCATCGCGTCGATCGCCATGACCGCGGCGTTCGCGGTTCCGGCCATGGCGGCCAGCGACAGCGACACGGCGGCCGACTCCGGCACGACCCAACAGTCGGGCCAGTACAAGATCTACCCCCAGCCGCAGAACACCGAGTATGGCGACGGCAGTCTGATTCTGCGCGACAAGGCGAACACCGTCGTGGAACCGGGAATCGATTCCGCCACCAAGGCCCGTCTGAACGAGGCCCTGAAGCTCAAGGGCATCGAGACCACCGCGGCCGACGCCGTGCCCGAAACCGCGTACCAGCTCAACGTGCTGGTCGGCATCAACGGATCCAACGGCGTGGTCGACAAGTACGCCAAGCAGCTGATCGCCGACGGCACCCTGAAGGTGGACGACAGCACGTTCTCCAAGAACGACTCCTATGTGCTTGCCGTCCGTCAGGGCAACGCGAAGACGCCCGACACGATCCTCGTGCTCGGCCGCGACACCGATTCCGCGTTCTACGGCCTGACTACCCTGTACCAGATCTTCCAGCAGCTGCCGGGCCGCGCCGTCAGCAACCTGACCTTCAGCGACTGGGCCGACGTCAAGTCCCGCGGCTTCATCGAGGGCTATTACGGCAGCCCGTGGAGCACCAAGGACCGCGTGAACCTGATGACCTGGGGCGGCTACTACAAGATGAACACCTACGTGTACGCCCCCAAGGACGATCCGCTGCACCGCAACAACTGGCGCGGCCTGTACACCAAAGACCAGATCGAGAACGAGATCAAGCCGCAGGCCGAGGCCGGCAACAAGTCGAAGGTGCGTTTCGTTTACGCGCTCGCGCCGTTCCATAACGACGGCGAGGCTAGGGGCAAGCACTTCCGCTTCGACACCGAGGAGCACTACCAGAAGGACCTCAAGGAACTCAAGGCCAAGTACATGCAGACCATTGACGCCGGCGTACGCCAGATCGCACTGCTCGCCGACGACTCCACCGACTGGGGTGCGCAGTACGGCAACGACAACACCTACGTGCGCGTGCTGAAGGACCTGACCGACTGGATCCACGAGCTGCAGCAGGAGAAGAACGACGACGGCACCGCGAAGTACGAGGGCCTCAAGGACACGATCCTCTACTGCCCGGCCCTGTACAGCTACACCGGAGCCGGTGACGCCTGGTACAAGGACATCCCATCCAACGTGCAGATCGTCATGACCGGCGGCCGCACCTTCGGCGTGGCCAGCAAGGACTTCGCCGACACGTTCACCAAGAACACCGGTCGCGCCCCGTTCATGTGGATCAACTGGCCGTGCTCCGACATGAACCGCAACACCGCCTACCAGTACCTGGTCATGGGAGGCCAGAACAACTTCCTCAAGCCCGGTGCCACATACGGCACCTACGACGGCATCATGCTCAACCCGATGCAGCAGTCCGAGCCGAGCAAGCAGGGCATCTTCATGGCCGCCGACTACAGCTGGAACCTGTGGCAGAGCGAAAAGGACGGACAACAGTCCTGGGAGGACTCCTTCAGCTACATCGACCACAACTCGCCGATCGCGTCCAAGGGCTCCCGTGGCCTGCGTGACCTCGCCATGAACATGCGCATCCTCAACGACGGCGGCATCGACGGCGCGCACAAGGATGCCGAGTATGACGCCGTTAACAAGTGGTGGATCAACAATGAGTCCGTCGACTACACCGGCAAGCTCGACGTCAAGGGCGTCCTGACCGAACTCAAGGGCAAGCTGGACGGCGGCACCGCCACCGCGGCCGACTTCAGCCAGGCGCTCACCGTCTACACCACGCTGCAGCGCGCCGCGAAGAACTACCGCGCGAACCCCGGCGACAAGAACATGTTTGACCAGATCGAACCGTGGATCAGCTACTGGGACGACCTGACCGCCTCCGCCATCGACTACATCACCGCCGCCAAGCAGGCGCTCGCGGGTGACACCGAGGCCGCGAAGGCGACCTACGCAACCGCGAAGGCCGCTTTCGCCAAGTCCGACACGCATACGATCGCCGATTACTACCAGCGCAACAAGCCCGCCCGTGGCGGCCTGGTCATCATGCGCCCGACCGTGCAGGCGCTCGATTCCTTCGTCAAGGCCAAGACCAGCGGCAGCGTCACCCCGATGCCCTCCGACGCCACGGTCAGCACGAACGGCGTGGGTGCCGCGGCATGGCATGAGAACGTCGATCCGAAGGCCGTCATCGACGGTGACGACAGCACGTTCTTCTGGATGCAGTCCGCCGGCTGCGACTGTGTCAAGGCCAACGCCGCCCTCACCGTCACCTACGCCGAGGCCCGCAAGGCCAAGGAGTTCCGCTTCATCCAGGCGGAAAAGGGCGGTGACACGATCGTCAACGGCAAGATCGAATACCAGGATGCAGATGGCAACTGGACCAAGATCGGCGACGTGAACGGCAACCAGAAGCAGATCTTCACGCTGGACTCCGCCGCGACCGTCAAGGCCGTGCGCATCACCAACTTGGCCCAGACCTCCAAGTGGTGGAAGGTGTACGACCTGTCCGCCACCAAGATCGACGAACCCGGTACGGTGACCAAGGACGCGCTGAACGCCAAGGTCGCCGAAGCCGAGAAGGTCGACTCCGCCGACTGGACCAAGTCGAGCCGCGAGGCTCTCGCCGGCGCGATTGCCGCCGCCAAGGCCGTCGCTGCCGACCAGGACGCCACGCAGGCCAAGGTCGACGCCGCCGTCGCCGCGCTCGAATCGGCGATGAAGGGTGTCGAACGGTACACGGCGAAGACCGCCGACCAGCTGAAGGCCGAGCACGTCTCCAACGACAATGCCACCTACACCGAGGCGAGCTACAACAAGTACCAGTCCGCGTACGACGACTTCGCCGCCGCGCTGGCCAACGCCGACGATCTGGCGAAGGCCGACGGCGAGGCGCTGGAAGCGGCCTACACCGCCGCGAAGTCCACGCTGCGCTACGACCAGTCCGCACGCGACTACGCGCAGCTCGCGCTGAACGACGCCGAGCCTTACGCGGGCAAGGCTTCCGAGTACACCAAGGACAGCTATGCCAAGTTCACCGTCGCGTATGAGGCCCTGAGCAAGCAGCTGAAGGCCGACCCGAACGGCGAGGGCGATCCCGCCACCTACACCGCGCTGCGCGCTGCACTCGACAAGGCCATCAAGGGCCTGGTCAAGAGCGACGGCACCGAGCCGGAGCGGCCTGGCGAGAAGCCCGGCGAGAACAAGCCCGGCGAGAACAAGCCCGGCGAGAACAAGCCCGGTGAGAAGCCGGGTGTCAACAAGCCCGGCGCCGACGGCAAGCTGTCCAACACGGGCGCCGACGTCTTCGGTCTCATCGCCGCAATGACGATGTTGGCCGCGGCGGGCGTGACGATGGCCGGCCTGCGCAAGCGGATCGGCTGATTCGGCATGAGTCCGGGCGGTCGCCCTCGCTCGTGAGAGCCGGGGCATCGGCCCGGACGACGCTGGCAATTTCGGGCTGAAATGGCCGGAATCCAAGATTCCCCGTACGAAATGGTACGTTTCGCGGTGCCGAAACGGCGATATTGTACGGTGAATCCCGGATTCCGTCTATTTCAGCCCGTATTGTCGTGCATGGAAGTCAGTAAAGAACATATGGCGAGCGAGGCGAACATGGCGGACGAAACCAATAACAACGAGGCGACGGAACTGGTCGGTGACCACGTCGAAACCGTTGACGTTTCCAAGCATCCGGACCCATCCATCCCGGTGACCGACCTGTCTCTGGCCGATATCGAGCGGCGGCAGTCGCACCCGGTGCCATGGGCGGTGTTCATCGTGGCGGTGCTGGCCGCCATCATCGCGCCGTACTGGCTCGGACGCTCCCTGGCGGTCGGCCACACGCAATGGCTGATCACCCATCTGAACCTGTTCCCCCCGCGCGGCGTGGCCTTCGTGTCGTGGACCGTGACGCTGACAACGTTCACCGGACTCGGTCTCGCCGTGGTGGAGTCGCGCAACTGGCTGTGGCGCATCGTGTTCGTGGTCGGGCTGGCCGCCGAACAGTTCATCGCCGGCCTGAGCCTGCTCAAACTGAATTTCTGGTACTCCACGTACGTGGTGTACGGCGACTCCGCGCGGCTGCCGAATGCGGCGAATCTGGGAATCATCGCGGCCGGGGTCGGCGTGGCGGTGTATGCGGTCGTGTGGGTCGGCCTGCTGATCCTCATCAAGAAGGACTCTCCGCTGAACGTGCTGACGCGCAGCTGGGCTTCGTTCATCCTGTTCTTCGCCATCGAGACCGCGGCGCTGCTCATTGTGCTGTTCGGCGGATTGCTGACGGCGGTGTGAGACCCTGCCGCGAAAGGCCGGAAGTAGTCCGACCCCTTGCCTATACTATCCCATTGGCGTGTTTCGCCCGCGGATAGAGAGCGCACCGGCATAAAGCCGGGTGCACCGCGCAGCAACTATAAGGAGGATGCCGTGGCACTTACGGCTGAAGAAAAGCAGGAAATCATCACCAAGTACGCGACGCACGAAGGCGACACGGGTTCCCCCGAGGTCCAGGTCGCGCTGCTGAGCAAGCGTATCGCCGACCTGACCGAGCACCTGAAGGAGCACAAGCACGATCACCACTCCCGTCGTGGTCTGCTGCTCATGGTCGGTGACCGTCGTCGTATGCTTGATTACCTCAAGCGCGTCGACATCAACCGTTACCGTTCCCTGATTGAGCGTCTCGGTCTCCGTCGATAAGAGAACTTTCGCCCGGGCATTCCTTGCTCGGGCGTTTTGCATATCGGCATGTGGATGAGGATGTTGCGAATTCGCGGATGACATACTGTGGCCCGGCGGTTGAGGGCCGATGATGAAGAAGAATCTGGAATGAACGGGTGCGGTCCGGGACGGGCCGCGTCAATGAGAAAAGCCGACAAGCTTGAACAAATCGGGATTTCGGCGTCTCGATGTGGATTACAGATATCAGCAGACAATAGAACAAAAAAAGGAGGAACCCTATGGAGGGTCCCGAAATCAAGGCCGTGGAGGCCGTTATTGACAATGGTTCGTTCGGAAAACGAACCCTGCGCTTCGAGACGGGTCGTCTCGCACAGCAGGCGGATGGCGCGGTGGCAGCCTATCTTGACGATGATTCGATGATTCTGTCCACCACCACCGCCGGTTCCAGCCCGAAGGAGAACTACGACTTCTTCCCGCTGACCGTCGACGTGGAGGAGAAGATGTACGCCGCGGGCAAGATCCCGGGCTCGTTCTTCCGCCGTGAAGGCCGCCCGAGCTCCGAGGCGATCCTGGCGTGCCGTATCATCGACCGTCCGCTGCGCCCGCTGTTCCCGCACACGCTGCGCAACGAAGTGCAGGTCGTGGAGACCGTGCTGTCCATCGATCCCGACGACGCCTACGACGTCATCGCCCTGAACGCGGCCTCCGCTTCGACGATGATCTCCGGCCTGCCGTTCGAAGGCCCGGTCTCCGGCGTGCGTCTGGCGCTGATCGACGGCCAGTGGGTCGCCTTCCCGCGCTGGAGCGAGCGTGAGCGCGCCGTGTTCGAGATCGTGGTCGCCGGCCGTGTCATCGAGAACGGTGACGTCGCCATCGCCATGATCGAAGCCGGTGCCGGCAAGAACGCCTGGCACCTCATCTACGACGAAGGCCAGATCAAGCCGGACGAGGAAGTCGTCGCGCAGGGTCTCGAAGCCGCCAAGCCGTTCATCAAGGTGATCTGTGAAGCCCAGAACGAGCTCAAGGAGAAGGCAGCCAAGGAGACCAAGGACTTCCAGCTGTTCCCCGAGTACACCGACGAGCTGTACGCCCGCATCGACGAGATCGCCCACGAGGACCTCAACGAGGCACTGTCCATCGCGGAGAAGCTGCCGCGCCAGGACCGCATCCACGAGATCAAGGAGCACGTGCGTGAGGTGCTCGCGAACGAGTTCACCGACATGGACGATGCCGAGAAGGAGAAGGAACTCGGCAACGCGTTCAAGGAGCTGCAGCGCCAGATCGTGCGCCGCCGCATCCTCACCGAGGACTACCGCATCGACGGCCGTGGCCTGCGCGACATCCGCACCCTGTCCGCCGAGGTGGACATCGTGCCGCGCGTGCACGGCTCCGCCCTGTTCCAGCGCGGCGAGACCCAGATCCTGGGCGTCACCACGCTGAACATGCTCAAGATGGAGCAGCAGATCGACGCGCTCTCCGGCCCGCAGTCCAAGCGCTACATGCACAACTACGAGATGCCGCCGTACTCCACCGGTGAGACCGGCCGCGTCGGCTCCCCGAAGCGCCGCGAGATCGGCCACGGCGCCCTCGCCGAGAAGGCCATCGTGCCGGTGCTGCCAAGCCGCGAGGAGTTCCCGTACGCCATCCGTCAGGTCTCCGAGGCCATCGGTTCCAACGGTTCCACCTCGATGGGCTCCGTGTGCGCCTCCACGCTGTCGCTGCTCGCCGCCGGCGTGCCGCTGAAGGCCCCGGTCGCGGGTATCGCGATGGGTCTGGTCTCCGGTGACGTCGATGGCCAGCACGTCTTCAAGACGCTCACCGACATCCTGGGCGCCGAGGACGCGTTCGGCGACATGGACTTCAAGGTCGCCGGCACCTCCGAGTTCATCACCGCCCTGCAGCTCGACACTAAGCTTGACGGCATTCCGGCCGATATCCTGGCTGGTGCCCTGCAGCAGGCTCACGAGGCCCGCACCACGATCCTCGACCTCATCAACGAGTGCATCGACGGCCCGGCCGAGATGAGCGAGTACGCCCCGCGCATCATCACCACCACCGTTCCGGTCGACAAGATCGGCGAGATTATCGGGCCGAAGGGCAAGATGATCAACCAGATCCAGGAGGACACCGGCACCGAGATCGCCATCGAGGATGACGGTACCGTGTTCATCTCCTCCGAAGGCGGCGAAGCGGCCGAGAAGGCCAAGGCCATCATCGACCAGATCGCCAACCCGCACGTGCCGGAAGCCGGCGAGACCTACAACGGCAAGGTCGTCAAGACCACGTCGTTCGGCGCGTTCGTCAACCTCACCCCGGGCACCGACGGCCTGCTGCACATCTCGCAGATCCGCAACCTCGCCAACGGCGAGCGCATCGACGCCGTCGAGGATGTGCTCAAGGAAGGCGACACCGTCGAGGTCGTCGTGCAGGGCGTGGATGACCGCGGCAAGATCTCGCTCGCCATCCCCGGTTTCGAGGACCAGGAGAACAACGCCGGCCGTGGTCGTCGTGACGACCGTGGCGACCGTGGTGACCGCCGCGGAGGCCCGCGTCGCCGTTCCGACCGCGATGACCGCCGTGACGACCGCGACTACGACGACCGTCCGCGTCGCTCCTCCCGCCGTGACGACCGCGATGACGATTTCGACGATCGCCCGCGCCGTCGTCGTTCCGACCGCGACTACGACGACCGTGACGACCGCGGCTATGACCGCGATGACCGTCCGCGTCGCCGTTCCGACCGTGACGACCGCGATTACGATCGCGACGACCGCCGTGGCGGCCGTTCCGATGATCGCCGTGGTGGCCGTCGTGGCGGTTACGATCGCAACCCGCGTTACGCGACCGACGAGAACTACGACGAGTACCGCGCCGACCGCGTGGAGCGCTCCGAGCGTCCGCGCCGCCGCGTGCGTCGCGACTTCGATCCGTTCGAGAACTGATCTCTTGCGGCATGGCCGCTCGCACTAACGGCTCGACGTCCGAGAGCCGGCGTCCTCTGAGCCAACGCGGGTAGCCTGCGCCTCACTTACGGGGAGCCCCATCACGGGGCTCCCTTTTTTGTGTTTTCTGTGCCGCGCGCCCATCCTGCACGTCAAATTACGGGTTGAAATTGTCGTTATTCGCAATTCCCCGTGTCAAATCGCCGCTTTCGGGCCCTAAAACGGCGATTTCGCACGGGGAATCATAGATATCGACAATTTCAACCCGTAATTTGGGGATGATCCGGCCTGGCGGGGCATTCGCCACGGTAAGTGAGATGGCACCGTTTCCGGATGTGGCCTGCGGCAAAGGCCGCATGCCCCTTGTGCGGCCTCAGCCCGCGAATCCGAGAATCGTGGTCTCGCGGCGGGTGAATCTCGGCGGCGTGCGTTCTACGCCGGGCTCGAATTCCTTGCCTTCGATCTGCTCGATGGCGACTTCGACCGCCCTCGCCGATCAGCCCGATGTCCTTGCCTGGGGTGACGCCGGTGAGCAGCATCATCTGCTCTATCCACGCCAGCGTCCGCGGCGAGCGGGTGTAAATGCATACGCCGTTGCCCTTCCACTCCGGGAACTTCCCTGTCAGCGGCTCGAACGATTGCCAGCGCGTGTCCTTCGCCTCGAACCGCTCCAGCTGTATCCCATGCCGTTCGGCGCATATGACGCTCTCCCGGTCGAAGATGTTGATGAACGGAAACTCGTGGTCGCCGCGCGGGTCCTCGACGATCACCGCTTTCTTCGCGCCGATGGCGTGCATCTCCCAGAACGCCATGCCCACGATCGCCTTCGTGTCGGAGTCCACGCAATGGTAGTGGTACGGCTCGCCGGGGTCGCCGTACGGCACGATGGGCAGGCCGAGTTTCATTGCGGATTTCAGACGCCCGTCATGATGCCGGATGTCCAGCATGATGAATGCGTCGACGAGGTTGCCTTTGCCCAGCCGACGCATGTCGGCGAGGTCTTCGGTCGTGCAGGTCGATGACATCAGGATGAGGTCGTAGCCGTGTTCCTTCGCGGTGGCGCGGATGGCCCGCAGGATGGGAACAGCTCCGCGCCTTGCGTGGTCCCCGTGGTTTCGGTGAGCAGACCGATGATGTGCGAGCGGTTGCTGATCATGGCCCGGGCGTGCGCGTCGGGCACGTAGCCGAGCTCCCGCATCGCCTTCTCGACTTTGTCCCGCGTCTTCTGCGAGATCGGCCGGTTGCCGCTCATGACATACGACACGGTGCTCTGCGCGACGCCGGCGAGGGCGGCCACGTCCTTTGATGATACCGTGCGGAGTGAAGGACATGGACGGCGACACGGTGACGTATCATTTCACATAGTCATGCTTCAATGGCGGCAACAACGATACGAAGGAGTGCACATGGGGTGGATCATTCTGGCGATAGTCATCGTCGTCATCATCGCGCTGGTGCTGTGGGCGGTCGGTGCCTACAACGCGCTGGTCGCGCTGCGCAATCGCGTGAAGAACGGCTGGGCACAGATCGACGTGCAGCTCAAGCAGCGCGCCGACCTGATACCGAACCTGGTCGAAACGGTCAAGGGGTACGCCGGGCATGAATCCTCCGTGCTGACCCAGGTGACCCAGGCGCGCGCCGGAGCCGCTGCGGCCGCGGCGAACCCGAACGCGACCACCGTCGAGCGTGCCACCGCCGAAAACGCGCTGTCCCGCGCGCTGTTCAACCTGCAGGCGACCATGGAGGCGTACCCGCAGCTGCAGGCGAACCAGAACTTCATGGATCTGCAGGCGCAGCTCAAGGACCTGGAGACGAAGATCGCCTACGCGCGGCAGTTCTACAACGATGTGGTGCTCAAGTACAACACCAAGATCGAGACGGTGCCGAGCAACATCATCGCCGGCATGTTCCACTTCGAGCAGGCACAGTACTTCCAGGCCGACGAGGGGTCCCGCCAGGTGCCGCAGGTGCGTTTCTGACGCCCGACGTCACCGACCGCCGGAACCATCGCCGCTGCTGATCATTGGAGATCGCCATGAACCTGAAACGTCTGCTCCGCTCGCTGGCAACGGCGTTGGCCGGCACACTCGTCGTCTTCGCCATCGTCATCGGCGCCGGCCTGATGCTGAGCGGAAGCTCGCCCGACCTGAGCTACCGCACGCTGGACTATGACGTCGCGGTTCAAGCCGACGGCAGCCTGAAGGTTACCCAGCACATCGACATGAAGCTCCGCACGCGCGACGGCGACACACCATGGCGGCAGCTGTACCAGAAGTACACGCTGCGAGAGGACGGCCTGACCAACATCACCGACATCAGCGTGCGCAACGTCACCGCCGGCGAAAACTATGAGCAGGGCGCGCTGGCATCGCCGGCCGACCATTCCGATACGTCATGGGACCGCGAATACGCCGGGCACTGGTACATCGCGGACGTGACCGACGGGGCCGAGAACCCCCAGCCGTTCGATCCCGCCAAGGACGGGTACGAGATCAGCGACAACACGACCTCGCGGCGGTCGAAAGACGTGGAGATCGGCTGGAACATCCCCGCGACCAAAAAAGCCAGCAGTCTCAAGTTCGACGTGACGATGACGCTCCACGGCGGCACCACGCTCTACAAGGACGTGGCATCGTGGCAGTGGGAGCCGTTCGGTGACAGCAACCTGATCCCCATCGGCAAGGTCACCGGAATTGTGCGCTTCCCCGACGGCATCGACGCCTCCAGCAGCTGGGCATGGCTGCACTACGCCGGCGTCTCCGAAACCTCCCGGATGGACGACGGCTCGCTGCGTTTCAGTGCGTCCGATGTTCGCGCCGGGCAGTATCTCGACGTGGTGGCGGCCTACGACGCCTCCGCCGTCAAGCCTCCGTCCGGATGGCGGCAGGGCGATGCCGCGTGGGTGCGCCAGCAGACCGGCCGCACGTACCTGCCGAAGCTGAAGCAATCCGAAGACCAGCAGGAAATCGCGTGGCGGCAACAGCAGGCCGGCCCGGCCCGCGTGCGCGTGGCCTTGTGGATCGCAGTAGTCCTCGCCGGATTGGCGCTGTTCGTCATCGGCATGGTCGCGGCGGTGCGCAGCTATCGCGAATCCCAATACCACGGCGACATCGAATACTGGCGTGAGCCGCCGGACATGAGCCCTGCCTCGGCCGCGAAGATGGCGGATGTCATGGGACTGTCCAAGGGCAGTGTCGACTCGCTGCAGATGACGGCGACGATGCTGTCGCTCGCCTCGAAGAAGGCGATCGCCATCTATCCGGGTCCGTCGAGCCTGTACCGGGGCATCGATATGAGCAATGCCGACAACGTGCGGCTGGCCGGCATGATTGGCGCCGACGAGGGCAAGGCGAAGTCGCTGGGCAAGACGATGACCATAGTGCTGTTGCCGGCGGGATTCGACAAGGACGCGGAGCGGGAGCTCAACCTGAGCCAGAGCGAGCGTGCCGCGCTGAGCCTGATGCAGAAGGTCTCCAAGCGCGTCGGATCTCCCGTGTTCGATCTGGACGGCATGAAGCGGCATTGCGAGGACTGGAAGAACGGGTACAAGGCGCTGAACCTGTTCACCGAAGCGTGCTCGTCCGAGTTCGCGATGCTTGGAGCGACGCGCAACGGCGGCACGCTGGCCAGCTGGATGGGCGGCCTCGGCGCCGCACTGGCGCTGGTCTCCGGCATCATCGCGGTGTTCGGCGGCAATATTGCACTGGCGCTGATCATTTCCGCACCGATCATGATGCTGTCGATCGTCGTGTGCTCATATGCTGCGTCCAGCGTGCTGACGTCTTCCGGCCAACGGTATGCGGGACAGGTGCAGGGACTGTACCGGTATCTGCAGGATTTCAGCAATTTCAGTGACCGCGGGGTGGCCGACATGGTGCTGTGGGACCGGTATCTGGTGTATGCCGCGGCGTTCGGCATTTCGGACCGCGTGATGGCGGAGTTCGCCAAGGCGTACCCGCAGGTGACCGATCCGCAATGGCTGGACGCGCATGGCGCCGGCTCGCTGCTGTACTGGAGCTACCGCCCGTACGGGTATGGCTATATGGGAGGTCCGACCGCCGGGGCGGGTGCCGGCGGCGTCGGCGGTGGTTTCGACCCGGCGTCGTTCAGCGCGAACTTTGGTGACTTCGGCGCGCGGCTGAATGCCGGTTTCTCCGAGATCGGCTCCGTCATCCACGCGGCGACGTCCGGTGGTGGCGGTTTCGGCGGTATCTCGGGCGGTTCGTTCTCGGGCGGTGGCGGTTTCGGGGGCTCCTCCGGCGGCATTGGCGGCGGATCTTTCGGAGGCCGCTGAAGTCACGCTCTCAAAACTCGCAGATAGAGGGGCTTCTCGACTGAAAAGCCCCTCTATCTGCGAGTTTTGAGAGCGTGACCTCAGCTAAGCGCGTGGTCGATGTCGCGAATCAGGTCGTCCATATCCTCCAGACCGACGGCGAGACGGAAGAAACCCTGATGGAACCCGGGCGGATACAGGTACTGCCGTTCGTCGTCTTCGCCCAGTAACACGATGAGGCTTTCGTCATGGCCGAGCGACACCGCCGACGTGATGACGTTGAGTTTGCTGACGAAACGGTTGTGTCCGTCATGGTCGGTGTTCAGTCCGAACGTGAGTACCCCGCCGAAACCGGCGTCCGGGCGGGCGAGCTGGCTGGCGGCGAATGCGTGATGCGGGTGCGATTCGAGCCCCGGATACGCCACGAACCGCACCTGCGGCAGTGATTGCAGGTGTTCGGCGATGGCCTGGGCCGAGGCGTTGTGCTGCCTCATGCGCAGCGGCAGCGTGACTAAGCCGCGGTTGATGAGCCATGCGTTGAACGGCGAGATGAACGTATTGTCCACCGACAGCAGCGTGCCGGCCGTGTCGGAGAAGATCGCGTGGTCGCCGCGGTTCAGCACGGTCGTGAACGTGGCCGTCAGCGCCGCCACTCCGCTGGCGAACGCCTACGCGCGTAACCGGTGCGATTCCAACGGTTGATAGCCCCTCATGCAAAGAACCGTCGCGCTGAGGGGCGCAGGGGTACCGCTCAAAGCGTCACTGTGTGAGGCCACCGTCACTGTGTGTGCCCTCTCACAGTGACGGTGTTGCTAGAGCCCAGTATTTGCAACGGTTTTCAGGGTACCGTCACGCTGTGCGCCTCACACGGTGACGCAATTTCAGCCACCGTGCGAGGGCACACATCCGTCAGAAGTCCCAGTCCTCGTCGTCGGTCTCCTCGGCCTTGCCCATCACGTAGGACGAGCCGGAGCCGGAGAAGAAGTCGTGGTTCTCGTCGGCGTTCGGCGACAGCGCCGCCAGAATCGCCGGGTTCACGTCGCACGCCTCGGCCGGGAACAGCGCCGGATACCCGAGGTTCATCAGGGCCTTGTTGCCGTTGTAGCGCAGGAACTTCTCCACGTCGTCGGTCAGTCCCACACGCTCGTACAGCGACTCGGTGTATTCCACCTCGTTGTCGTACAGCTCGTTGAGCAGGTTGTACGTGTACTCGCGCATCTCCTCGCGCTTCGCGTCGCTCACCCGCTCAAGCCCGCGCTGATACTTGTAGCCTATGTAATACCCGTGCACGGCCTCGTCGCGGATGATTAGACGGATCACGTCGGCCGTGTTCGTCAGCTTCGCGTGCGCCGAGAAATACATCGGCAGGTAGAAGCCGGAGTAGAAGAGGAACGATTCGAGCAGCGTGGAGGCGACCTTGCGCTTCAGCGGACTGTCGCCCTCGTAGTAGTCGAGCACGATTTCGGCCTTCTTCTGCAGGAACTCGTTGCGCTCGCTCCAGTCGAACGCCGCGTCGATCTCCTTGGTGGAGCACAGCGTCGAGAAGATGCTCGAATAGCTTTTGGCGTGCACGGACTCCATGAACGCGATGTTCGTGTACACGGCCTCCTCGTGCGGGGTGAGCGCGTCGGGAATCAGCGAGACCGCGCCGACCGTGCCCTGAATCGTGTCGAGTAGCGTGAGTCCGGTGAACACGTGCATGGTGAGCGTGTGCTCGTCGTCACTCATCTTCTGCCAGCTGGGGATGTCGTTGGAGACGGGAACCTTCTCGGGCAGCCAGAAGTTGCCGGTCAGGCGGTCCCATACTTCGAGATCCTTCTCGTCCTCCAGACGGTTCCAGTTGATCGCGGAGACGCGGTCGATGAGCTTGAGCGGTTTGCGCGGTACGGAGCTTGGTGCCATGGTTGTCTGCCTTTCGTTGTTGGGGGTGGTCTGTTACGTTCTTTCGGATGACGTCGATCTCGTCGTCGGCGGGTTTGTCTTCAAACTCCTCCGGCGCGGTCAGACGGAGTATGAGCCGGTAGATCATTGGCGACATGTGGGTTCCTTGAGTTGCGGGCGTGCGCAGGGCTGTGGAGCGGAATTGGTGGATGACGTGTGTGGAGACCGCCGTCTGAGGCCGAAGGCGTACGAAGGTACGTCGAGCGCCGAAGAAAGGCGGTATACGCATACATCATCCACCGATTCCTCAGAGCGTGCAGGAGACGCAGCCTTGCACCTCGGTCCCTTCCAGCGCCTGCTGGCGGATGCGGATGTAGTAGAGGGTCTTGATGCCCTTGCGCCAGGCGTAGATCTGGGCCTTGTTGAGGTCGCGGGTGGTGGCGGTGTCGGGGAAGAACAGCGTGAGCGAGAGTCCCTGGTCCACATGCTGCGTGGCTTCGGCATAGGTGTCGACGATGGCCTTCCAGCCGATTTCGTAGGCGTCCTTGTAGTATTCGAGGTTCTCGTTGGTCATGTAGGCGGCCGGGTAGTAGACGCGCCCGAGCTTGCCTTCCTTGCGGATCTCGATCTTGGAGGCGATCGGGTGGATCGACGAGGTGGAATGGTTGATGTACGAGATCGAGCCGGTGGGCGGCACGGCCTGCAGGTTCTGGTTGTAGATGCCGTCGCGCAGGATGTCGTCGCGCAGCTCGGCCCAGTCGGCCTCGGTCGGGATCGCGACGCCGAAACGCTCGAACAGGGCGCGCACGAGTTCGGTGCGCGGGGCGAGGGAGCGGCGGCCGTCGGTGTACTTGTCGAAATAATTGCCCTCGCCGGCCGGCTTGGCGTACGCCGAATCGGCGAAGCCGCGAAACGCCGTGCCGTGCTCGACGGCCAGCGTGTGCGAGGCGCGGTAGGCGTGGTAGGCGACCGTCATGAAATACATGTCGGTGAAGTCGAGCGCTTCCTCGGAACCATACTGGATGCCCTCGCGGGCGAGGAAACCGTGCAGGTTCATCTGTCCCAGGCCGATCGCGTGCCCTTCATCGTTCGCGCGGCGGATCGAGGGCACCGCGTCGATGCGCGTGTGTTCGGACACCGACGTCAGGGCGCGAATCGCCGTCTCGACGGTGCCGGCCAGGCCCGCGTCCATCGCCTTGGCGATGTTCAGCGAGCCGAGGTTGCAGGACACGTCGCGCCCGACGTGCGAGTAGGTCAGGTCCTCGTTGTAGGAGCTCGCCTCCTGCACCTGCAGGATTTCGGAGCACAGGTTCGACATCGTGATGCGCCCGGCGATCGGGTTCGCGCGGTTCACCGTGTCCTCGAACACGATGTACGGGTAGCCGGATTCGAACTGGATTTCGGCCAGCGTCGTGAAGAACTCGCGCGCGTCGATATAGGTTTTCCTGATGCGGTCGTCGGCCACCATCTCGTCGTAATGCTCGGTGACGGAAATGTCGGCGAACGGCTTGCCGTACACGCGCTCCGCGTCATACGGGCTGAACAGCGCCATCTTGGCCTTCTTCTTGGCCAGCTCGAACGTGACGTCCGGGATTACGACGCCCAACGCCAGTGATTTGATGCGAATCTTCTCGTCGGCGTTCTCGCGCTTCGTGTCGAGGAAGCGCAGGATGTCCGGATGATGCGCATTGAGGTACACCGCGCCGGCACCCTGCCTCGCGCCAAGCTGGTTCGCGTACGAGAACGAGTCCTCCAGCAGCTTCATGACCGGGATCACGCCGCTCGACTGGTTCTCGATGTGCTTGATCGGGGCGCCGAGCTCGCGAAGATTGCTGAGCAGCAGCGCCACGCCGCCGCCGCGCTTCGACAGCTGCAGGGCCGCGTTGATGCCGCGCGAGATCGACTCCATGCTGTCTTCGATGCGCACGAGGAAGCAGCTGACCGCCTCGCCGCGCTGCGCCTTGCCGAGGTTCAGGAACGTCGGCGTGGCCGGCTGGAACGCGCCGGAGAGCATCTCGTCGAGGTATTCGACGGCCCGCTGCTCGTTGCCGGCCGCCAATTCGAGCGCGACCGCCGCGCAACGCTGTGGGAAGTCCTCCAGATACAGTTTGCCGTCGAACGTCTTCAGCGCGTATGACGTGTAGAACTTGAACGCGCCCAGGAACGTGCCGAACTCGAATCCGGAGGATTCGGCGTGCGCGTAGAAGCCGTCCAGGAACTCGGGGGAGTAGCGTTTGAACACCGCCGGGGCGTAATACTGGTGGTCGATCAGGTAGCGCAGGCGCTCGCCGGTGGATTCGAAGCGCTTCGTGTTCGTGGCCACGTGGCCGGTGACGTATTCGCGTTCGGCGGCCTTGTCCTTACCGAACTGGATGCGCCCATCGGCGTCGTACAGGTTCAGCATCGCGTTGAGCGCATGGTAGTCGTGCGCCGGATCGTACTGCTCGACAGTGGTGTCGGTGGTGTTGTCGAGCGGCAGCTCGGTGTCGGTGAAGTCAGTCATGAGTATAGTTTTCCCTTGGAGTAACTGGAATAACGGTGATTGTGGCGCGTTCAGCCGCGGTGGTCCCGGAAGAAACGCGCGAGTCCATCGCGCACCTTGCGCGTGTCTTCTCGCGTGCCCATAAGCTCGAAACGGTAGAGGAACGGCACACGGCATTTCGCGGCGATGATGTCACCTGCCGCGCAGTATGCGGTGCCGAAATTGGTGTTGCCGGACGCGACCACGCCGCGGATCCACGCGCGGTTCGCGGGATTGTTGAGGAAGCGCTTCACTTGCGGCGGCACGGCCTTTTTCGCGTCGCCGCCGCCGTAGGTCGGCACCATCAGCACGTACGGCTCGCGCACGTTGAGCGGCGCCGAGCCCGGCTTGAGGGGGATGCGGTACACGGCGATGCCGATGCCGCTCAGCTGGCAGGATTCGATGAACCGGGCCGTGTTCTCGGAGGCGGAGGAGAAGTACACGACTGCGCCGATGTGCTCGACCGTGTTGCCGGCCGGCTGCTCGGGGGTGCTGGGCGTGGTGCTGTCGGCGGCGGGGATGGCGTGCGCGGCGGTCAGGTCGATCGGGGTGCTGCGCGGATGAGGCTGGGGCGTGCCGGGGGTGGCGGGGGCGCTGCCGTTCATGCGGCCACCGGCGCGGTCTTCTTGGCCAGTTTCTTGGCCAGCTCGCGAATCAGGTCCGGGCGGTAGCCGGTCCAGGATGCATCGGGGGTGATCACGACGGGAGCCTGCTGGAAGCCGGCATGCTGCAGCTGTGCCAGGGTCTCCGGATTCTGCTCCAGGTTCACGGTCTCGAAAATCACGCCCTGCTTGGTGAGCTGGCGCTTGGTGGCGTCGCACTGCGGGCAATACGGTTTGGTGAACACGGTGACGGTCATGTTGCTCCCTTGATGCGCTGGGGTGAACGTGTTGACTCGCTCAGACTACAGCGTTGTAATTTGCAGTCAAGAACCCCTACAAGTCGTGTCGCGCGCAGTGTGTGGTCACTATATGTAGTGTTTCGTTGGGATGATGCCGATTTTGGGCGATGGTGGATTTTTGGTGTCGGTGTGAAATGTGGGGATAGTCACATGAGCGGTCTCCGGGCGGATTTGTAGCAGCGAACGGTTCTCAATAAGAAAGGTGCGAGCCTGCTGTCGGCCGAAATGAACATCAAAATCGGCTGAGCCCTGGAATTCCGGGACTTTGCCTATTTGTGCGATTGTGCGAAATTGTGCGGAATCCTCGCACGTTTCTTATTGAGAACCGTTCGCTGCTACCGGGGTCGTATCCGCCGCGGCCTCGGCGTATTGTGGAGGGCGACACTATATGACCATCAAGGAGATGCACATGGTACTGCACCGCAACCTCGGTCCGTTCGGCACCACCGCCATCGGCCTCGGCGAAATGCCGCTGACCATCGAGAACAACCTCGGCCACGATAAGGGCATCGAGACCATCCACGCCGCACTCGACGCCGGCTGCCGTCACCTCGACACGGCTTGGGCCTACTACTGCTCCGGCGGCGAAGAGCAGACCGGCGAAAAGCTGATCCGCGAGGCCATGGCCTCTTGGAACGGCCCGAAGGATGAGGTCACCATCGCCACCAAGGTCGGTCATTTCCGCAACTTCACCGACGGCCGCCCCACCTGGGACGTGGACGGGCGCCCTGAAAACCTGATCAAGCGCGGCAAGGAGAGCGCGCTCGCGCTCGGCGTCGACACGATTGACCTGCTCTACTTCCATCGCCCCGACCCGAAGGTGCCGTACAACGAGTCCGTCGAAGCCATCAAGCAGCTGGTGGACGAGGGCGTGGCGCAGGAGGCCGGCATCTCCAACGCTTCCATCGAGCAGATCGACATCGCGCGCGGCATCCTCGGCGACAAGCTCATCGCCGTGCAGAACCAGTACTCGCCGATCTACCTCGACACCGCCGATACGCTGGAATACACGGCGAAAGTCGGTCTGAACTTCGTGTGCTGGAGCCCGCTGGGCGGCTTCCGCAAGCCCAAGGACGAAACCAAGTTCGACCCGTTCCGCGAGATCGCGGCGGCTCGTGGCGTCTCCTACCAGCAGGTCGTGCTCGCGTGGGAGCTCGCCAAGGGCGACCATGTCTTCGTCATCCCCGGCGCCCACCGCCCCGAGACCATCCTCGACAGCCTGCATGCCGGCGATTTGGAGCTCACCCCCGACGAGCTTGTGAGGCTTTAAGGCGACAGGCTCTCAAAACTCGCAGATACACCGGTGGAATAGCGGTTTTCCTTGTCTATCCGCGAGTTTTGAGAGCCTGCTTTTGTAGTCTCACTGGAGTCTTGCGACTCCAGGGCATGGCCACCCCAGTCATGCGTTGCATGAGGTGGATTCTAGTGGTGGTTGCAGCGCCTGAGGTTTGAGCGGCCTTCCATGGCCACGTTGTCGGTTGTTGAGGCTATCACGCGGCGTCGAGTAGTTCGATGATCTTCTCGCTTGGTTTCATGAAGCCGAGGGTCTTGCGTGGCCGGTCGTTGAGTTCCTCGGCGACCGCGTCGAGGTAGTCCTCCGGGTGGACGGATAGGTCGGTGCCTTTGGGGAAGTACCGGCGCGGCAGTCCGTTGGTGTTCTCGTTCGACCCGCGCCGCCACGGGCTGTGCGGGTCGCAGAAGTAGACCTGCATGTCCGGCGCGGTGGTGATGCGCTTGTGCAGGGCGAGCTCGGCTCCCTGGTCCCAGGTCAGCGAATTGCGCGGGAGTTCGGGCAGCGAGGCCATTTTGTCGATGATGGCCCGCTGGACGTGTTCGGCGTCGTGCCCGTCGGGCAGGTGCAGCAGGATCGTGAACCTGGTGGTGCGCTCGACGAGCGTGCCGATCGCGCTTTTGTTGCGGCTGCCGGTGATGAGATCGCCCTCCCAGTGGCCGGGGACCGCCCGGTCCTCCGCCTCGGCCGGTTGGATATCTGCTCCGGGCTCCAATGCCTGCGCAACCCGGCCGGTATCTCCGCCCACAACGGCGTGCCGTCGGCCGCCTTGCGCGGTCTGGGGCGTTTGAGCCGGCCGGCCGCCTTCTGCTGGGCGCGGCAGGGCTCGCAGTCGCCGGTCCCGGGGTTCCTGTTGCGCTCGACCTCGCGGCTGACCGCGCCGGGGTCGCGTCCCGACAGCCGGGCGATGGCGCGGATCGAATCGCCCGGGCGCAGCCGGTCGGCGATCGGGATGCGCTCCTCCTGATTGAGGTAGCGCGCGTGGATCCGTTTGGGTTTGTCCATGGTGGAACGATACCAGTCCATGCTTGCCTTTTTGTTCCTCCCGGTGGCGCGGGTGCGCCCGTTGCGCCATACCTTGCCGTTGCGCTTGGAGACCCCGACCGCATGGGCGGCTTGGGTGAAGTTCATGCCCTCCTCGTCCGGCAGACGCACGTACTCCTCGCGCCTCGCCTCGCACATCAGCTTCCTCGTCGGATATTCGACGCCGTTGAACGCCCAACGGCGTTCCCCGCCACGGTCTTCGTTTCGGTGGCTCCCGGTCACCTGACCCTCCTTGCGGTAGGTCAGGTGTTGCAACGATCACTAGAACTCGCCGAGCGGATTTTGTTAAGGGGGGGGGGTGTACTTGACGCCTGATGTCAGAGGCGCGACATTGGCACCAGATTCCATGCACTACACTGGTGGGGTGCTTGAATCTCAACAACGAATGGCCCGGCGTAAGCCGGAAGTGCTGGCTCCGGCGGGCAACCTGCGCGGGCTGAAGGCTGCGGTCGATTACGGGGCCGACGCCGTATATTGCGGCGGCAAGGCGTTCGGCATGAGAAGTGCTCCGAAGAACCTGAGCCTGGAGGACTTCGAAGAGGGCGCCCGCTACGCCCATGCGCGGGGCGCCCGCGTATATGTGACCTGCAATGTGTTGCCGCGCAACAACGAGGTCAGGGCCATCCAGGAATACATCAGCCAGCTGGCCGGCACCGGTGTGGATGCGCTGATCGTCACCGACATCGGCGTGCTCATGACCGCGCATAGCGTCGCCCCCGAGCTGGAACTGCACGTCTCCACGCAGGCGGGCGTCACGAACTACGGTGCCGCCAACGCGCTGTACGACCTCGGCGCCAGACGCGTCGTGCTCGCCCGCGAGATGGATCTGCAGGCCGTGCGAGACATCCGCGCCAACATTCCCGACGACATGGATGTCGAATGCTTCGTGCACGGGTCGATGTGCATGGCGTTCTCCGGACGCTGCCTGATCTCCAACTATCTGACCGGTCGCGACGGCAACCACGGCGAATGCGCGCAGCCGTGCCGCTGGAAGTACTCGCTGGTCGAGGAGAAGCGTCCCGGCCAGTACTTCCCGGTCGAGGAGACCAAAGAGGGCACGTACCTGTTCAACTCGCAGGACATGTGCATGATGGAGCACCTGGATGACCTGATCGACTCCGGCGCCACCAGCCTCAAGATCGAGGGCCGGGCCAAAAGCGCGTACTACATCGCCGCGATGACCAACGCCTACAAGACCGCCGTCAACGAATACATGGTGCAGCGCGGTTTCGAGGCCGCGGACGGCAACACGCTGCGCCCGTTCCACGACCGCGTGATTCGCACCGACGCGCCCGCCCCCGTCTGGCTGAACGATGACCCGTACGCGGCGGAACTGTCCGGTGCCGATCTCACGGACCACATCATGGAACAGGCCGACGTCGCCTTCGCCGGCGTCCCCGGCGACGACGGCGTCCTGGAAGTCGGCCAGAGCCCCACCGCCCCAGACCGTATCTCCGATCTTGAACAACAGGCCCGCAGCACGCGCCGCAAATCGAACACGCGCGACGAGTCCCCGATCGACACGAACGGCTGGCAGCATGCGGCCGTCGCGCCCGCGCCGCCCGTCACACTGCCCGAATGGTTGAAAGAGGAACCCTACAAGGTCGCTCACCGCGAATACTCCACCGGCTTCTACTACCCGGACCGCAAGGTCACCGAGAACACCAACCGCAGCGGCTACTTCCGCTCATGGCTGGTCGTCGGCGAAGTGCTGTCGTGGAGCCCGGACGAAGGCGGTCGCGTCACGCTGATGAGCCGCAACAAGATCGAACCCGGCCAGGAGATCGAATTCCTGCTGCCGGGCGATGCGCCGCTCATCTACACCGTGCCCGAAAACGGCCTTCGCGACGCCGACGGCAACTGGGTGCAAGCCATCAACAATCCGGCGCACGTGTTCTCCATGCCGTGCCCGCATGAGGTGCCGGTCAACGCCGCGATCCGCTCCCGCACCAAGCACCCCACCCTCAAAGCCGCCTGACGCCAATCGCCGAGCCGAAGAGCATGCAATCACATAGGATAAGGAATCATGAGCGATACGCAGTTTGATGATGAGATTCTGGACAGCAACGCCATCAGCCCCACCGACGAGGAGGGCAACCCGGTTCCAGTGACGATCCCGATCGCGCTGGCGCCTGGTGTCACTGTCGTCTACACCACGCGCCTGGGCGGGGTGAGCCACGGCGATTTCGGCGATTGCAATCTCGGCGGCAAGGGCGGCGACGACCTGCAGGCGATTCTCGCCAATCGCGTGTCGCTCGCGAAATCCGTCGGCTGCGGGCTCTCGCTGGTCAGTCAGGTGCATTCCGGGCGTGCGGTGGACGTGGATGCATCATGGCATCTGAACACCCCGTTCGGCTTCGATGTGTCCGGCACGCCCGGTGAGGTGACCGCCGACGGCGAGGCGCAGGCCGCGACCGTCGTGGAGGCGGACGGGCAAGTCACGTATCGCGCGGGTGTGGCGCTGGGCATGTTCGCTGCGGATTGCCTGCCGGTGCTGATGGCCGACGCCCAGGCCGGCGTGATCGGCGCCGCTCACTGCGGGCGCAAGGGCCTGCAGCGCGGCATCATCGGTGCCACGATTGATGCGATGGTGGCCAAGGGCGCTGCGCCGGAGCGCATCGCGGCCACGCTCGGACCGTGCATCTGCGGCGACTGCTACGAGGTCGGCGACGCCATCGCCGGCGAGTTCGACGCGCAATTCCCCGGTACGTTCACTCTGACGCGATTCGGAGGCCCCGGCATCGACATCGCCAAGGCCGCCCGCATGGAGCTTGCCAAGGCGGGTGTTCCCGCCGACAGCATCGTCGATTCGCGCCCGCGCGTCAACGCCGCCTCCCAATACCTGTATGAAGACGAAGAGCTTGCCTCGCTGTGTGCCGCCGACGGCGAAGGCGAGCCTGCGCTCGCCGACCGCTGGAGCACCGTGCGCCACAGCATGTGCACGCTGGAGAACCCGCTGTGGTACTCCCACCGCCGCGCCTCGCTCGCCGGCAAGGCGCACGAGGGACGCCTGCTCGCCCTGATCATGCGCGGCTGACCCCGATTTGCCTCGGTTGTGACGAATCGGGCCGCTATCTTCGTTTCGTGAGGTTGATTCCACCGGTCGGGAACATCTATCTTCGTTTCGTGAGGTTGATGGCCAAGTAGCCCAAGGCCCTAAACCGCATGATTCCAATGGCGTTTGGCGCTTAATACTCGCGGTATCGTGTTTTGGCAACCCCTTGAAACGCAGATAGATGTTCGGCCGAGCCGAAATCAACCCCTCGAAAGCGAGATAGCCCGTTGCGGCGGGGCCGACACCGGTGTCGGCGGCCTGTTCGTCGTCGAATCAGAAAAAATTCCGTGCAGAAGAGTGTGGCTTCCGTCACACCCGGGCAGGGCGGGTCATACGGTGGGCGGTATGACTCAGAGAGATGACAGAGAACCCGAAGCACCGGTCGTCGCCGTGGTATTGGCCGCCGGCTTCGGCACGCGCTTCGATCCGGACAACCCCAAGCAGCTGGTGAGCGTCGACGACAAGCCGATCGTCTGCTGGTCCATCGAGGCGTTCGAGCAGAACCCGCATGTCACCGACACCATCGTCGTCGTCAACCCGCAGGTGCGCGATGAAGTGGAACGCCTGGTCGATGAGGCCGGCTACCCGAAGGTGCGCATGATCATTGACGGCGGCGCCGAACGCGCCGACAGCACTGCGGCGGCTCTGCAGGCGCTGGGGGCAGCTGGCATCCCGCCCCGCGCGAAACTGCTGATCCACGACGCGGTGCGCCCGTTTGTCGAGCAGTCCTCGATCGACGGATGCGTCACCGCGCTGGACGAGTTCGAGGCAGCCACGGTCGCATTCGCCTCCACCGACACGATGCTGCTCACCGAGGATCTGGGCGACCGCAAGGTCGTGCGCTCCGTCCCGGACCGCGCGAACATGTTCCGGGCGCAGACTCCGCAGGCATTCCGGTTCGAGACCATCCGCCGCGCATACGAGCTAGCCTCGCGCGACCCCGATTTCCATCCGACCGATGATACGCGCGTGGTCGTCGACTACCTGCCCGACGTCCCGGTCGCCATCGTGGCCGGCTCCCGGACCAACATGAAGATCACCACGCGCGACGACCTGCCCCAGGCCGAGCAGATCTCGCTGGAGATCCGCAAGCGTCTCGCACGCGAACGGATGCATCAGGTGTTCGCCCAGGTCCGCGAGCAATAGCAGCGGCAGGCGTTCGCGGGGTACACTGGCATCATGCAGCAGCTCAATGTCGTGATTTGTGGGTTCGACCACTACGAGAACATCGACGTCAACCCGTCGTACGAAGTGCCCGAGGCGCTCGTCCGCGACGGCATCGGGGAGCCGTCCGACGTGGACGATCCGCTGCATGACGCCAACGTGTCCATCAACACCGTGGCGCTCCCGGTCAGCTTCGCCAACGCTTGGCCCACGTTGCTGGAGACCTTGGACGCGACCCGGCCGGACATCGTGATCGCGACCGGTCTCAAGCATGCGGCGCACAGCGTGGCGATGGAACGCTGCGCCACGAACCTGATGAACGCTGCCCGCCCTGACGCCGACAACGCGCTGCCGCGGTTCGAGCCGATCATCAAGGACGGCCCGGCCGCATATTGGACCCGTTTGCCGTTGCGGGCCATCATCAACGATTTCGCGCGCGACGGCATACCCGCCACGCTCAGTTCCGACGCGGGCACGTTCGTATGCAATTCGCTGTTCTACCAGCTGCTGCACTGGACGGCGACACAGGATCGTGTGCTGGCCGGCTTCGTCAGCTTCCCTCCGATCAATGGCGGCAGCAGGCTGCAGAACGGCCTGGATCTGCGCCAGCAGGTGCGTGCCGGGCGCGATGTGGTGCGCGAGACGGTCCGTTATTATCTGCAGCCGTCGTCCGGGGATATTCTCATCGCCTGACGTTTTGCTGGGATGCAGCTGGTTTCTTGCTGGCATGTGTGTACGTTCGCGTATGGTTCGTCGCGTTTCTGGCGTGGGCTTGACGCCATGCGGTACAGTCGTGTGTGGTTGTGCTAACGAGCAGGTGTAATGGCGAAAGGAACCGAACATGGCGGACCAGTTCCCGATTGTGATACGTGGATACGATAAGGAGCAGGTGGACCGGGCGTTTGCCAGCGCGCAGCAGACGCTGGCCGCGTTGCGTGCGCAGATCAAGCAGGACGGGGATCGTCTGCTGCAGTTGCAGGCGAAGCTGCAGGAGGAGCGCAACCGTCAGTCGTCCAAGAACCACACGTTCGCCTCGTTGGGCGCCAACGCCCAGCAGATGCTTGCCTCCGCGGAGCAGACCAGCACCGAGCTGTTGGAGCGTGCCAAGCAGGATGCCGCCTCGACTCGCGCGTCCGCCAAGGCTCAGGCGGAGACGCTGATCAACAATGCGAAGCTGGATGCGCAGCATCTTCTCGATGACGCTCAGGCCAAGGCCGATACGATTACCGGCAACGCCACCAATCAGGCGCAGACCATTACGACCAGCGCGCAGCAGGACGCCGCCCAGCTGCGCGCCGAAACGGCGAAGATCGTGACCGAGCAGCGTCAGTCCGTCGATCTCGAACTCACCAATTCGCGCGAGGAGCATGAAAAGCGCATGGCGTCGGAGCGCGCCAAGCAGGAGCGCGAGATCGCCGAGATGCAGGCGAAGGCGACCCAGCAGATCGCCTCGCAGCGCAGGAGCGCGAACGAGGAGATTGCCAAGCTCAAGTCCGAGTCCAACGACCAGATTCAGGCGGCGCTCGCGGAGGCGAACAAGAAACTGTCCGACGTGCGCGAGCAGGTGTCCAAGATGATGGCCGACGCGCAGCGCAGGGCGGGCGAGATTATCGATGCGGCCAAGGCGAAGGCGCAGGAGATTCGCGACGACGCCGAGGTCCGCCACACGCAGACGATGAGCCAGGTCAACGCCGAGGTCGAGCAGATTCGCACTGACATCGCCGCCCAGCAGGACGAAGCGACCAAGAAGGTGAGCGAGCTGCTCGAAAACCTCGAAGAGCGTCGCGTGGCCGCCAAGAAGGAATCCGACGAGCTGATCGGCCAGGCGAAGACCGTGCGCGAGGATGCCGACACGTATGCGGCGAGCAAGCGCAAGGAGGCCGACGATCAGGCCGCGCAGATCCTGGAAAAGGCCGGCGAGGATGCGGCGTCGCAGATCGAGGATCGCCGCAAGGCCGCGCAGGTCGAGCTGGAGGATCTTCAGGGGCGCATCGCCGAGCTGCAATCGCGTGAGGCGGCCATCACGCAGCGCGTGTCCGAGCTGCGTTCGATGTTTACCAAGGCGTTCAGCGGATTCGGGTTCATGAACGAGCAGGGGGCGGAGCGGCCTGGCGCCGCGTCGCATCAGGGAGCGCCCGATGTGCCGCTGTACAATGCCGCCGCGCAGGATGAGCCGGCACCGGCGTATGAGTCGCATGCCGTCGCGGAGCATGACGACAATCAGGATGCGGAAGCGGTCGCCGCCGAGCCGGTCGCCGAGCATGTGGCCGAGCACACCGAGGCCGGCGAGGCCGAAACCGCCGAATAGCAGTCGGCCGGGATTCCGAAGCGTCGGATGCCGGGCTTCGCCGTCCGGCCCGCAGGCGGCTGTAGAAGTCGCCGAGCTCCTGCCGAATCAAGGTATTGAACCGGTTCGATGGCGGGAATCCGCTGTCGCCGCTACACTCATTAGAGACCCGTCGTGGCATCCGGTCAAACGCTGGATGCCACGTTTCATTGCGGCCACAAAACCGGCCGCGCACGTCCCAAGTCAAAGGAGCAGCATGACCGAGAACACGTCATCGTCTGAAATCACACCGCTGTCCGGCGAGCAGCTGAACGATCTGGTCACATCATTCGATGCCAGCCAGTCCAACCGTCTGGCCATGAACGCCGTCACCGCCGCCGGTATCGACAAGGTCGCGCTGAACTATGACCGTTCCCGTCTGCTGCAGCGCCGCTTCTCCGTCACCGTCGACAACGGCGAGGTCACCCATCAGGACCGTTCCGGTCGCTGCTGGCTGTTCAGCTCGCTGAATGTGGCCCGTTTCGTCGCCAAGAAGAACCTCGGCGTCAAGGAGTTCGAGTTCTCCCAGAACTACGCGATGTACTTCGACAAGCTGGAGCGTGTCAACTACTTCCTGCAGGACGTCGCCGCGCTGGTTCGTGCCGGAGAGCCGTCCGACTCGCGCCTGATCCAGCACCTGCTCGCCGACGTGATGGGTGACGGAGGCCAGTGGACGATGGCGCTGAACGTGTACAAGAAGTACGGTGCCGTGCCGAAGGACCTGTTCCCGGAGACCGAATCCTCGAAGAACACGGGCGCTATGAACACGCAGCTGCGCCACCTGCTGCACACTGCCGTGGCGCACATGTACTCCGACCCCGCGTCGATCGACGACGAGGTCGCCAAGACCGTCGCCGCCGGCCACCGCATCCTGACGATTCACCTGGGCGAGCCGCCGAAGAGCTTCGACTGGGAGTGGACCGACTCCGAGGGCATGTTCCACCGCGACGGCGAAATCACGCCCGTCGAGTTCTGGAAGAAGTACGTGGGCACCGCCGACCTTGAGGATTACGTGTGCCTCGTGGACGATCCGCGCCGCGAGCACGCCAAGGGCAAGAAGATCGGCATCGAGCACCTGGGCAACGTGGCCGGCGGCAACCCGACCGAGTACCTGAACGTGCCGAACCAGTTCATGAAGGATTGCGTGCGCGCGATCCTGACCGAAAAGGGCATCCCGGTGTGGTTCGGCGCGGACTGCGGTCCGTTCATGGATCGCGAGCGCGGCGCGTGGGCGACTGACCTGTTCGAGTACGGCAGCGTCTACGATGTGGACTTCGACATGGACAAGGAGTCGCGCGTACGCTTCGGCGACTCCGCGATGAACCATGCGATGGCGTTCGTCGGCGTGGACGTGGCCGATGACGGCACCACGACCCGTCGCTGGCGCGTGGAGAACTCCTGGGGCGACAAGATTGCCGACAAGGGCTACTTCACGATGAGCGACGACTGGTTCACCGAGTACGTGTACGAGGTGGCCGTGCCCAAGGCGATGCTCCCGGCCGAGTATCAGGCCGCGCTCGCCGAGCCCGCCACCATGCTCCCCGCATGGGATCCGATGGGTGCGCTGGCCTGAGCGAGGTATCGGCCCGTGCGTCGAGCACGAGACTGAATGACCGATTTCGTCGATTCCCCGTGTCGGATGGACATTTTACGAAAGGAATGTGCCGTTCGATGTGGGGAATCGTCATTGGCGGCGGTCTTCCGCTATTGTTGGATGACAATGATGTTTCTAGCCAGAGGACCGCGCATCGGTTGCGGCATAGCGGAATAAGCCCAGAGAAAGCTGCATGATGAAGAAAGCGTTGGTCGGAAGCCGCACATCATTCAATACATTCAATCGAATACTGACGTGTCTTATCCCGATCGCGTTCGTGTTGACCGTCGGCGCATGCGGAACTCCCGGCTCCGATGCGGGGTCGGCTGAGCGTCAGTCGTCCGGACAATCCGAATCGGCTGAGTCGTCCGAACCGTCAAGCTCGGCTTCCGCGTCCGGCGGACAGCTCGCCACGAGCGTGCTGGAGACGTTGCCGGTCAAGGGACGTGCACCGAAAACCGGTTATTCGCGCGACCAGTTCGGCGCGGCATGGGCCGACGTCGACCACAACGGGTGCGACACGCGCAACGACATCCTCAACCGTGACCTCACCAACAAGACTCACAAGGCCGGTACGCACAATTGCGTGGTGACCAGCGGTCGGCTCGTCGACCCGTACACCGCCGCGGTGATTGATTTCGTGCGCGGGCAAAGCACCTCGGCGGCCGTGCAGATCGATCATGTGGTGGCGCTGTCGGACGCATGGCAGAAGGGCGCGCAGCAGCTGATCGCCGACCGGCGCAAGCAGCTGGCGAATGACCCGTACAACCTGCTCGCGGTGGACGGCCCGTCGAACCAGCGCAAGTCCGACGGCGACGCGGCGACCTGGCTGCCCGCCAACAAATCGTTCCGCTGCTCATACGTGGCTCGGCAGATCGGCGTGAAGGCGAAGTACTCGCTGTGGGTGACGCAGGCCGAGCATGATGCGATGTCGCGCGTGCTGTCGTCCTGCCCGGCCCAGACCGTTCCGACCGGCGACGGCGCGGAATCAGTGGCGCCGCAGGAGGACGTGTCGCAAGGCAGCTCATCGCAGGACGGTTCATCGGGCGAACAGTCCGAGTCGGGCACGGTGGTGGAGCCGGCCGCTCCGTCTGACGGCGACAGTTCCGATGTCTACTACAAGAACTGCGCCGCGGTGCGTGCAGCCGGCAAAGCGCCGCTATACAAAGGGCAGCCCGGCTACTCGACCAAACTCGATCGCGACGGCGACGGCGTCGCCTGCGAATAGCGCCCCATCTCCATCCCGCGAAAGTCCCATCCGCAGCCGCCGGAATGGGACTTTCGCCGGGTGACGGTTTCGCGGCTCCGCCGTGCCCGCATTGCAGCCGTTGTTTTCCGTATTCCGACGGCACCTACTATTGTGTGTTCGGTATTGGTATGCGACGTGAGGGCGCGGGTCGAAAGACGCCGGCCTGCGGTGCGGAAGGAGAGCAGAGCGATGGCAGGGCTTCGTGGTCCGGACAGTTCCGAGGACGAGCGGCATTTGGGCGGGAATGCCGTGTTCCCTGAAACGGTGGACGTGAACATTCGCCAGCTCGACCCGATTCCGGCACCGCGGTATTTTCTCAGGGAACTGCCGCTCACCGATGATATGAGCGACCTGGTGCTGCAATCGCGTCAGCAGATCCGCGACATCCTGCACGGTCGCGATGATCGTCTGCTGGTCATCGTCGGCCCGTGCTCGATTCACGATCCGAAAGCGGCGCACGAGTACGCGCAGCGTCTTGCGGCGCTCAAGGGCGAGCTTGAGGACCGACTGATGATCGTGATGCGCGTGTATTTCGAGAAGCCGCGCACGACGATCGGCTGGAAGGGTCTGATCAACGACCCGGATCTGGATGGCCGCTTCGATATCCGCAAGGGCATGTGGCTGGCGCGCAAGGTGCTGACCGACGTGCTTGGCCTGGGGCTGCCGACGGCGACCGAATGGCTGGATCCGATTACGCCGCAGTACATCTGCGATCTGATCAGTTGGGGGGCGATCGGCGCGCGCAACACGGAGTCGCAGGTGCATCGTGAGCTGGCGAGCGGCATGTCGATGCCGATCGGCTTCAAGAACGCGACCGACGGTTCGATCAAGCCGGCCGCCGACTCGTGTTTCGCGGCCGGGTTCGAGCACCATTTCCTGTCGATCAACCTGGATGGCCGCGTGATCTCCGCCGAAACGAAGGGCAACCCGGACTGCCATCTGATCCTGCGTGGGTCGAACACCGGCCCGAACTACGATGCGGCTTCCGTGGCGGCCGCGCTTGAGGCGTTGCGCGCGTCGAAGGCGAGCGGTCCGAGCGAACGCGGTCTGGTCATCGATGCGGCGCACGGCAATTGCGGCAAGGATGAGAACGTCGAGGCCGAGGTCATTGAGAACATCGCCTCGCGTATCGCCGATGGAGAGCCGGGCATCCTCGGCGTCATGATGGAGAGCTTCCTCAAGGGCGGGCATCAGAAACCGGCACCGCTCGACCAGCTGGTGTATGGCCAGTCGGTCACCGACTCCTGCGTGCCGTGGGAGCGCACCGAGGAGCTGCTGCACACGCTCGCCGACGCCATCGACGCGCGTCGCGCGCTCTGATCCGGTGCCCGGCCTAGGCCGCTAGGTGGGGCATGCCACAATACATGGCTGTTAGCATATACGTAGGTTCGGCGTGGCCTTGTCTGTTCGAGAGGCCGCGCCGAACCGTTTTTTTGCATTGGCGCTGCTTCAGTGATGCATCGTCACAGCGACGCGTCGTCCCAGTGGTCGGCGGCGGGGAGCGAGCGGATCGACGGCATCAGCAGCGCGATGACCACATTGACCGCAAGCACGGCCAGGAACAGGCCAATCGTGGCGCCGAACCCGATGCGTGGCAGCAGGGAGCCGGCGAGCGCTGAGCAGAACAGCGTGGGTATCATCGACAGCATGCCGCTCGCCGACTCGACACGTCCCTGCATCTCGCTCGGCACTTTGGCAAACACGAATCCCATCAGCAGCGAGTTGATGGTGGGGATGGGCAGCCCGACGATCAGCGATGACGCCAGTATCACCAGGTAATCGTTGCTGAACAGCATCGGCAGCAATGTCAGCAGCGACGTCACCGACAGGACGACCAGACCGGTGCCCATGTGCACTCGCTCGCATACCCGTGCGGCGATCACCGCGCCGATCAGCATGCCGACTCCCATGACGGTGTTGACGAAACCGAGTCGCACGGAGTCCACGTGGGTGCTCACCAGTTGCAGGTTCACCGCGGCGAACACGCCGTTGAGCCCGAAATTCACCAGCGCGGCGATTACGCAGATCGCCAGCAGCGTGTGCCTGCGCAGCGTCCAGCGCCATCCTTCGATGAAATCCTCGAAGAACGAGGTGTGCGCCGACTCTGCTGTCGCATCGGCGTCGGGCGCGACGGCGGCATCGGACGTGCAGTCCGCTTGCGACGCGGTGTCGGGGCGCTTGCTCTTGCGATCTGTCGTCACCATGTCGCGGACATGTTCGTCGACGCGCAGCTGGGCGGCACTGACACCGCTGATCGCGTACATCAGCGAGGCGACCGCGAACGGCAGCCACGGCGCGACCGCGTACAGCACACCGCCGAGCGGGGATCCCGCGATGCTGACCACGGAATCGCGCCCCTGATTGAGGCTTTGCGCCTTCGGATATTCGCGGGTCGGTATGATCGTGCGCAGCATCGCGTTGGTCGCGTTGGCGAGTAGTCCGTTGACCGCTGACGCCGCGACCGTCACGATGGCGAATATCGGGAATGCGATCGCATGCAGGGCGATCAGCACGAACACCGTTCCCCACAGCAGCGTGCCGAACACGGCGTTGGCGATGATGAGCCCTTTGCGGTTGTGCCGGTCCACGACCGTGCCGCCGAACACGTCGCTGACATGCGTGGCAATTTGGCTGAACGTGGCGAGCCATCCGGCGAGCACCACCGATTGGGTGAGCGAGAAGGCGATCAGCGAGATCGCGAAGCCTCTCATCGCGGCTCCGATCGTCGAGGCGGTGTCTGCAGTGAACCATTGACGATATGTGGGGTTGCCCCACAGCGATTCACTGCGTTGCGGGGAAGTGCGTTCGCGGTGTGGCGCGGTTTGCGCCTGCGATGATTCGGGCATGATGTTTCCTTTGAATAAGTTGAGGGGTGTTGTGCGTCGAGGGGTGAAATTGCGTATGCTTGCGCTCGCCCATTGCATTGTGGGCGCAGGGCGTGGGGTGAGAGGGTATGTCAGGCCGCCGTTATGGCAGCCATCTGAAGGCGTCGATGTTGAGCATGACGGGTTGCGAGCCGTCCCCTTCCTCGTGTGCGAGGTCGCGTGATGTCCATGTGTTGAAGAGCTCGCGCAACTCCTGTGACATGCGCGCGTATTCCTCGCTTGTCAGCCGCAGCACGCTGCTGCTCGTCACCGTTGGGTCCGTCCACTGTTTGGGCAGGTTGTCAGAGGCCGACCTGTATCGCTGCCATGCCTCTTGCCGAAGCGTGGAGCTGACCTGATCCATTGTCGTCGCCATTGCCGAATCGACGGCCGCGTCCGCGTTGATTTCCAGTCTGCGTTGGGCGGCCAGCCAGCAGCTTCTGCGGTTGTCTCCGTCGGGTGATGGCGTTTGCGTGACGAATCCGGCCTTTTCGAGCTGTTTCAGGTGATAGCTGACCGTTCCGGCCGATTCTCCGAGCTGTTCGGCGATCTGGCCGACCGTGACGGGTTCGGTGTCGCTCATCACGGTCAGTATGCGCAGTCGTGTGGGGTGCGACAGCGCCTTCAGGCGGTTCGTGTCGGTGACTGTCGCGGGGTTGTCGCGGCGGGGCGGCGTCTGCGGTTGCGCCGTGTCGGAAGCCTGTGCCATGTCCGTTCCTTCCGTGCCTCATGACACCTGTCGCGTGTGATGCTGCGCTCATGTTATGAAGCGATATCCAATTGACAAGAAATATTGTACAACAACTCTTGTATAAATCAAGTGCCCCCGTTTTTTTCCCGTTTCATGTTAGGCTCGCATAAGAGTTCAAGCGGTGGTTCCTCTCCTTCAAGAAACACCGCGGATACCGGCGCGTGTTGGCATAGGTGCCAGCGCGGGCAGGGGGGTATTAGTGCGCGACCGCAGCGTGGCGCAAGTCAAAGAAGACTGAAAGGGCATGGCTCATCATGATGAATGCACGGCAACTGTGGGCGAAGGCGTGACGTTGTTCGCGTCGGTGAAGGAGGGCGCGTGATGGCGGAATCGGCACGGCACTCAGGGCGCAAAACTCCCTGGAAGACGATCCTGGCGGTGTTGCCGGTGGTCGCGATCGCGGCCGGCGACTACAAGGACGCCGCGGCCGGCGAGACGGCAGCGCTCCAGAACATCGTAATGTCCCCGTGCCCGTTCGACGCGGGGCATGGGGACGTTCGTCATGCGCGGCGGATACGGGCTGGCGCGGCCCGTGTATGGCCAAGTACAGGGCCGTGCCTTATCCTTGGGGGAGAGAACAAGGCAAGGAGACATCACGTCATGCAGCAGCAGAACATGGGAGAGCGTACGCCGCAGGGCACGCCGCGTCACGCCGGCCCGAAGCCGCTGAACACGCCGGAGGAGCTGCGGGCCATCCGGCAGGCCATGGACGAGGGCAAGAACCCGCTGCTCGCCACGGGCGTGCCGCGCTGGGAGGATCAGGTGGGCGTCAGCCGTATCATCAACCGCCGTGTGCTGGAGCTCGAACCGCTGCCCACCCCGGCCCAGGTGTTGGCGGAACTGCCTCTTGACTCCGCCGCGCAGGAGATCGTCGCCTACTCGCGCGACGAGATACGCGCCTGCCTGTATGGGCAGGACGACCGTCTGCTCGTCATCGTCGGCCCCTGCTCGGTGCACGACCCGAACGCCGCGCTCGACTACGCGCACCGGCTGTCGAAGGTGATGAAGGAGACCGAAGGCGAACTGCTCATCGTGATGCGCGTGTACTTCGAGAAGCCGCGAACGACGGTTGGCTGGAAGGGGCTGATCAACGACCCCGACATCGACGGCAGCCACAACATCCGCAAGGGCCTGCTGCTCGCGCGCAAGACGCTGATCGGCGTGCTGGGCGAAGGACTCGCCGCCGCCACGGAATTCCTGGAGCCCACCAGCCCCCAGTTCATCTCCGACGCGGTCAGCTGGGGCGCGATCGGCGCCCGCAACACCGAATCGCAGGTCCACCGCCAGCTCGCCAGCGGCATGTCGATGCCGATCGGATTCAAGAACGCGACCGACGGGTCCGTCAAGGCCGCCGTCAACGGCTGCTACGCCTCCGCGCAGCAGCACACGTTCTTCGGCATCGACCACATGGGCCGGGCCTGCGCGGTGGAGACGCTCGGCAACCCGGACTGCCACGTGGTGCTGCGCGGCTCGATCCACGGGCCGAACTACGACACCGCATCCGTGCGCCGTGCGATGGACGACGTGCGCGCGATGATGCCGGCAGAATCTGCCGCCACCCACGGGCTCATCATCGACTGCTCGCACGGCAACTCCGGCAAGGACGAGCACCGGCAGGCAGAGGTCGTGCGAGACATCGCCCGGCGCATAGCCGATGGCGAGGAAGGCATCACCGGCATCATGATGGAAAGCTTCATCGAAAGCGGCAACCAGCCGGCGGCCCCGCTCGACCAACTGGTCTACGGCAAGTCGATCACCGACCGCTGCATCGGCTGGGACGAGACGGAACGGCTGCTGCACGAGCTCGCCGACGCGGTGTCCGCCCGGCGCTGGCGCTGAAACGGCGTCCATCACTCTTCACGAACAACCACACGGAAAGGATTCCCATGACCACCATCGCCATCATCGGCGCATTGGACGACGAAGTCGCACTCATCGCCGCATCACTGAACGACGTCACCCACGACCGCCAAGCCGGCCTCGACGTGACGCGCGGCACGCTGGGAACCAACGACGGAGGCACCGTCACCGCCGTCGCGACCGTCGGCGGCATGGGACTGGTCAACGCCGCCGCCACCACCCAGCACCTGATCGACGCATACCATCCCGACGCGGTGATCTTCTCCGGCATCGCCGGCAACCTCAACCGGAACCTGCACATCAACGACGTGGTGCTCGGCGGCACACTGCGCTACCTCGACACCGACATGCGACTCGTCGGCCAATGGAAGCCCGGCACCGAGCAGCAGCCCGTCGAGGAATTCCACTCCGACGACCGTCTGCTGTCCCTCGCCGACCAGGCGCTCGCGGCCATGGGCGTCACGCACATCATCGGCATCATCGCGTCCGGCAACTACTTCGTCGATACGCCGGCGCAGATCGCCAAGGTCATCCACGACACCGGCGCCGACGCCGTCGAGATGGAAGGCGCATCCGTGGCGCACGTCGCCGCCCGAAACGAAGTACCCGCGCTGGTGATCCGCGCGCTGAGCGACAACGCCGACACCGACTACGAGGAGTTCAAGGGCTTCGACATCTCCGAATACGCGGATACCGCGGCCCGCATCGTGCTCGACATCCTGCGGCGCATGTGACGCCGTGCGCGGCTCGCTCCGACGGGCTGTGCCGCGGAAGGACACGGCAAGTTGAACAACTGGCAAACTTACGTAGTCGCGCTGGCGGCGGGACGTGCGGAGCCGTTACGCTGAAACCATCCGCATCCGCATCATCGGTGCGGGTGGATGAGAGCGGTGCAGGGCCGAGGAAAGGCGGGACGGGTCCGATGACATGGGTGCATGTGGCGTTGGCGGTGCTGGTGACGATTATCGTGTTGGTGATTGCCGTATCGAGGTCGTACGCGCTGGGGCGCGAGTCCGGCGAACGCGACACGCTGGCGGGACAGGGGAGCGATTCCGGCTCGCTGTTCGGCACCGACGTGCCGGTGCGCGAGGCGGAACAGGGGCTCATCGACGTCATGCCGTCCGAGGTGATCGTCTGCGACGGCAACGGTTCCGTGCGGTGCTCCAGCAAAAGCCAGGTGAACGTCGATGTCATCGAGAACGGCTGGATCGTCAAGGACGAGATCCTCGACATCCTGCACGTCGTGGTGGAGAACGGGGGCGTGCGGGAACGCGAGATGTGCGTCTCGCTCGACCTGACCCGCATGTCGAGCGCGATTTCCGGACGAGGTGTCACCGCCGGCAGCTCTGCGCCCTCCGACAGCTACCTGCGCGTACGCGTCGGCCATATCTGCGACGGTCTGTACGCGGTGTTCATCAACGACGTGACCGAGCAGCGTCGGTTCGAGCGGATGCGCCGCGACTTCGTCACCAATGTCTCCCACGAGCTGAAGACCCCCGCAGGCGCGATCTCGCTGCTCGCCGAAACCGTCTCCGACGCGGCGGATGACCCTGGCGCCGTGCGGTATTTCGCCGGCCGCATCACCAAGGAGTCCGCGCGGCTGACCGAACTGGTGACCCACCTGATCGAACTGCAGCGCGCGCAGGACGCGCCGGCGATGCTCAAGGCGCAGCGCATATCCGCCATGTCGGTGGTGCGCGCGGCCGTCGGCGAGAACCTGGTGCAGGCCGGTGCGAAGCACATCGCCATACGGCTGTCGCTGCGCGGCGAGCAGGCGCCGGTCGACGCTGACGCCGCCGCGGACGACGAGGCGCAGCGCGACATCGCCATCATGGTCGACCGGGAGACCCTCACCATGGCCGTGAAGAACCTCGTCGAAAACGCCATCCGCTACTCGCCCGAATACACGACGGTCAGCGTGAGCGT